>NZ_KV804908.1 GCF_001811505.1 Streptococcus sp. HMSC034E03
TGAGGAGGAAGACGCAGTGAACTGAAACATCTAAGTAGCTGCAGGAAGAGAAAGCAAAAGCGATTGCCTTAGTAGCGGCGAGCGAAACGGCAGGAGGGCAAACCGAAGAGTTTACTCTTCGGGGTTGTAGGACTGCAATGTGGACTCAAAGACTATAGAAGAATGATTTGGGAAGATCAGCCAAAGAGAGTGATAGCCTCGTATTTAAAATAGTCTTTGTACCTAGCAGTATCCTGAGTACGGCGGGACACGCGAAATCCCGTCGGAATCTGGGAGGACCATCTCCCAACCCTAAATACTCCCTAGTGACCGATAGTGAACCAGTACCGTGAGGGAAAGGTGAAAAGCACCCCGGGAGGGGAGTGAAATAGAACCTGAAACCGTGTGCCTACAACAAGTTCGAGCCCGTTAATGGGTGAGAGCGTGCCTTTTGTAGAATGAACCGGCGAGTTACGATATGATGCGAGGTTAAGTTGAAGAGACGGAGCCGTAGGGAAACC
>NZ_KV804909.1 GCF_001811505.1 Streptococcus sp. HMSC034E03
AGCTAAGCGACTTCCTTATCTCACAGGGGGCAACCCCCAACTACTTCCGGCGTTCTAGGGCTTAACTTCTGTGTTCGGCATGGGTACAGGTGTATCTCCTAGGCTATCGTCACTTAACTTTGAGTAATACCTACTCAAAATTGAATATCTTTCAAATTTCACTTAAAAATAATCACGCTTCGTATTCTCAGTTACTTTGGATAAGTCCTCGAGCTATTAGTATTAGTCCGCTACATGTGTCGCCACACTTCCACTTCTAACCTATCTACCTGATCATCTCTCAGGGCTCTTACTGATATAAAATCATGGGAAATCTCATCTTGAGGTGGGTTTCACACTTAGATGCTTTCAGCGTTTATCCCTTCCCTACATAGCTACCCAGCGATGCCTTTGGCAAGACAACTGGTACACCAGCGGTAAGTCCACTCTGGTCCTCTCGTACTAGGAGCAGATCCTCTCAAATTTCCTACGCCCGCGACGGATAGGGACCGAACTGTCTCACGACGTTCTGAACCCAGCTCGCGTGCCGCTTTAATGGGCGAACAGCCCAACCCTTGGGACCGACTACAGCCCCAGGATGCGACGAGCCGACATCGAGGTGCCAAACCTCCCCGTCGATGTGAACTCTTGGGGGAGATAAGCCTGTTATCCCCAGGGTAGCTTTTATCCGTTGAGCGATGGCCCTTCCATACGGAACCACCGGATCACTAAGCCCGACTTTCGTCCCTGCTCGAGTTGTAGCTCTCGCAGTCAAGCTCCCTTATACCTTTACACTCTGCGAATGATTTCCAACCATTCTGAGGGAACCTTTGGGCGCCTCCGTTACCTTTTAGGAGGCGACCGCCCCAGTCAAACTGCCCGTCAGACACTGTCTCCGATAGGGATCACCTATCTGGGTTAGAGTGGCCATAACACAAGGGTAGTATCCCAACAACGTCTCCTTCGAAACTGGCGTCCCGATCTCATAGACTCCTACCTATCCTGTACATGTGGTACAGACACTCAATATCAAACTGCAGTAAAGCTCCATGGGGTCTTTCCGTCCTGTCGCGGGTAACCTGCATCTTCACAGGTACTAAAATTTCACCGAGTCTCTCGTTGAGACAGTGCCCAAATCATTACGCCTTTCGTGCGGGTCGGAACTTACCCGACAAGGAATTTCGCTACCTTAGGACCGTTATAGTTACGGCCGCCGTTTACTGGGGCTTCAATTCATACCTTCGCGTTACCGCTAAGCACTCCTCTTAACCTTCCAGCACCGGGCAGGCGTCACCCCCTATACATCATCTTACGATTTAGCAGAGAGCTGTGTTTTTGATAAACAGTTGCTTGGGCCTATTCACTGCGGCTGACTTAAAGTCAGCACCCCTTCTCCCGAAGTTACGGGGTCATTTTGCCGAGTTCCTTAACGAGAGTTCTCTCGCTCACCTGAGGCTACTCGCCTCGACTACCTGTGTCGGTTTGCGGTACGGGTAGAGTATGTTTAAACGCTAGAAGCTTTTCTTGGCAGTGTGACGTCACTAACTTCGCTACTAAACTTCGCTCCCCATCACAGCTCAATGTTATAGAACTAAGCATTTAACTCAATTCACACCTCACTGCTTAGACAGACACTTCCAATCGTCTGCTTTAGTTAGCCTACTGCGTCCCTCCATCACTACATACTCTAGTACAGGAATCTCAACCTGTTGTCCATCGGATACACCTTTCGGTCTCTCCTTAGGTCCCGACTAACCCAGGGCGGACGAGCCTTCCCCTGGAAACCTTAGTCTTACGGTGGACAGGATTCTCACCTGTCTTTCGCTACTCATACCGGCATTCTCACTTCTATGCGTTCCAGCACTCCTCACGGTACACCTTCTTCACACATAGAACGCTCTCCTACCATACCTATAAAGGTATCCACAGCTTCGGTAAATTGTTTTAGCCCCGGTACATTTTCGGCGCAGGGTCACTCGACTAGTGAGCTATTACGCACTCTTTGAATGAATAGCTGCTTCTAAGCTAACATCCTAGTTGTCTGTGCAACCCCACATCCTTTTCCACTTAACAATTATTTTGGGACCTTAGCTGGTGGTCTGGGCTGTTTCCCTTTCGACTACGGATCTTAGCACTCGCAGTCTGACTGCCGACCATAATTCATTGGCATTCGGAGTTTATCTGAGATTGGTAATCCGGGATGGACCCCTCACCCAAACAGTGCTCTACCTCCAAGAATCTCTAATGTCGACGCTAGCCCTAAAGCTATTTCGGAGAGAACCAGCTATCTCCAAGTTCGTTTGGAATTTCTCCGCTACCCACAAGTCATCCAAGCACTTTTCAACGTGCCCTGGTTCGGTCCTCCAGTGCGTCTTACCGCACCTTCAACCTGCTCATGGGTAGGTCACATGGTTTCGGGTCTACGACATAATACTAAAGCGCCCTTTTCAGACT
>NZ_KV804910.1 GCF_001811505.1 Streptococcus sp. HMSC034E03
AAACGTGCTATGCAACAAAAAACACCTAATCATCAAAATTAGGTGCTGGAAGATTACGCATTTGAACGAATGTGTACTACATAATCAAGATTGACTAGATGTCGAAAATCCGTTTCAACTTCTACAAGAACTATATGATTCGCAGTGTCAGAGCAATCATCATATACTTGGAAAAAGTCAATTTTATCACCATTTGAGAAAGTGATTGTGATTGAATCATTCTCATCACTTTCATCAAAACAATCTTTGATGAATTGTTTCATATTCTCACCTCCTTTCTGGCTTTATTATAACAGATAGGAGAATAACAAAAAAGCACCTGACAGAAATCAGGTACTTACTTAAACAATTTAAACCATTATATCACAAAAAATGCTTGCCCGCATAGTTGAGAGGATGTAAAAAATGGAAGGAATAACGTTACAATTACGATTGGACGGCGAAAGTGCTGAATTGTTCACGAATCAATTATTGGCTTTTGCTGAAAAGCAGGTCAAGGAGCAGTTAGAGAATGATCGCATGCCAATCAATCAACAAGCTTTGATGAAGAAGTTCGGCTTTACTCATGGCTATATTAAGAAGTTAGAACTTAAAGGCTTAAGATTTCGTAAGCAAGGAAAAGATATTATGTATGATGTCAATGATGTTTATGAAATTTTGGAATTAGAGAAAGAAGTACGAAAATTGAGGGCGTAAGGAGAATAAAATGACAGAACCAACTTTATCAAGCCAGCTGCTTGGCTTAGTATCAATCTTTATCGGGATCTTTATCCTGATGTTACTGACTACTAAAAATGAAGAAAAAACTGAACAAAAAACAGTGATCATCATTGAAGAAGCTGAAGATTTCAGAGAGGTTGCAAGAAGAAACTTGAAAAACTGTGATAGAGGATTCACCTATGATTCTCAACCTCCTATCGGACTTTCTTCAACGATTGAGGACGTGCCACAAGTTTTTCGGACATGTATCGAAGACTATGACAGGCTAGCTCAGGACTACCTGGAAGAAGCAGGTAACAATGATCTTCTAAGAAGTCGAAATGCCAACCTATTAGAAGAAAATGGGCGCTTGCTCTACAAAGAAATGACCATGGATTTTCGCCATAATCCTAGAAAATGGAGGGCAAAGACATGACTGTTAGTCGCAGTATGAATGAATTAGAAATTCGTGTCTTAAACATGATTATCAATTGTGCGACCTTCGACTTGCCAATCCAAGCCAGTGAAATTCGTTTAGAAACTGGGCTCTCAAAACGTAAGGTAGAAGAAATCATCGAAAGCCTGCGTGTCAATTTTGGGCATCCTATCGTAGCTAAGAAAATGAAGCCGAACGGATATTACTTGCCACGAAGTGAGGAGGAGCGACAAGCTGGTCTTGCGCCTTATCGCAGACAAATCCTAACTGAGCAAAAGAACCTTGCTGCAGTGATGAATGTGGATCTAGAAAAATATTGGGAGGATAGCGCATGAGTGAAGATTTTAGAATACTACCTCATGATCTAGTTGCAGAACAGTCGGTTCTTGGTGCAGTTTTTATCTCGCCAGAAACAATGACGTTGCTTGCAGACGAATTGACTCCAGAAGATTTCTACAAACCTGCTAACAAGATTGTTTTTAAAACAATGTTGTCATTACTTGAAAAAGGTGAGCCGATCGATCCTACTACCATGATTTCTGCTCTTACTAATCAGGGTGACATTTCAAATATTGGGGGCATCACCTACGTTGTCGAGTTAGTGAACTCAACTCCAACATCAAAGAATGTGGAGCATTATGCCAAACTCGTTAAAGAAAAGGCTACGCTTCGGAAAGTAATTGCTAACTTGTCAGATTCGTTATCTAGTGCTTATCAAGGTGATGTATCGATTGGTGACATCATTGCTAAAACTGAAAAATCTCTACTGGATATCAGTAATCAAAATGCAGGGACAGGATTTCGTAATGTGGCTGATATTCTAGATACACATATGCAGATAGTCGAGACTCGTTCACAGACAGATGGATTCGTGACTGGTCTGTCTACTGGCTTTGTTGGATTGGATAAGATTACAACAGGCCTTCATGAAGGGAATCTTATCATCCTTGCTG
>NZ_KV804911.1 GCF_001811505.1 Streptococcus sp. HMSC034E03
TTTTTTTGGGAAATTGAACGACTTTACAAATATAAGTTTGAAATCGAGTTTGCCCAGAAGATTCACGCTTACAGATTGGCCAACGAAATCATGTTTCCGAATTGTAGAATCGGATTTACAAGAACCGTAGACATGCGGACCTTGAACCGTAGATGGCTTCAGAAGAATAAACAATTTTTCAAGAATTCAAATCGCAGCTTTAACGAATTTGAGTTGAGCCGTCGATTAAAAGAACGGAACGGCCAGCTAGTACCTGGTATCGAGTCTTATCTGACTTACCACGATATCAAGCACATACCGAAAGGTGTAGGGATCAATAAGTTTCAGAATTGGATTATCAAGAATCATATTGATTTCAATGAATATCTTGACTATCTCAAGATGCTACGAGAAATGGGCATTGAGCCTGAAGGTGATGCTATGCTTGTACCAAAGGATTTTACGGCCATGCACAATCACACGGTCGGATTATACAATCAATTCGTTGAAGAAAAACGCAAAATGGAAGACAAGAAGAAACGTAAGCAGCTTGAATCTGAGTTTAAACTTAAAAAAGGAATGGATAGAATCATCCACGGTTACGCATTCCATGTCCCTAGAAAAGTGGCCGAGCTGATCTATGAGGGCAAGAAGCTACATCACTGCGTAAGCTCATACACAGACAAGCATTTCAAAGGCGATACTTTGATAGTGTTTGTACGCTTATCAAATCAACCAAAAACACCTCTTTACACACTCGAAGTAAAGCAGGGTAAAATAGTCCAGTTTCGTGGCAAGTATAACCAAGACGTCCCAACCGATGTCTGGGACATAGCCAAAGAATGGATGAAGCAAACAAAATTAGTGCCAAAAGCAGCATAAAGGAAAAAGGA
>NZ_KV804912.1 GCF_001811505.1 Streptococcus sp. HMSC034E03
AAAATTTGTTTCTGCACAAATTACAGAAGCCTTTGCCGCTGCCCTTGAAGCTGCTTTCTTGAACGGCGATGGAGACAACAAACCTATCGGTCTTTCTCGTACTCTCTCAGGGACTGTTGAAAGCAATAAGACAACTTATGCTGAAAAAACAGCTCAAACTGCTAAGTTGACTTTTGCTGACTCAGCAACCGTAGTCAAAGAATTGACAAATGTTTACAAACATCACTCTGTAAAAGCGGACGGAACAACTCCAGTTGCAGTAGAAGGCAACCTTGTGATGGTTGTTAACCCAGCTGATGCTTGGGATGTAAAGAAACAATACACTTCGTTGAATGCTCAAGGAGTTTATATCACTGCGATGCCATTTAACCTTATCTTGGTTGAATCCGTGGCGCAGACTGCTGGTAAAGTCACTACATTTGTCAAAGGTCGTTATGATGCCTTTGTCGGTGGCGGTATTTCATTCGGTCGCTACACAGAAACCTATGCTTTGGAAGATTTGAACCTCTACACTGCTAAGCAATTTGCTTATGGTAAGGCTCACGATGAAAAGACTGCAGCAGTCTGGACTCTACAACTTCCTCAAGCCTAATCTAGGAGTTGAACCATGACTCCAGAAGAACAACTTCATCCACTCCTTAAATCTTTCAAGGAGCGGATGAGGATTTTTCATACTGGAGAGGATAACAACCTCTCTAAAATGTTGGAAAGTTCTGAGTCAGCCATCCTCAGTCTGGTCGGTAGTAAGGACTCTGCTGATCCACGAGTGAGAGAGCTTATTTTAGAACGTGCTCGATATGTCTACAATGACCAAGTTGAATTTTTCTACGGAAACTTTCAAGGAGATTTGATGGCATTATCACTAGAAAATTACAAATTGGAGGAAAAACATGATTAAGGTTTTAAAAGGCTTTTACGACATCAAAGAAGGGGTGTTTCGTTCTGTTGACCAAGAATTTGAAGAGTCAAAAGAGCGTTTCGATGAAATCAACGAAGCGTTACCTGGCTTTGTTGAATGGGAAGACAAACAATCAGAAGTAACAATGTCTGATGTCCTATCAGACTAATCGTCCCAGCTATCGATATAAAAAGCCAGAGGCTCAAAACGGAGACCTGAGAACCCCCTTGACTTTCTATACTTCTAAAGTCGAGGAGGGGCTTCATGGTCGTGATGTGAGTCACGAGAAGGCTTTTTT
>NZ_KV804913.1 GCF_001811505.1 Streptococcus sp. HMSC034E03
TGGTAGTCCCAAGCCTTGCAACTTTAAAAGTCAAGGTCATTGAGTTCTTTTGACTTCCTGCCACTGTCAGAGGGGCGATTTTGGCATTTCTCGTAGCGGTCAAGGTGCTAGAGGTTGAGCCTGTTCTAGCAATACTAAAGCTGAGAGCAGGGGCGAAATACTCAAGCACAGTCACGGAAACCTCTTTAGTATCCGACCATCTGCCACGGCTATCAGAGACGCTTGCTCTGATTTTGATGGTGCCGTTATAATTCATAATGCCCAAACTTCCGCCATTAGAGCTTGTAGACTGGTTTTTGCCGACAATTTCAGCATAGTATCCAGTAATGGATGAGCCATAAGAGCCGACTGCGCCATTAAATGCTACCTTGATGTTAGAGATTACCTGGATGAACGTGCTTCCGTTTGGGATGAGGTTTTGAGCTGCACCATTCGAGTCTGACAGTGAAATCCCTGTAAATGTGGGTTTCACATTCGCTGGTACGCTAGCCGTCAAGGTTGTTGACTGCGTTCCTGTCTTTGTGGAACCTGAATAGGTATCTACGTAGACAGTCCCTGTCCCACTCGCCGAGTTTGGAATGTCGTTTGCAAAGTCAAGAGGTATCGTCCAGCTAGTGGATGTGTCTACATTCGTTGCAATCGTCCCTGACTTACCTGCCCATAAATAGCGCACTGTATGCTTGAAACTTGAGCTTTGACGGTTAATATTGATAGTAACTGAACTACCAATAACTCCAGGGCTCACGCTTACAGAGCTAGAGCGTGGTATAGTTGTCAGACTGAGACTTGCTGAGACTGTGATCGTCCCATGCAAGCCATTGTTAGGATTGAACGTACAAGAGATAGGGAGCGTCTTAGTCCCATCCGCATTGTGGCTGATTGTACTTGAGCCACTAGCAAGAGTGTACTCCTCGCCTGAGGTCTCCCACGTCGGGTAACTGTAATGCACGTTACGGCCGTCTAAATTGAGAGACAACGTACTGTCTCCTTGATGGTTATGAGTGTAGTAGGCGCCTGTACGGCTAACTGTCATCCGCCAGTTGACAGTTGAGGTGTTAGCCGTGATACTCTGAGAGCCCTGCTCTACATAAACATTGAGATACAAGCTCCCACTTGAATTACTAAACTTTGCCATTTTACTCCTTTCTATCCAATGTAGCGGATGACGTTCATGTCAGGGTTAAGATGATACTGCTCTTCTCTAAATCGTCCTATCTGGATAGTCTTAGAGAAAATCCCGTTCTCGATGTGGATTACACCTTGAGAAATATACATAACCTCAATCCCTGCTGAATACATTGAAATTCGTCCGTTTGGGTTGAACATCATACTAGAGCTACCGTCATTCTTACCAATCACAAGGCCCTCATTTGATGAGCTCATATAACTATCAATGAAATTCCAGCGGTCAGATAATTCTCCCAAGTCTTTGGCAATATTTGAGACACGCTGACTAGCTGCAATCAAATCTTTCTCAGCTTGTGCTCTCGCTGTCTCGTTGGCCTTAACAAAGTCCTTGTAAGCCTTTATCCAGTTATCTAAGTCATCAGCACTAGCCTTAGCCTCAACCTCGGCTTGAATAATCCCAGCCTTTTCATTTAGCGCATTGATTTGCTCCTGAGTCAGCCCTTGGTCAGCCTTGGAGTTGATGGTCTCTTGCACGTCTTCGTCTGATAATCTGAAATCAGTCATTACATTTCCGATTTCAAGTTGTACGTCTGTAACATACAGATTGACAATCTTGTCATATCCAACATAGAGCATGACTGTTATTTCATCAAAAGGTATATTGTGCTTTGCTGATAGAGAAAAACGTTGGTACTTATCGCTGATTTGGGAAACAGGTATATCAAGCCATGATTGTCTGGTGATGACTCCATCTTTTATAAAATGGATTCCAATATGAGCCTCTTGAGGAGCCCCATCCTTCGCAAACAATGCTGAAACAGTAACCGGAGTGTCTGCCGGCTGAGACAATGGAATTTTTTGATATATCCCTTTCCAGCGAGGAATAACAGTGTCATTCTCGCTAAACATATGTAAGCCTGACCTGCCCTTATTAGCTGCAGAATGAGTGAAATTATACGCTAATCCATTTACAGAGGCTCTGCTCCACTTATTCTCTCCAGAGAGAAATGAGGCATTTCTGATATAGTTTTTTCCGCCTACCTGAACATTATCAAAGAGAGCTGTCCACTTGTACAGTTCAGGATTTTGACTATCCGCCTCAGTGAAATCCGTTAGCGTCCCTAAATAGCGCTTATTCGTGCTATCAGTTGTACTGAAACCATCACGACCGTCAGCGGAGTTAGCCCAGGCTCGGTGAAAGTATGGAGTCCGTCCATCTGCTCCAGGCTTACCTGGAATACCTTGAGGGCCGTCCTTACCGTTTAAGCCATCTGAACCTCTCCATCTCGTCCAGCGATAATCAGCAGGATTGACGCTGTCGGTTGAGTTGAAATCAATATAGACCCCTATATAGGCCTTGTCAGCGTTAGTCTGGCTAAATCCACTACCTGAGATAGTATCAGCGTAGGCAATGTGAGTGTAAGTTGTACGGCCGTCAGCTCCTTTAGTTCCAGGGATACCTTGGTCACCTTTTGGACCTTGCAAGCCTTGGAGCCCCTGTAGCCCACGGTCTCCCTTTTCGCCTTTTTCTCCTCGGTCACCTTTTGGACCAGGGTCTCCTTTCGGTCCTGCGTCCCCTTTTTGACCTTGGAGACCATCAGACGTATTGATAAGAGTCAACTGCTCAGACGCTATCTCTTTGTTATCAACCCATGCCGAAACCGTCAATACCATTTTTTGATTGATGTCCGAGGCTCGGACAATATAACTAGGGCTTGTGGCTTTGATTTCGCCATCAATGACCCAACGCCATCCGCTGCTGATAACCTTATTACCTTTCATCAAAGTAGGAGTCACAATGGTCTGACCTTGACCGTTTTTAAAGGCGATACCATTATCCGTAGCTAGTTTGATAGTGTAGGGCTTGGATGCTTCGAAAAGTCGCTCAAAGGCAGCCTGAATGCCATCTGATAACTTATTCTCTAGAGCCTTGAAATTCGCAAAAGTGGTTTTGTTACTTGCCGGATTTGTAAAACTGATTTTCTGTTCGGTAACTCGTGCTTTTACTATTAAAGCTGGACTAAATCCATCATCATAAATCTGGACCGTGTCCCCGATTTCTACGTCCACAAAGCCATCTACTTCATATGTGATGGCTGGGTAGCAATGTTGCTTTAATTTCAGGTAAGCAAGACGTCGCAACTCGTTTGGTTCGTCTGTATCAAAGTCGAAGTCTCGCCTTGTCCACTGGTCCTCAGCTGTTGCTGAAGTAAAAGTTGAGGGATAGAGTTGCATGGACAACGGGGCATACAGTTGTTGCCCTCTTTGGTAAAACTCTAATTCTCCCCTCTCGTTCTTGATAGACCACTCTCCCAAGTTTTCAATGGTCAGAACCTCTTTTTCCAGCTCGGTTTCTTTCTCTTTTTTCTTAGGAGGTTTTATGATTCGTTTCTCAGTATTAGATGGCCCGCCTTTCTTACTGGTCGTCACAGTCTGTTCAATAGAGCCATCTGAACGAGTTGTGGTAGTCGTTGTAATGCGTGTTTTATCAGCCAGTTTTGTGACTTTAGTGTGGACAATAGTCTTACTCTTTGTCCCATCAGATGCTGTGCGAATGATCGTTTCAGTTGTCGAACCATCCGCATTTTTGACTCTTTGACTTGAAACGTGACGCTCCCCGCTGTCTTCAACCTCGACAGTCGGCATTTTACCAGTTGGCCGGATTGTATTGAAAACACCCGTCTTATCCACTTTCCGGGTGATAGAGCTAATATTTTTACCATATTTTAAAACCACATCATTCCTAATACGACCAATTCCTTGGTGTGTATCGTCGTGTTCGTGATATATATTTACAGTAAAGTTCTTAAGCGTGCTATCTGCTTTTAATTGTGTGTCAAATTCAATCTCAGCATCGAATTGTTTCGCAAGATTAAGCAAACGAGCAAGTTTTGTTTCTTGTGTCGTCCACTCAATGATGCGTTGCTGGTCTGAAGTCTCGTTAATTCCAATAGTGAGATGGGCATAGTTCAATAAAGCCATCTCTTTGCAATATTCTGCAAAAGTCATTGCTCTCGTTGCTTTGTAAGGATTTACTAACTCATTGATCAATTCAAGATTGAGATTCTCACAATAGCATTTGATTGTCTGCTCATTTTCCTCCACTGACATCACATTAAAAAGGTAGGTACGTCCATTGTGTCGGAATGACACCCAACCACGTTCGTTTAGATGCTGGTAGGCCTTTGATGAAGCTGTATCTGATTGAATTGCTTTCTTAAAGACTGTAAACTCGAAAGTTGAAGCTCCTGTTGGCATGTCTCTTGACCATGTATCGTTATAATAATTAAGCGTGTTCTGCTTACTATTATCAACAAAAGCAACCTTTTGCAAGGTTGCATCGTGAATCGTTAAAAGCATTATAGCCACCTTTCTTCAAATTCAATTGTTACTGTCGGTTGTTTTTTAATGAAGCTAGAAAAGTACAGCTCTAATTTCGATTTACCAGAAGGAATGGACAACCATTGTGACCCATCGACAATCTCGTTAGCTTTTGCAATCCCATCGATATAGACCGTGTCATCTTCGCTATTGATTAGAACATTCGATCCGATTGGAAAACGATTGGGGATGTCATTCGTTGTTGGGACAAAATCTTTGCGGTAGTACAATTCATCAAGATACATGTGAGAGACGATTGGATTATCTCTGTACGCTCCAATTGTAATGTGAATTTTTGCAGACTTTTTACCCTCAATCTCTGGAATGATAAAAGTAGAGTATGATCCTTGATAAAAA
Organism: Streptococcus sp. HMSC034E03; assembly: GCF_001811505.1. Lineage (GTDB taxonomy): Bacteria > Bacillota > Bacilli > Lactobacillales > Streptococcaceae > Streptococcus. The sequence goes on from NZ_KV804913.1 coordinate 4,867, forward strand.
ACTTGTACCTTGCTATCATTCCGTTTTAAATCTGACCACCCTTTTGCTACACTAAAAGGATTGATATCTCCAGTTGTAGTTCCATCAAAATTCCATCGCTTTAGAATCCTATATCCACCTTGACCGTCGCTGGCTAAAAAATTAAACTCACATTCAGAACCTAGCGACCGTTTAAAGGTCTCAACACCATACAAAAATTGGTCTGCTTCATCTGATATTGTCACCTTGATGAATCCATATTGATTATTAGCTTTGGACCAAAAAACTTGTCTCCACCAAAAATAATCATTCAGGGACCCAGTGCTGCCTGTGCTATCATTGGGAATTGTCCAGGTCAAACTTGTAGCGTAGTTGTGTAATTTAGTTTCACCTCGTAAATCTTTCAATCTAACGTGTGGACGTTCCCAAAGATTAATCATTTCAGCTGTTCCTAC
>NZ_KV804914.1 GCF_001811505.1 Streptococcus sp. HMSC034E03
GGTTGAAAATTCTCCTGTTGAGAAACCGACGTCTGGAAGTGATCTGTTATGATTTCTCATCCGCTGGTTGATGACTACATCAAAATGGCCGAGAGTGGAGAAATCGTCGTCAACAAAGAAAGAAAGCTGCTGTTTAAAATTATCAAGGAAAAAATCTATCCTCGTGATGATCTATATTTTGATAATGACTTAATTGACAAATTCATTCGGTTTGCGGAAAAGAACTTTTTCCCTTTGGCCAAGTATCAACTTTTTTTGGTTCCATTTATTTTTCTTTTTCGGAAAGAGGACGGAGAACCACACTTCGACGAGCATCTATATACTTTGGCTCGTGGGGGTGGTAAGAATGGTTTTATGTCTGCCAGGTCCTCGTTCTTTATCAGTCCTATCTACCCTATCAGAGATTATGATGTGACTATCACTGCGAACTCTGAGAAACAGGGTAAGGTTTCCTTTGAGGAGGTTTATGAGACTATCCAAAGGCGTGGTCTTGAAGACCATTTCTATCTAACTAAAATGTCTATCACAGGTCGAGCGAATAACTCGGTCTTTTCTTTTCGGACGAACAATCCGAAGACTATGGACTCCGCTCGTGATGGCTGTCTTGAGTTTGATGAGATTCACCAATTTGAAGATGATAAGGCAGTGAAGGTCCAACGGTCTGGTCTTGGTAAGATTGCTCATGCTCGAACATTCTACAACGGGACGAATGGATATGTGCGTGAGGGATTCTATGACAAGCTGATAGAGAAATCTATGCAAATCTTGAATGGAGAGGTTGATGATTTCAGGCTCTTTCCTTTCATCTGCAAGTTAGATAGTGCGGATGAAGTGGATGACATGAAGAACTGGCCGAAAGCAAATCCGATGTTGGATGAAAGCACGCCTTACGCTAAAAGGCTGCTTGCGAGAACCAAGGCTGACTATGATGATCTTGAGTTGGAACCGTCTGGCCGTCAGGAGTTCATGACTAAACGGATGAACCTTCCTGAAGCTGACCTTGAGAAAGATGTGACGTCTCGTGAAAAATTACTTGCTTGTCTACGGTCTCCTGGTATCGACTTGAAAGGTCGGTCATGTGTGGCTGGGTTTGACTATGCAAGCATCCGAGACTTTGCCAGTGTCGGTTTGCTGTTTAAGAATGGTGATGAGTTCATCTGGAAGCAACATTCATTTGCACGGAAATCATTTTTGAAAGCATTCAAGCTAAAAGCGCCTATTGAAGAATGGGCTGAAAAAGGCTTGTTTACGATTGTGGATGGTCCTAGCATTGATCCACGGCTTTTGATTGCCAAGCTTGAGGAATGGAGAAATCTTTATCAGATTGAGCTTGTATGCGCCGATGGTTTCAGAATGGACTTATTGAAGCCATTGCTAGAAGATGCTGGATTTGAATATGAGTTCTTACGGAATCCTGGGGCGATTCAATCCAAGGTTGCGCCAATTATTGAAGATGGATTTGCAAACGAGCGTTTTATCTTTGAGGGTGATAACTCAATGATTTGGTATACGGATAATACCTACGTCAAAGAGGACAAGGATGGCAATAAGCGTTTCTTGAAGAAAGAGCCTGTCAGAAGAAAGACAGATGGGTTCCACGCCTTGATAGCTGCTCTCTACAAGCGTGAGATAGTGCAAGAGTCGAATGTCGGGGAATTCCTTGACATGATTGATAGTTGGGATTTTTAATCTAAGAATAAATTTTGGGTGGGTGGTCGGCAGAAAATAAAAGAAAGGAGGAAGTGCATTGGGGTTACTGAATTTATTTAAGCGTGAAGTACCAGAGGTTGGTTTTGAGTTCGAGGATCTTGAGCGGATGTTTGGTAATCTTCAACTGAAAAGCTTAGCGGTTGATAAGTCTGCGGAATTTATCGCTCGGATTTTTGCTAAGTCAGTATTTAAGTATCAAGAAAACGGTAAGGTTAAGCCTTCTGATTGGGACTACTTGCTGAATGTAAGACCGAACAAGAACGAATCTGCGTCAGAGTTTTGGCAAAAGGTCGTATACAGGTTGATTACTAAGAATGAGGTCCTAATCTTTCTTACAACTGATGATCAGTTGCTTGTTGCTGACTCTTATACACGGACTAAATATGCTGTTTATGATGATGTGTTTGAGTTTGTAACTTGTAGAGGTTTCACGTTTGAGAAGCGTTTTCGGATGAGTGAAGTCATTTTCTTACAGTACAACAATAATCGACTGCAAGATTATATTTCTGACTTATTTGCTGATTACGAGAAGTTGCACACTCGTTTGGTCGAGGCCTTGGCTAGGAATAATCAAATCAGAGGAACTCTCAAAACAAAAAACAATGGGAGTTTTAATGAGCAGATGCGTGATAAACTCCAATCATATGCTGATGGTCTTTTTAAATCATTTAGCACCAAGACGATTGCCATTGTTCCAGCTCAAGATGGAATGGAATACACTGAGCATACGAATACAACAGGAACTTCAAATATTTCTGTTGATGAGCTGAAAAAACTTCGTCGGCAATTTGATGATGAGGTCGCTGACGCCTTAGGGATTCCAACTGCTTTAATCCATGGCGACATGGCCAATCTGGAAAATAGCCAAAAAATGTTTAATAGTTATTGCTACCAATCGCTTGTTAAGAAAATGAGTGATGGGCTTAATTTCGCCTTGGTATCAAGACGGGAATACGAGTGCAATAATCTATTTGTAATCATCGGCGAAGGTCAGAGAGATAAGTTTGCACTTGCTGGAAGCATTGATAAGCTTATTTCTTCTGGAGCGATGACTCGAAACGAGGTGCGCTCTGAACTTGGCTTAGAATCTGTCCCTGGTGGCGATAAATTCCTCATCACCAAAAACTATCAACTTGGTGAACAGTTAGAGAAAGGAGGTGAGAAAGAAGATGAAAGTAATTCCGATTAAGGGTACGATTGTATCAAACAATGACAGATGGCTTTACGACTGGCTGGAGTGGGATGCAACCGCTCCGAAAGATGTTGTCCTCCCTGAAAGTGGTGAACCAATTGAGGTTCATATCAATTCGGGCGGTGGAGATGTTTATGCTGGTAGTGAAATCTATACTGCTCTGCGCTCGTATCCTGGCGACGTGACCGTGAAGATTGTCGGTATTGCAGCAAGCGCAGCAAGCGTGATTGCAATGGCAGGAGATACGGTTGAAATCAGTCCGACCGCCCAAATCATGATCCATAACGTTTCAACGCAAGTGAACGGAGACCATAATGCCTTGCTTCATGAGGCCGGTGTGCTAGAAGGGTTTAACAAGTCTATTGCTAGCGCTTATGTTCATAAGACTGGAAAGGCTCTTGATGACTTGCTTGACTTGATGAACAAGACTACCTGGTTTGATGCTGAATCAGCTTTGAATCATGGATTTGTAGACAAGATTATGTTTACAAACGAAGTCGCTCCGACTCTGGTAGCGAGTGAAACTCCTATGATCCCAAGTGATTTTATCGAAAAAATGAGGTCAGCAATGACACCAGATATCGATAAAATCGCAGAACTGGTAGCTAAAAAGCTAGAAGCTAAACTACCAGATATACAAATCGACAAAGAGGCTTTTGAAAATAGCGAATTTCTACAGAAGAAATTCAATTTTCCAGAAAGTCCAGAAAATAACACAGACAAGGCTGTCCCTAAAGGGTTCGGTCTTTTTATGTTTTAAGAAAGGAAAAAACAGAATGACAATGCAATTATCTAACCAATTTGAAAAACAACGTCAGGCATTTTTGGATGCCGTTGCAAATGGTGCACCTCAAGAAGAACAAGCGAAGCTATACAATGAAATGATTGAGTCTATGACCAATGAAATGATGGTTCAAGCTCGTGATGCTGCCCGTGAAGAAGTTTCAACCTTAAATCCATACGATGCTAAGCTGACCGCTGAAGCTCGTGAGTTTTTCAATAACATTGAAAAAGCCGCACCTAAGGGAGTTGAAAAACTCTTCCCACAAGAAACAATCGACCGTATCTTTGAAGATATGGTTATGGCACGTCCACTCCTTCAGCATATCGGCCTTAAAAATGCTGGTATCCGTTTGAAATTCCTTAAATCAGAGCAAACTGGTCAAGCTGCTTGGGGTAAAATCAATGGAGAAATCCAAGGACAACTTAAACAAGAATTCAACGATGAAGAAGCAATTCAACACAAGTTGACTGCTTTCG
>NZ_KV804915.1 GCF_001811505.1 Streptococcus sp. HMSC034E03
CGATGCTTCAGTCGATCAAACATGGACAGTAACCTTGAAACATGGTGAAACTCCAGTAGGACCAAATGATCCACATAACCCAACAGATCCAATCAATCCAAATGATCCAAACAGTCCTAAATACCCAGCGACAGATCAATGGAAGAAAGATGTCACATCTACTGTTAAGTATGTGGTATCAGATGGTAAGGTAGCAGCCCCAGCAGATCATGTTGAAAACGCGACATGGACACGTACCCTTACCTTGGATAAAGTCACAGGTAAAGAACTTTCAGCGACACCATGGGCATCAGATAAGACAGCCTACGCT
>NZ_KV804916.1 GCF_001811505.1 Streptococcus sp. HMSC034E03
TAATTGTCTAACTTTTTGGGGTCAGTACAGAATCAGCGTTTTTCTTATGTATTGATTCGTATTGAATGCTTACTTCACTTCTGTAAGGAATACTTAAAATCTATTTTAGTTGTGATAAACCCTATTAAATCAATGTTTATAAGCTATTGATTTGGATAAAACTGTCAGAGGTTGCCAAAAAGCTTGCCATGAATTTTATGAGGTTAGCTCCGCAATTTTATTTAGATAAATATCTACCGCTTGCGTTTGATTTTTAGGGGCAAGCTCGGCATATATGTCCATAGTAGTTTTGATAGACTTATGTCCCATGCGAACCTGTAACTCTTTCCAGTTCATACCTGCATTTAACATCATAGAAGCGTGTGTGTGGCGGAATAAGTGAAAACCATAGTCAGGTAGACCAACTTCCTGTAATCGTCTTTTGAGTGTTGCACGTTCATTCCTATCGCACATATAGTTTCCATAAATAGTTGGGAAAATCAACTGACTTTTTGAAAGACCGTTCTTCTTGAAATAAAGATTCATTTCATCATGAAAGTTTTGAAGTTGCTCAATAATTTGGTACGGAACAGCTATTTTTCTATTGCCCGAATCAGATTTAGGAGTATTTTTACAAACAACCTTTCCTTTTAATCCTAACTTAGGGTTTGCATTTTTCCATACAAGAGTTTTAGTGACTAATATTTCAGAACTTTCAAAATCAAGGTCATATATAGTCAAAGCTAATAGCTCATTGATTCTCATTCCTGAAGCAAGTAGACTGTCGCAGATAACTTTAAATCGCCGATTAGCCCTAGTATTAGGTAAAGTATCGACGAAATTTAGCCAGATAGTTAAATCTTCATCATGAAGAACCATAATGCGTTTTTGATTGCTTTTTGGTTTTGGTGGAATCTTGATAGATTGAACAGGATTATATTTGAGTTCAAAATGCGTTATTCCAAAATTAAAAATCTCTCTTAACTTGTGGGCGATTGCTCCAAAATCTTTTGCACTTCCTTTTTTAGCTCGTTTATTACCGGCATCGACAGATTCTTTAGATTTTTGGGCAAGCTCGTTAATCCATTTTTGTATATCGGAAGAAGTGATTTTATCTGGTTGATAGTGTCCGAATTTGGGGAGGATATAGGTGTCTAGATAGTTCCTCACTCGGTTTAGAGTGTTATCTGAGCTGACCCAAGTTTCGTAGTTGGAGAACCACATTTCAGCTAGATCTGACAAGGTAGCAATGCTAAAAGTTTCTTTCCTTGTTGAACCACTTTCTTCCCAATCAATTTTAGCTTGAATAATTTTACGATCTAAGGATCGTAGGGTTTTAGCTGTTACAGTTGTTTTTACAGGTTTTCCAGTCTTTATATCTAAGCCTAGATAGACGCTCTTTACTGAATAACTAATCTCGCCATTGTCCTTTACTTTTTTGAGGACTGTTTTGCCTTTATGGATGATTTTTTCTATATTCATAGTTGCTCTCCTCAATCAATCGAAGAATTGAAAAAAGCTAAAATAGATAGTATCTCACTTTCTTTCTTTTTTGATACTTCTATTCTAGCACATTTCACTTTTAGTTGTGGCTTAAAAACTCTAAAACAGTATCAATATGATAGTAAACGGTTCTAGTACCCTCAATAGGTGGTTCTAAACGCTTTAGACCTCTATTTTCCCATGACTTTAATGTGTTAGGGGAAATACTGAGCAGATCTAAAATCTCTTTTTGTGTGTAGATGCATGAACTTCTTTTTTCGCTGTTCAAATTCTTTAGCATTTCAATGATAGTGTGAAGCAGGAGTTCTATTTGCTTCATTTCAAGGTAATCTTGTGACATACTATTCTCTCTTTCTTTGCAACAATAATCGAAATATGGCATAATGGTAGTAGAGATTAGCCTTGGCTTATCTCGGAATACTTATTTGCTATTACTTTCTGATTTGGATGGTTTGGAAGTAGTAGCATTTTTTCTTCGATCATTGCTTGGGTTCATAGAACTGTGAAATGCATCCTTTTCGAAGTCATAGTTTAATACACTTGGATTAAACTTATCGAATAGGTATGCAAATTTTTCAATTTGTTCCTTGCTGTATCTATCGAACTCTTCAGGTGTAAATGTAATGGTTTTATACTTGAAGCTACCATCATTTTCTTTAGTTTTGAAATGAAAGATAACCTCAGTAAGTCTCCGTTGTAACTGTTTATAGCTATCAACTTCTCGTTGACCCTCTGCTACCATTAAGTCATAAGCTTGTTTTGGAGTGAAAATTGATGTGATGTGGATTTCATTCCAAAGAGCGATTGTATTTGTGTAACGGGCGTGTAGCTGAATAGGGTAAACATCTGTCACCTTAAGAAATTCTTTGTATGGCATGCCCTTGAATTCATCCATAAAAAGTATAGATTCAGCGCAATATAGGTCAAGCCCACCATTGTCAAAGTCAGTCCAGATGTATACATTATCCCGACCATGCTTTTTCTTTAAATCAACTTGCGTGTGCGATTTTCCATCTCCAGACTCTCCCACATGCCAGTATACTGCCATTTCTTTTTCGTCTGGAGTATGAGAAAGTCGATACTGAAAGAAGTGTTCACGAATCATTTTAGAGTATTTACGGAACTCAAAGTTACTCCCCATAATTTCTTCAGGAGTAGCTCCGTTCTCTATTTGTTTCTGAATGTAATCAAATTCACTTCGGTGACCTTGATTTCCAGCTCTAAGCTCACCGTGAATCTTCATAGGTACTACAATAGTATGTTCCTTTTCTTCATGCTCTCCGCTTTTTTCAAGGTAAGCAATGACTTGCTCTCTAGTTCCACGGGTAACTTCTATATGTATAGTGGGATAGAGTTTTTGAAGAGCCGAGAATCGGAAAGCTTGTTTATCTTCAAGCACCATGTGACAATGATGAGTTCCGTTGTCACCGATTTCATAGTTAACAGCGCAGACAACGTTTTCATTTCGTGCAATCCACCGTTCCATTAAGAAATAGACAATTTCCTCGGGGCTGAGAGGTTCATCGGTATCTGGAAGGGACTTGCGAAACTCTTGAATTCTTTTTTTAGTTTTTTCATTGTATGTATCGCTATCAAAAAAATCTGATTTCTTATCGAACAACTTATCAACGTTGTTCAGAACACAACAGAAACTACGAGCGCGAAAGTCAGATGAAACTTTATAATTTGTCATGAATCTTCTCCTTTGTCACTTTCTTATTGTGACAATTTTATATCCAATTATACTAGTTATAGTAATGTTTTAGTTAGTTTGTCATGTTGTCATGAAGTTCGGGGTAATACTAGCCCGAACTTAGCCAGCTAAAGCTGGCGAGGCTGTAAGCTTATCCTTCGCCTGAGGGGCTACGGGCAACAGCCTCCTCGCTTTTTGGTAGTCCTCGATCTAGTAAGCCAGTTATTAAATATGTTGCTTTATCTATATCTTTAATAGTATAGGTTCTAGCTTCAATAACGAACGAACCATCAAACTGAATATTAACTTCGCCTTGGGATTTATTGCGATTAACCTCGTCATCAGGGAACAGCATCTGTTTAGCTTGGGGACTTAATCTTCCAATTGAAATTTTAGAGGAAAAATTTTCCCTTCCACCATGAGGAAACAAGGAGGAATCCCCTCTTTGACAGACACATATAATGTGATAATTGATCTGTCTTGATAATCGTAACAAATTCCCCATTTTCTGTAAAAACTCCTCTTTGTCAGCTTTTTTGGGAATGCTTTCAACTGTACTTTGATATTCTTCAAATATCAAAAAGAAAGGAGGATATTTTTGGTTAGGATTAAGTCTACGATTTTCAAAAATGCTATAAGCTTGCCGAAAACCATCGTAAACGGAATCACCAAGATACACATTATCTAATTGTCTCCACTGCCAATAGTCTATTCCTTGTTTGTAATCAAGTATCATAATAGAAGCATCATCTGAATGAATTTTTAATATACTTAGTATATATTTAATGAAGTAAGATTTCCCGCTATTTGTTGGTGCGGAAATGAGGAGATGTGGAAAGCGAGTGCAGTTCCATTCAATAGGTTCGTTGCTACTTTCTTTTCTCAGTATATTCAATTTAAGTGTCATCAAATTTCTCCTTCGTCATCGTAGAGGGGTTTAGCCTGACTGTGCTTAAGACGATTTAAATCTTCTTTAGAGATTAGATTAATCTTGAGTTTTAAATAAGGTTCTTCCTCTACCATGTTAAACATAACATCAAGGTTATCATTGTAACTACGTACCGTTTGACGTAGCTCCATTTTCCAATCATCAAAGTCTTGTTGAACTGGCATTTTTGATAACCAGAGATAGAAATCTTGTCTCTCTCGTTGTATCCCATTTGGGAAATGAATTGTGTTCAGATATATACTGAGCTTTGAAGCTTGATGTATAAGCTCAGCATGAAAATCTGAATAATAGTTTTGTTCTTCTTGAGAGTCAATAAATAACTTTAACAAATGTTGAATTTGCAAGTTTGTGTTTTTGATAGCTTTCGGAAGTAACTCTTCACGAGGCAATGTATAGACAAGAATAATCATATTAACAAATACAAACCCTGAGTATAGTATTAAAAATATGGATATTAAGTAGAGTACTGACTGTAAAATGTAAATCATTAAAGTTTATCTCCTGTTAAACGCTTCGTTATACTCTAACGTAATATTCAAACGTAACTTATCATCTGTCCACGATTCAAAATCGTAGTAAATTATCATCCCATACGGGTAGCTATTTGTTGTATATGAAACCATATCATATAGTTTTTGAGCATGCTGTTGTTGAGCTGTTGTGATAAAAGGGTTTTCTCTTTGTTTTAATAGCAGAGAGTCTTTTTTTACAGCATAACTAGGAACAAGTGCTTGTAAGTCTAGATATCCTCTGCTCTCATAAGATATATATTCAAACTTACTCACTAGATTCAAACGATCTTCTAGACTTAAGTTAACTAGTTGATCGCTCCCCAGTATTCCTAGCAACTTTTCACACTCTTTGACACATCGATCAAAAGTAATCGAAGGATTTTGTCTGATTGCCTCTTCAAAAATTTTTTTCATTTTTTAAACTCTCCTTGTAATTTTTTTTGTCAGCACGAAGAAAATTAAGCAGTTGGTGCTCTAGCTCTTTTTAGAATCATACTTATTCCTCTATCGTTGCTTTCTCAGCTTTAATAGATAACGCTGCTCTATTATTAGATAAATAAGCTGAAAATGTTACACGTTGTAATCTTAAATTGATTTTTTCATCTAGATACGGAGTGTATTCTGAAACTGTCGAATTGTTAACTTTTATGATTCTAGTAATATATTTTCCAGAATCATTTCGAAAACCAACATCCAGTTTTACGTTTCCAGTTGCCTGTTTTGTTTCAAAGTCTATTTCTTGACTCAAACCTAGCAAATTTACAGTTATAAGAACTTCTTCACATAAAAGCATTTTTTTTTTATTCCTTTCGCCACAATCTTTACATATTACTACTGTGTAGGACTTGTTCAGCAATAATAATTACTACAGAGTATTAGGTTATTTTACATTGGAATCACCACCTTTATAATCATTTTATATTTTTATTTAGATGAAAACTCGCCAATTTCATAAGATTTTTGAGAAATTTATTATAAGTTTTTACTAATTCACAACTATTATCCCAAAAGAAATATTTATAAGCTTCTATATATGTTCTTTGGAAATGATTATTTGTAAAAATTTGAAGAACAAATTCTTTATTAATTGTATGTAGAGAACAAATTCTTTGTAGAGTTCGGCTACTGATAGTTGGATAACCATATTCATTTTCAGGTATTCCAAGATCAGTACGATATTTTCTAAATTCCTCAGAATTATCATACTTCATTAATACATCATAGAATGCATAGTTTTTTGGAGGCTTCCTTGTACAAAATTTACTATAGTATTGAAAAGTGAACCAGATACAAGTTATTTTTGCAAGATAATCAAAATCTTCATTTTTTATTTTCGCGGGAATAACTTTAGGGTTACAACCTATTTCTTTAAATCTTTGTAAATCCATTCTTTTAACCTCTTTATTGCAAGTTTTAGATCGCTGTATGGAACTTATTTCAGAAACATTGATAATAACATTCTAGAATTAATTTTATTACAAACAACGATCTTTTTTTGATTATGTTGCTATTATACATGTTGAAAAAATCACAATGTTTTGTATTTCCCCCTCATCCCAATAGCTTTTTTTGATATAATTAATTTATAGTAGTGTATTGGGGAGGGGAATTGATATGCAAAATAATATTTCATGTTTTGAAGTTTTAATAGAATTGTATGAAGAAAACAAAGCATTACAAAATGAACTAAGAATTATAGTACATGATATTGAGATTTTAAAACAATATATTTACTATTGGAAAAGTTATAAGTTGTTAAGAGATATAAGAGAAGCATTTATACCTAGGAACTTTTCAAGCTCTAATAAAAGAGGTTTTGTAGAAGATTACTGTGGAGAGGGTAAAAAACCGGATTGGAAAGTTTTTTCAGTTAAGGGAACTACAAAATTTGTAATTTCTTTACTTTTTCAAAAAATTAAAGTTGAGTCAGAAACTATAACTGATATGTTAGAGGGGACAGTAGATGATTTTTTTGAAGACAAACAATCGGAATTAAGTGAACTATATTTGACTCAGCAAGATCAAGGTTTAATTCGTAGTTGTCTAGCTTTTGCTAATGAATACAAAGCAATAAAAGGTAAAAATACTAGATATAGTATATTTGAGCTCTCTAGTGAGCAACTAGACGATATGAAGTCTTTTTTGCTAAAATTTCTTATGTATTCACAGGATGAAATCGATTTTGATATTGATTATTCAACTCTTGAACAATATCTGAATAAGACTAATTTTTTAAATATATTAGAAGAATTAACTGTTAGTTTAATTGATTCTAAAAATAGTAGTGAAGAACAAACCAATATTTGGCAAATTATGCTTTTCCTTGCTAAACTACGTATAGCAGTTACAGATTCGGGACCTTTACAACCGAGGGAAATCACTAAAGATAAGGGTAGAAATAATTTTTTAGAATTTTCAACAAAAATGACTCTTAATGAATTAAAATTTGAAACTGAAAAACTACAAAAGGAACTAGAATTATTGTTCGCTCCGCTATTAGATAGTCGTTTTATTCGTAGTAGTTTATATGAGTTCTTTTTTGAATGTCGAGGGAATTTAACAAAATAAAAAGCCAAGTTCAAAAATACTTGGCTTAATTTATTTGTTTTAATATATCTCGGAGAGCCTTTATAGTAGGTTCTCTTTTTTCTGTCGGTAGATTTCTAATATCTTCAATGAGTTGTGAAAATTCTCCGCTTTGATTTTGATTTTCAATATCAAAAAAAGTATTCATATCAACTTCAAGCGCTTGTATGATTTTTTCAATAGTCTCAAGCTTAACGTTTAACTGTTTATTCTCTAACCTATATATATAGTTAAAACCCAAATCAGCTTTTTCTGCTAGATATTCTTGTGTCATTCCGCTTTTCAGTCTTAGAAGTCTGATTTGTTTTGCAACAAATTCTCTTAAATTTATTTTTTCCGTCATGATAGTACCTCATAACTATCATACAAGTTTATCTCATTGAATAAATCGTTATCAAAAGACTGAAATTTTTGCAATAATAATATTTAAAAGACTGTAAAATGTGGTATAATATTATTCATAAAACAGTCTTTTAAGACATAAAGGAGTTTATACGATGGAATCAAACACACAAGGTCACGGAACCATCAAGAAATTGCGCACAGGCGCAGTCGTTTCTACGTTAGCACTTACTGCTTTTGGGGTATCTACTGGGGTATCGGCTAGTGAGACTGAAGTAGCCGTTAATGAGCCTGCAACTAGGGTAGTTGCTAAGGACGAGGTTAAACCTAAAGTTCCTACCCAACAAGACGTAGACACGGCTAAGGCTGAATCAGATAGAGCTAATCAGGATGTAGCTAAGCAAAAAGAAGTTGTTGCATCTACTGAAGCAAACATTGCTAATACTGAAAAGACTATCGCTGATACTACTAAGAAAGTAGAAGAGGCTAAGGCTGTTACACCTGAAAAGGTTGCTGAGGCTAAGGCTGACGCTGAAAAGAAAGCCAACGAGCTTGCTACGGCTGAAAAGGCTGTAGCTGATGCTGATAAGTCTGTTTCAGCTACTGCTGAAAAGGTTGCTGACCAAACTAAGGTAGTATCTAATGCTGAGAAAACTGCCACTGATACTGCTAATAAGGTAGCTGACGCTCAGAAGAAAGTAGATTCTCTATCATCTACTACTGATGTTGCTCCTCTCGAAAAAGAGGTAGCTACGCTTACTAACCAAGTCAAGACTGACACTCAAGCCGTAGCAACTGCTCAGGCTAACCTTGATAATGGTAAAAAAGCTCAAGACAACAAAGAACAAGCTATCAAAGACGCCCAAACTGGGGTATCTAGTGCTGAAACTAAACTTTCTCAAGCTACTACAACCCTTGCTAATGCTAAAGCTGACCAAACTTCAAAAGATGGGGCAGTAACTACAGCTAAAGCTGACCTCAACCGTGCTAAAGAAGAGCTTGCTGATGCTACAGAAGGTCAAGCACGACTTAATCTAAGTGAGGAGTATGTTAAACTTTTAAAAGAGTATGCTAATACTCGTAGTGCTTCTATTTCAACTAAGTTAGAGGTTTTAGGTAAGCAAGAGTTGGAAAATAGAGGGGTACTAGGTTTAGAGGGTAACCCTAACAAGTATAAGGCTCCAGCTAAAGACAAAAATATTCCTGTAGATATTAAAAATCTTACTCCAGAGGTAGAGCGTGAAATTAACTTGTTCACGGCTGACCTTATCAACCAAATCCGTGATGCCTTTGGTAGACCACGTGCTATTGTAACGGAAGATTCTATGCGTATTGCCCGAGAAGTTGCAAAAGAGTCTAAAGAAGAAGAAAACCATGACTTCAAGGCTTTAGATAGTGTAGGTGAGCAGAATGGTGTTCTCCTTGCAGAGAATCTTGGTTTCAGCTCAAATAATAAAGTATCAAACTTAGCAGAACTTAAAGAAGAGATCTACGAGAATATTCTTATTGGGTTATTCTATGATTCAGATTCAAATTCTCGTCTTAATTGGGCACATGCTCTTAGTTTTGCACGACTAAGTGATATTAATAAGCCCGATCTAGTGTATCAACAATACATTGGGGTAGGAATTCAACCCAAAAAACGTGGTTACTTCAATATCCATATCGATGGGACATCAGACAATGGTATCTCCGAAAATGCCAAATTCAATAAAGCTAAAGTAATTACTGCAAACAACAATGTTAAGGTTCTCCAAGAAAAACTCTCATTGGCTCAATCAACCTATGATGATGCAGTCAAAGCATCCGAAGAAGCCAAATCAACAGTCCAATCAGCTCAAACTGATTACACCAACGCAGAAACAGCACTTGCTAATGCTCATACTAACTTATCTAACGTAGTAGGTAACAAGATTGATGTCGCATCACTTGAAAAAGTTCTTAACGATGCCAAATCTAAGTTGGCTGAAGACACTAAAGCATTGCAAACTGCCAAAGAAGTACTTGCTCTAGCTAAATCAAACGCTACTGATAAGGCTAAGGCTCTTGCTGAAGCTAAGACAGCTCTTGAAACTGCTAAGGCTGAACAATCAGAAGCAGACAAGGCTCTTGCAACTGCTAAGGGTGAATTGGAAGTCCTTACTAAAGCTCATGATGTAGCAGTCTTGGCTCGTAAGTCAGCTGGTCAAGACCTTGCTCGTAAACGTGAAGCGTCTAAAGAGGCTACTGACACTCAAACAGTTCTCGAACTTGCTCTTAATAAGCGTGATGAAGTCCTTAAGACTTTGGATAAAGAGCTTACTGATGCTAATGCTAAACTTGGTGTACTCCGTGCTGAGTTGAAGACTGCTAAGGACGAGTTGGCTCGACTTGAGGGTATCGCTGAAGCTAAGGCTCGTGGGTATAAGAACTTTAAGCAACTCAAAGATGAACACGACGCATACCTTGCAGAACAACAACGATTGCAGGCTTTGAAAGACAAGACAGATGCTATTGTGCATTCAGGTGGGGAAGTTAAGCCTATCCTTGACGCTGACGGTAAAGTAGTTGATGTTGTGGATGCTAAGGCTCAAAACAAGACTGTAAGTGTGGCTACAGTGGGAACCAAAGACGATAAAACATATCAAGCTCCTGCACAAGCTACAAATGCAAAAGCAGAACCTAAGAAACAACTTCCAAATACAGGAACTAAGGGATCGATGCTAGGATTATTAGGCTTGGGGTTACTAGCAGGTTTAGGATTAAGGTATACCAAAAAGAACTTAAGAAAGTAAAAATAAAAAATCTTCTTACTTATTGTAGGAAGATTTTTTTGGATTCCTAAAATTTATTGAAAAGACTGCGCTATTCCAACAATTTTTAGGAATGAAAAAAGTCCTAGAAAATTCTTAGGACTTTACATTCTTCGATTGTTGACTTTCTTTTTTATTTCAAAAAAGGTTGCCAAAAAGGTTGCCATAGAACTGATTTCAAATGATTTGTAATGAAATTCAATATTTTAAAAATCGCATGAAATCAATGTTTTTCAGTATGTACTGAAATGTAATGAAACCTTATTTAACTTCTGTAAACACAACGTGTTTGCGAAGTTTTGGTGAGTATTTCTTCAATTGAAGACGGTCTGGAGTGTTACGTTTGTTTTTAGAAGTAAGGTACAAGCGTTCACCAGATTCTTTGTGTTCAAGTGTAATATTTACGCGCATGGTATCTCCCTTCTATTATTCAGCTGATGCAGCTTTAGCGATCTTACGTCCTTTGTAGTATCCTTTAAGTGATACGCGGTGAGAACGTGAGTAATCTCCAGTAGTTTCGTCAAAGTTTACAGATGGAGCTGTTACTTTGTAGTGTGTACGACGTTTGTTTTTCTTCGCTTTTGAAGTGCGACGTGCAGGTACTGCCATTTTGATTTCTCCTTTTAAGATATAAATTCAGTTAGGTTTGATTTTCATCAACTTTAATAGTATATCAAAACTTTTTTGTAAAGTAAAGTTACTTGACAAAAAAAGATTAAAAAATTTTCCCATCCAAGGTTCTGGATAGGAAAATAGATTAAATATCAATCTCGAAGGGTTCATCAATGGTTTCTGAGACGTATTTCCCGTCTTTTTTTCGTTGTTTGACACATTCGGTGAGAAGATATTCGATTTGCCCGTTAACTGATCGGAAGTCATCTTCTGCCCATGATGCGAGTGCAGCGTATAACTTATTCGAAAGTCGAAGGGGAATCTGCTTTTTTTTAGCTTCTGCCATTTTTAATAAAGGCTTCCTGTATTGACAATTGGTTGTGCATCATGATTGCCACAGAGAACGACTAGGAGATTTGAAACCATAGCAGCTTTTCGTTCTTCGTCAAGTTCTACTAATTCTCCTTCATTGAGACGTTCTAGTGCCATTTCAACCATTCCTACAGCGCCATCAACAATCATCTTACGTGCATCAATAATGGCTGATGCTTGTTGACGTTGAAGCATGACAGCTGCAATTTCCGGTGCATAAGCTAGGTAAGTAATACGTGCTTCAAGGATTTCCAAACCAGCGTCCTCTACACGACTTTGGATTTCTTCACGAATGCGACTAGCTACAATCTCACTAGAACCGCGGAGGCTTCCTTCATCGGCTTGCCCATCACCTGTAGTATCCACATTCGGAGACACATCGTAAGGATAGATGCGAACAATATTACGAAGGGCGCTATCACACTGCAATGACAGGTATTCTTTGTAGTTATCTACGTTGAAGACTGCTTTAGCCGTATCGACCACTCTCCAAGTAACAGCGATTCCGATTTCAACAGGGTTCCCTAGGCAATCGTTAATCTTTTGACGAGAATTACTTAAAGTCATAACTTTGAGGGAAATCTGTTTCTTGCCAATTTCAAGATTTACGTCATTACCATTTGATGATTTCATCCCTGAAAAAGGAGATTTTGTGCTAACATCACCACTTTGTCCGAGTCGAGTGTGGATTGCAGGATTGACCGCTATACTGAAGGGATTGACAAAGTAAAAACCAGGTTCTTTGATGGTCCCAGTATAGTTACCAAAGAGGGTCAAAACCAGTGCTTCTTGAGGTTTCACAACTTTTAAACCAGCATGAGCTAGACCTGCAATTAAGCTTAATAAAAGTCCGATAATAATTCCAAAAATATTTTCCGAACCAGCACCCATTACAAATATAAAAACACCAAGTACGAGTGCCAACTCAATGAGAATCAATGCTACTACACCATTTGGTTTTGAATTGATTAGTTTTTCAGTCATCAGAATGACCTCCTGTTTTTTGATATCTAAATGATATCACTTTAATTTATAAAGTCAAGAAATAAATGCAAAATTTTTAAAGAAAATATTTCTGTATAGAATTTTCTGAAAATTCAAGAATTTTCTTCTGTTCATTGCTTTTAAAATGTGCTATAATGATACAAACTGAATCGGGAGGGAACAAATGACAGAATTAGATAAACGTCACCGCAGTAGCATTTATGACAGCATGGTTAAATCACCAAACCGTGCCATGCTTCGTGCGACTGGTATGACAGATAAGGACTTTGAAACACCAATTGTGGGAGTCATTTCGACTTGGGCAGAAAATACACCATGTAATATTCACTTGCATGACTTCGGTAAGCTTGCAAAAGAAGGTGTCAAATCTGCTGATGCTTGGCCTGTGCAGTTTGGAACCATTACGGTAGCCGATGGTATTGCCATGGGAACGCCGGGTATGCGCTTCTCTCTAACGTCACGTGATATCATCGCGGACTCTATCGAAGCTGCTATGGGCGGTCATAACGTCGATGCATTTGTAGCTATCGGGGGTTGTGACAAGAACATGCCTGGTTCCATGATTGCTATTGCCAATATGGATATCCCAGCTATTTTCGCTTACGGTGGTACTATCGCCCCTGGAAAACTGGATGGCAAAGACATCGACTTGGTTTCTGTATTTGAAGGAATCGGTAAGTGGAATCACGGCGATATGACAGCGGAGGACGTGAAACGTCTGGAATGTAATGCCTGCCCTGGCCCTGGTGGCTGTGGTGGTATGTATACTGCCAATACTATGGCGACTGCTATCGAAGTTTTGGGGATGAGCTTGCCAGGTTCTTCTTCTCACCCAGCAGAATCTGCTGATAAGAAAGAAGACATCGAAGCAGCAGGACGTGCTGTTGTTAAGATGTTGGAACTTGGTCTCAAACCATCAGATATCTTGACTCGTGAAGCCTTTGAAGATGCTATCACTGTAACTATGGCTCTCGGTGGTTCTACAAATGCTACTCTTCACTTGCTTGCCATTGCCCACGCGGCTAATGTTGACTTGTCACTTGAGGACTTCAATACAATCCAAGAACGTGTGCCTCACTTGGCCGACTTGAAACCATCTGGTCAGTATGTCTTCCAAGACCTTTACGAAGTTGGTGGTGTGCCTGCGGTTATGAAGTACTTGTTGGCAAATGGATTCCTTCACGGAGACCGTATCACATGTACTGGTAAGACTGTCGCTGAAAACTTAGCTGACTTTGCAGACCTCACACCAGGTCAAAAAGTCATCATGCCATTGGAAAATCCAAAACGTGCAGATGGACCATTGATTATCTTGAACGGGAACCTTGCACCTGATGGAGCAGTTGCCAAGGTATCAGGTGTTAAAGTGCGTCGTCACGTTGGACCAGCTAAGGTCTTTGATTCTGAAGAAGATGCTATCCAAGCTGTCTTGTCAGATGAAATCGTTGATGGCGACGTTGTCGTCGTGCGTTTCGTTGGACCTAAGGGTGGTCCTGGTATGCCTGAGATGCTGTCACTTTCATCAATGATTGTTGGTAAAGGTCAAGGAGACAAGGTTGCCCTCTTGACGGATGGCCGTTTCTCTGGTGGTACTTATGGTCTGGTTGTTGGACATATCGCTCCTGAAGCTCAGGATGGTGGACCAATTGCCTATCTCCGTACAGGCGATATCGTCACTGTCGACCAAGATACCAAAGAAATTTCCATGGCCGTTTCCGATGAAGAACTTGAAAAACGCAAGGCAGAAACAACCTTGCCACCACTCTATAGCCGTGGTGTCCTTGGTAAGTATGCCCATACCGTATCTTCTGCATCACGTGGTGCCGTTACAGATTTCTGGAATATGGAACAATCTGGTAAAAAATAACTAGAAAAATAAGCAGTCGCTAAATGACTGCTTTTTCTAATCCTTTGTGTTATCTCGTGAAATGTGTTAAGATAATTGCTCTAACTATGATTATAAAGGAGTTGCAATGTTTTCACAAAATACAGGAATTATGCTCTACGTAGATGATGTAGCAGTGGAGAGAGACTTTTGGTCTGCTTTCGATTTTGAAATTGTGAACCACTCTGAAATCATGGGATTTGAAACTTTTGAGATGAAACCCAGCCTACTCTTTGAGACAGCAGATCTTCACGGTCTTCATAAACGCCTAGCTGCAGTGACTGACACCACTAGTCCGATCAGTACCCAACCTTTCCCTCACTTTAACTTTGCAAATCCAAGTGGACACTATTTCGCAGTTAGAGGAATCTAATAACAAAAAGGCTCTCTGTTTATTAGCAGAGAGCTCTTGTTTTTTAGCGCGGTGGTAGTCCAAGTGCTATACGTCCATAGCGACTGATGCGTGTAATCTTCCAGGCAGGCGACCAGGTAACTTCAACCCTGACATCCTCAATTCCTTCAATCTGTTTCAGACCTGCCACGATTTCGATTGGTAAACTTTCTGCACAGTCACAGGCAGTATCGGTGAAGGTCATGACAATTGTACAAAGACCAGCCTCGTCCAAATGAATCTCGTAAATCAAGCCAAGATTATAGACATCTAGTTCCACATCTGTATCGTAAACTTTTTCTAGTTTATCAATGATTTGATCTTCTAATGCTAAAGCACGATCATTGATTTTGATATCTTCTCTCATTGCATTCCCTCCATTTGTAAACTGCACCTATTTTCTCATAATTCTGACAATTTGGCAAGTTTTTCCCAATCAGACGTGATCCGCCATAAAAACGAAAGCCTAGAGATTGCCATAGTTGGGCCAAACTCCCCAAAGATCTAATAACCTAGAGTAAGACGATATTGCCATAGGTTAGAGAGAGAAGCTTAGAGAATGAATTATTTTCTAAGAAGTACTTTCTAAAAAGAAAAAGTAGAGAAAGGTCATCTCTACTTTTTAGATATTATTTTGACTTCACAGGTTTATCTGCCAAGGCCTTGATAGCTGATGCTATTGTTTCTGCATAGAGCTTACCTCCCTCTTCTAATTTGGTATTATCACTTCCAAAATGAACTTGGTCCGTTCCTCTCCAAATATCTGGGTGATCTTTAGACACCTGATTCCAGTCTGCAATTGCAATGTAAGGATACTTTTGAGCCACTTCACGCACATAGTTCGCATATTGTTCTACATAAGGCTGAGTTGCTTGAGTTGTATCCCCCTCATAAGGTGTCATAAGTACAAGTTGATGCCCCTTAGGTAAATTTGTAATCAAAGAATCGATATCAGCCTTATAATCCTCAGGGTTATTCACTCCAGTAGCAATAACAACTATTTTAGGGAGGACTTTATTCTGACTGTGGTTGAGCATAATAGCATTAGCTTGCTTGGTATTTCGGCTTACTTGACCATCAGTCTGAGCGTCCGGTAGAACCTCTTTAAGTCCCGGTGTTGCACGCAAGGTTACAGAATCTCCAATGATGGATACACCTTCAGCAATATTGTAGCTACTTGCTTCTGCTTGATCCGCCATGGTTTTTGTACGGGTGATATTGGTTTGAGCTTGATTAAGGCCATTTACCATCAAATCCGTTTCAAAAGCCCCGACTTGGGGAGCTATGAGCATCACAATCAGTGTTAGCAAGCTAAGAAATCCGACGCTACCCGCAAAGATTGGTTGAATATGCGGAATTTCTCTTATCTTTTGCAATAAGCTAGTGTTCTTCCCGGCAATGAAAGGTTCAATCACATAGAAAGAAAGGCTTGCAAAGAGATAAGAAAAGATAGTGGTGAGAATCACTGCCGGTAAATTGCTCATCAACTGAGAGAAAATAATATAAAACGGCCAGTGGAAAAGATAAACGGCATAGCTAGTGTCAGCTAAGAAGCTAATCACCTTTGGCTCTTCAATCGTCGGAGTTTTCTCATGCAAAAGTCGTGCTGCAACGATCATCAGAAGGGCAGCTAAACTTGCCAACAAGAAGCCAAGCAAGTAGGCAAAGAGATAATTAAATTTCACGAAGAAAGTCAATAAGAGCAAAACTCCGAGACCTGCCCCGAATACTAGCAAGGTCTTTTTCAAATCCCAGGTATTATTTAAACGCTTAACAAGAGTAGTCGTTTGACGAACACCTACCAAAGATGCCAAAATACTGCCTAGAAAGAAAGGATAGACGTGAGTAAAGCTAGAAAAGTAGAGCGTCGAGTAGGAACTAACGATAAAGCTACCGATAAACATTGAAAGAAAACCGATGATAAAGACAGCTGATGATAGAAGAAAGACTAGCCCTCTTAATTGTCCAGATGATTTTACCCGCTTGGACAAGAACCAAATCGCCAAGCCCCACAAGATATAGTAATGAACCTCAACCGCCAAGCTCCAATTATGAACAAACAAATGAGGAATGAACTGAGATTCATAACTTCCCCCTGTTAACATTTCATAGAAGTTAGTCATAAAACCAAGAACACCAGCTATCTGACTACCAATCCCGGCTATATAATCTTGGCGAACCAAGAAAGTAAAGGGCATAACGACCAGGATCATCAAGACGACTGGAGGGAAAATACGATAGAAACGTCTCCTGAAAAATCCCAAGATATCGATTTTCCCTTTTTGTCCAAATTCTTCTAACAGGAGTGACGTAATTAGAAAACCTGAAAAGGTGAAGAAGACGTCAACCCCGAAGAAACCTCCTGGAAAAATCGTCTGAAAAAAATGGTACAAGAGTACCAAGAGTAAGCCTGTAATCCTAATCAAGGAAAACCATTTTATACGCATACGAGTTTATTCTCCGTTCATTAGAGTAGTAAAAAAAACCATCTAATGTTCATTCCATACTACCTTTATTTTATCAAAAAAAGAAGAAAAATCCTAAGAGAAAACTTAGGATTTTAGCTTTGGTCTACTAATCTTAGAAATTACGACCTGATTTATTGTAGCCATATTTTTCAACAAAATGCTCACGGAATTCCAAGAGATTATCATCCATAATAGCCTGACGAACCTGCTTCATAAGGTTGAGCAAGAAGTAAAGGTTATGGTAACTTGTCAAACGAATACCAAAGGTCTCATCGGCCTTGAGCAAGTGACGAAGGTAGGCACGGGTGTAGTTCTTACATGTGTAGCAATCGCACTCAGGATCAAGTGGGGTAAAGTCCTCCGCAAACTGGGCATTCTTGACAACCAAACGTCCTTGGCTAGTCATACAAGTTCCGTTACGAGCGATACGAGTCGGCAAGACACAGTCAAACATATCGACCCCACGAATAACCCCATCAATCAAGCTATCTGGCGCTCCCACTCCCATCAAGTAGCGAGGTTTGTTTTCAGGAAGAAGTTGAGTGGTGAAATCCAAAACTGCATTCATCTCTTCATGAGTTTCACCTACTGCCAACCCTCCGATAGAGTATCCAGGGAAGTCCATGCTAACAAGGTCGCGAGCTGATTGACGACGAAGATCTTCAAATCCTGCGCCTTGCACAATCCCAAATAATCCTTGGTCATGTGGACGACGATGAGCTTTTAATCCACGCTCAGCCCAACGGCTTGTACGTTCGATTGACTTCTTCACATAATCATAAGGCTGATAAAATTGAGGACATTCGTCAAAGGACATCATGATATCTGAGCCTAGATTGTTTTGGATAGAGATGGCTTTTTCAGGTGATAGGAACATCTTGGAACCATTGAGGTGGTTTTTGAAGGTTACCCCTTCCTCTGTAATGTTACGGCTATCAGCTAGAGAGTATACTTGGAAACCGCCACTATCCGTCAAGATAGGTTGGTCCCAGTTCATGAACTTATGAAGCCCACCTGCTCGAGCAATCAACTCATCTCCAGGACGAAGCCACAAGTGATAGGTATTAGAGAGGATAATCCCTGACCCAATCTCTTTCAATTCTTCTGGCGATTGTGTTTTGACCGTTGCTTGAGTCCCAACTGGCATAAACATAGGAGTTGGGAAGGTTCCGTGTGGCGTGATAATCTCACCCAGACGAGCTCCCGTGTGTTTTTCTTTTTTAATCAAACGATATTTGATTGGTGAATCTGACATTTTTTACCTCCGAAGCTGGGAAAGACAGTCCCAGTTCTTACTTTGTGCCCAAGGGCATACTGTATGATTCTATCAAAAAAAACAGGAACTGTCACGAACTATGGTATAA
>NZ_KV804917.1 GCF_001811505.1 Streptococcus sp. HMSC034E03
TCTAATTTCTCTACCTCTGACACATCAGATGATAGAGCTTCATTTAGGATCAGATAGTCACGATAGTCCTTAGTAGTAATTTCCTTACTGGTCTTTTGAACATCTTGACCTTTTTCATTTTTAATTAAAAATTTAACCTTAGCCATTTACTTTCCTTTCTAGAAAAAAGATAAAAAGAGAGCTTGCGCCCTCTTCCTACCCTGCAGCAACCATTTTAAGTTGACCTTTGAGTTTCTTGATTTTTTCTTCGTCATTACCAATGTACTTACCATAGTAATTACCTTTGATTTCTTCATCATCGCTTGCAATGGCTGAGAAACTCAAGCTGTCATCTGGAAGTTCCTCTTGCTTCTCCTTAAGACTTTCAAGCTCCTCAGCATCCATTGAGAAGCTACCTTTGAAGAAACCAACTTGCGCTTTCGTGCCGTTTGCTGTTTTAGATTCAAGCATAACTGAACAAAGTGGAGCATCACTATCTTCACCAATATAAATGATTTCGTCCTTAACTACATGCCCAAGGATTTTGGCAAGGACCATGTGAGGAATGTCAACTGCTGTCATTTCCATCTTCACATCACCTACACCGCGTTTTGATGTGTAATAAGCGACATCGCTTCCGTAAGTTTTAACAGGTTCACTTGAAAGTCCTGTAATCTTAGCGGTACGAGTCGCACCCTCACCGGTTTTACCTTCTACCACGAAAAGGTTTTTCCCAAGTGTTGGAGTAGCTTCCCCATCCAACACACGAATTGTCATGCGTTTAAAACCAACTAATGCCATTTATAGCACCTCTTTCTTTAATTTAGTATTCTTCGTATAGAGCACTCCGACCTTTGTAGGTCCGAGCGTCTACATAGCGTTTGATTTCTGGAATCCATTCATCCAAACCACCACTGGTTTGATAAAATTCCTGGTCTTCCATAATCTTTTCGATTTTTCTTTGGAGTACTTTGCACTCCGTATAATTAGTAGACTCTACATTGACCTGATAGATAAATGTCTTAGCCAGACTCGTATTACTGCCATGAACTGCCTGCATCGGCGGACCAACTGGTCTAATAACAATACTTGGCTCATTATTTGGTAACGAGTCAGGACGTTTAAAAGATTTGATACTGATTCCAGCTAAAGACTCATCTTTTTTCAAAGCCTCATAGAGTTCATTAAACTTATCTTTGACCATCTAAAACCCCTCCGTCTTCAAATGACTAGCGATTCTGTATTTGTACGTCTTAGCATGAGCCTCTGAAAAACGTCTGATGACACCGAACCCCCTTGGATGTGGGTTCTTACCATATCCAAACTCATTCAAGTGAACCAAGCGCCAACGAGAGCCTTCACCAAAACCAATTTTCACAACAGGGACGCCAGCAGCAAGACCAGTCACACGTCCAGCAGTAGCACTTTCGATAGTTTCTCCAGTATCTTTGTAGACCTGCAGAGCACCTTTGAACTCTTCTAGAGTCTCGTTTGCGACTGCCTTCAAGGCTCGACTCGTAGCACGTTTGACCTTTGTGTCACCAAGACGG
>NZ_KV804918.1 GCF_001811505.1 Streptococcus sp. HMSC034E03
CTTGCTGGACTAACTGCTCCAGATATCCTTGGTCTTGCTACTGCGATGAGTTCGGTTGGTATCGAGGCTGAGGCTGGTGGTACCGCTATGACTCAAACTTTGACGGCTATTGGTAATGCTGTTTCATTGACAGGTAAGGGCGCAGCGGATGACTTGAACCTTATCGCCAAAACTGCTGGAATGACCTCAGAGGAGTTTCAACAGGCTTGGAAAGAGAAACCGGTCGTTGCTTTGCAATCATTTATCAAAGGGCTCAAGGATGCACAAGAAAAAGGCGTTAACATGAACGCTATTTTGGCGCAACTTGGAATGACGGGTATTCGACAAAGTAACATGTTGAAATCCTTAGCTTTAGCATCTGATAAAATGGGCGATGCTGTTGATCGTTCAAACAAGGCTTGGAAAGAGAATACTGCTCTGACAAATGAAGCCAATAAGCGATATGAGACCACAGAGTCACAATTGAAGATGTTCAAGAACCAGGTAACTGACTTGGCTATTGAGTTTGGTGGGCCACTTCTAAAGGCTCTCCGTGACGGTCTAAAAGCTGGGAAACCTTGGATTGACATGCTAGCTGAAATGGCTAAACATTTCAGTTCCATGTCTGAAGAGGAACAAAGAAACGTTCTAAAATGGGCAGCGTTAACCGCAGGAGCTGGTCCAGCGTTAACACTTTTAGGAAAAGGTATTGGAATTGTAGGAGGCTTGACAAAAGGAATTGGCTGGCTTACTAAGGGAACTGGCAAAGCGGTCGGCGGCATGAATTTAATGTATAAGACTTTCCAAGCTTTTAGAACAACCGGAAATCTATCGTCTGCCTTTAAATTGGCATCTGGTGGAGCAGTAGCGCTTGGGAATGCGACTGCATCAGCATCAACTTCAACGGGGCTTCTGACAACATCAATGGGGACGCTTGCGAATCCTCTAGGTTTAATAGTCGGAGGTCTCGGCCTTACTACCGCCGCACTTGTCTATCTTGGAAACGAGAAAGACAAGGCTCGCATCAAGACTGAAGAGTTTGGCTCTCAGTTGAGTGATACTGCTCGTGGAGAATTGCGAAGTTTTCAAAAAACGGTTGATGAAACCAGTACGGCTGTTGCAAACTTCGGTACTCATGCTGGAGATGCCGACAAGGTTTCTGGAGCCTTTAAAAAGCTCTATGAAGAAATCGCTACTGCTGCGGACAAGACCAACAAACGAATGGAAGAGTTGGGCGCTAAGTGGGGCCTTAGTGAGGACGATATTGCCAAAGCCAAGGAAAGAAACGGCCAGGTTGTCTCTAATACTGAGGCCATGATGAATCAAATTAATGAGATTTATCAACGTCATAACGGAGATGCGAGCAAGTTCTCTCAAGAGGAGAAAGAAATCATCCTGAATAATCAGAATGAGATGATTAAGGCAAAACTCTCTATGATGAATCTGTCAGCTGATCAGCAGAAGGCTGCTTTACAAGCTTTGAATGGTGATGTCAGAAGTCTGAATGAAACACAATTGAAGCATACTAAAGATGTTTTGAAACAAGCGCTTGATGAGGAAAAGAAACTCTACGAGAACTCAAAAAGTGAGCTGAAAGAGTTGTTAGACGGAAAGGCTATCGATCAAGAAACTTACAACAAGAAATTGCAAACTCTAGAAGCAAACCACACTCAAACGATGGAAGCTCTGGGAAGTAAGTATTACCAGGTCATGCAAAATCTCGATGCAAAGGTGAAAGCTCGAACTGGGCAAAGTTGGAACTATTGGGAAGAAGCCAAGAAAGTTCTGGAGGAGTACGGCCTATCCTATGAAGAAATAGGAAAGAAAGCTGCTGAAGCTTCTCAAAAGGTAGGTAATTCACACAGCATCCTTGCCAATTACACCAATGAGATGAGCAAGGAAGTGAAAGAGGCTAACGATGCCTGGTCGTTGTTGGTCGGTAACATTGATAAGAATGGAAATTTCCAAGTTAAATCTAATGTTAAGGAAGTCATCGGAGAGGCTGCCAAATCTGCTGAAGGTTGGGAACAATTGCAGTTTATAGCTAAAACTGCGGATATCAACTCAAATGCTCGTGTGACTATTGCTGAGGCTCTTGTCGAATCTGGTAAATGGAAAGACATGACTCTCGAAGAGAAACAAGTGATTGTCAAGAACCAAGCTGGGCTACAAGCTATCTTTGATAGTGAAACTCATCTTAAAACATGGAACAGCATGCCAGCGGAAGTCAAAGAACTTCTCATGAAGAATACAGACATCATGAACAAGGCGGAGGAAGCCTCAAAGGCTCTGTCTAACTATGAAGCTCTGAAACCAAAACAGAAGGAGTTGCTGGCCAATGATGAAAGTGTCCGAAAAGCAGTCGCTCGGTCAACTGATACTCTGACAACCTGGAATGCGACCACACCGTTTACAAAAGATTTGAAAGCTGATCCTACGAATGTTTTGAACAATGGCCAGTTATCTATCGATAAGATTACGGCTTGGAATTTTGCATCTGCTGAGACGAAATCTTTGGATGCGGTAGATAATACGAGTGCAGCTGTTGGAAGTGCGATTTTGAGTGTTAACTCACCCAAACAAGAAGCTCCTATCAATTTGTTTGCTGCTGATCAAACAGGCGGTGTACGAAACGAGACGAGCGGTGCTATCAATGCTATCAAGCAATATGATCCAGTGAACATCCTTGCCAAGAATGGCACCAATGACACTGTCAGCGAGGTCAAAAGTGGCGTCAATGGTATCCAAGACAAAACGGTCACTATCAACGCTCGAGACAATGCTTCTGGTGTTCTTTCAGGTATTAAGAGCTGGATTGACAGCGTTACTGGTAATTTCTTTACGAATATCTTTGCGAGCAAGCACGCTCACGGGACCAACTATCACCCTGGTGGGCTTGCTATCGTCAATGACCAAAGAAATAGCAACTATAAGGAAATGGTCACTCTGCCAAATGGTCGGAGTTTCATTCCTCAAGGCAGAGACGTCTTGCTTCCTCTTCCGAGAGGTTCTAAAGTCTTGCGAGCTGATAAAACTAGACGTTTGATGCGTGAGATGGGTGTTCCTAAATATGCTTCTGGTATCGGGATCCCGAGTGATGCGAAATTTCTTCGTGAAATGGAACAAGCTCAACGTAATATCACTATTCAAACTACAAGTGTTCAAAATGGGCAAGATACTGATAAAGTCGTGTCTGAGATGAGGATTCTGAGGTCAAGTTTAGAAAAATTGCTTACTGCTATCCTTAACAAGGACACAAATGCTTATCTGGACAGCTCAAAAGTTACGGATATCGTTACTAAAACTCAGAAAGAGCGTGAGAAAATGCTACTAAGAATGAAAGGGGTGATCGAATGAGCGAAGTGACTATGCGTTTTAATAAAACAGATTTACGAGAGCTTATTGAAATTCATGACATCCAACGTGATGTCGGGAACAATCGCTCTATCTCTATCGATCATGCCCCAAGAATTGGCGTGAATATCCAGCAACAAACGATTGATGCAAAATATATCAAGGTGGACTTCTCTATCTGGTCCAAAGACAGAAATACCCTCAAGCACAAGCTTGCGGGTATTTTTAATGTTGATAGTCC
>NZ_KV804919.1 GCF_001811505.1 Streptococcus sp. HMSC034E03
TGTACTGACCCCAAAAAGTTAGACAATTAATTTATTCAAAGGATTTAGTTCTGTATTGCACAGGACTGAGTCCTTTTAGTTTTACCTTAATTCGTTTGTTGTTGTAATAATCAATATAGTTTACAATAGCTTGTTCCAATTGCTTAAGCGACTGAAATGACTTCTCATAACCATAAAACATCTCCGATTTCAGAATCCCAAAGAAGGACTCCATCATACCATTGTCTGGGCTGTTACCCTTACGCGACATGGATGCTTGAATTCCCTTACCCTCTAGAAACTGATGATAAGAATCGTGTTGATATTGCCAGCCTTGATCACTATGGAGAATCGTATTCTCGTAGTGCTTCTCTGTGAATGCCTGTTCCAACATTGTTTTTACTTGTTCTAAGTTGGGTGAAGTTGAAAGATTATAGGCGATAATTTCGCTATTAAAGCCATCTAAAACTGGTGATAAGTAAAGCTTTTGGGTACTTGCTGGAATGGCAAATTCTGTCACATCTGTGTAACACTTTTCCATTGTTTTAGAGCCTTCAAATTGACGTTGAATGAGATTCTCTGCCTTCTTGCCAACGTCTCCTTTATGAGAAGAATATTTTCGTTTCTGTCGCATTTTAGCTTGTAAATTGAGTACTTTCATCAAGCGTTGAACTCTTTTATGATTTACCAGATAACCACGATTTCTTAGTTCTAAATGAATCCGACGATAACCATAATTTCCCTTATGTTCGATAAAAATGGATTGAATTTTCGCTTTAAGCTCTTGGTCCTTATCTGGTTTATCTAGCTGTTTCAAGTGATAGTAGTAGGTCGAACGAGCTAGTTTAATGGCTTTTAGAAGAATATCTAACGAAAACTCGGTCATTAATTCTTGAACAATTTCTGTCTTTCTTCTTTCTCTTTTTCCTCCTTCAATCGGAGTTCTCTTAACTTTTTTAGGACGGCATTCTCCGCTCTCAGATACTCATTTTCTGCTTGAAGACGTTCTAATTCTGTTCTCTCTTCAGGTCTCTTTTTTGGCTTACGTCCCATTTTAGGTACTCTCCCTCTTGTTTTCTCAACAATAGTATACCCGTTTTTCTTGTATTGTGCTAGCCAATTAAGAAGTATCGTACGACTTGGGAGCCCGTATTCAAGAGAAACTCTATCTTTAGTCCAGCCTTCATGTAAGACTTTATTAATCATTTCTTGTTTTAAATCAGGAGAATAGTAACGATTTTTTCCTTTTTTGACGAACTCTATTCCGTAACGATCAATCAATTTAATCATGTACCTAATATTAGAATTATTTATCCCAAATTTATTTGAAAGCTTCTCTAAGCTATATCCTTGTTTTCTAAGTTCATAGACCTGAACTTTATCATCATAAGTTAATTTCATAATAAAAACACCCCAAAAGTTAGATTTTTTTCTGTCTAACTTTTGGGGTGCAGTTCA
>NZ_KV804921.1 GCF_001811505.1 Streptococcus sp. HMSC034E03
TTAAAAAAAGTTTCAAAAAAGTGTTGACAAGCGAAAGCGGCTGTGATATACTAATATAGTTGTCACTTGAGAGAGATTGAGTGGCAAAGACCTTTGAAAACTGAACAAGACGAACCAATGTGCAGGGCACTACAACAATAGGTTGTAGTACTGAACAATGAAAAAAACAATAAATCTGTCAGTGACAGAAATGAGTGAGAACTCAAACTTTTAATGAGAGTTTGATCCTGGCTCAGGACGAACGCTGGCGGCGTGCCTAATACATGCAAGTAGAACGCTGAAGGAGGAGCTTGCTTCTCCGGATGAGTTGCGAACGGGTGAGTAACGCGTAGGTAACCTGCCTGGTAGCGGGGGATAACTATTGGAAACGATAGCTAATACCGCATAA
>NZ_KV804922.1 GCF_001811505.1 Streptococcus sp. HMSC034E03
AAAACCAACAGATGCAGATAAGAACGAGCCAACACCAAAAGCTCAAACTGTAGATAAAGGAACTGAACCAAAAGCAGAAGATTCAATCGGTAACTTGAAAGATCTTCCTAAGGGTACAACAGTAGCCTTCAAGGATCCAGTAGACACAACAACACCAGGTGAAAAACCTGCGACAGCAGTTGTAACTTACCCAGATGGTTCTAAGGAAGAAGTTCCAGTTAAAGTAACTGTTACAGACCCAAGTTCAAAACCAACAGATGCAGATAAGAAC
>NZ_KV804923.1 GCF_001811505.1 Streptococcus sp. HMSC034E03
CCTTCATGAAGGGAATCTTATCATCCTTGCTGCACGTCCTGCTATGGGTAAGACGGCATTGGCTCTTAATATCGCTAAGTATGTAGCCACCAAGGAAGGAAAGCCTGCTGTCATCTTCTCACTCGAAATGGGTGCAGAGGAACTGATTGAGCGTATGTTGGCATCAGAGGGCATGGTTCCAGCTTATCATCTGAAGACTGGGAATTTGAGTACAGACGAATGGAAACGTCTTGTGCAAGCTCAAAATAATCTCTATGATGCGCCTATCTTTGTGGATGATACTGCTGGTATTCGGATTCCAGAGATACGCTCAAATGCTCGAAAACTCGCTCAAGAAATGGGCGGTCTGGGTGTCATCATCATTGACTACTTGCAGTTGATAACTGGGGCAAAGGGCGAGAATCGTCAGCAGATCGTTTCAGAGATTTCAAGGGAATTGAAGATACTTGCTAAAGATTTGAAAGTACCTGTCATTGCCTTGTCACAGTTAAGCCGTGCAGTTGAGCAGAGACAGGACAAGCGCCCGATGTTAGCAGATTTGAGAGAGTCTGGCTCTATTGAGCAAGATGCTGATATTGTAGCATTCTTGTATCGCGAGGCCTACTACCAAAAGGAGCAAGCAGATAGTCAAGAAGCGAATAACGTGACCGAGATGATCCTGGAGAAGAATCGTCATGGTAGTTTAGGGACGGTTAAACTATATTTTCACAAAGAATACACAAAATTTTCAAGTGTGGAGGGGTAGATGGCAAATTGGTTTGTGAGAATTAATCATAGAAAAGAAAGCAAAGATAGTTACTACTCTCAGCAAGTAGAACGAAGACTCTACTTTGATTTAGAAACTAAGAAGGATGTTTTGACAAAAATCAAAGAAGATTATCCAGAATATTTTTCAGAAAAGATACCTCAAAGAACTGCTAAAGGAGAATTCTTTTTTGTCAACGTTTATGAATTGAGTGAAAACTGGGAAAGTTTT
>NZ_KV804924.1 GCF_001811505.1 Streptococcus sp. HMSC034E03
TATGATAAACTATAGTTGTATTTTTTTATCATCCTTTCGATTGCTTGTCACATGGAAGGTTGAAACCTCACACTCAAAGTTTGGCGACGGCGAGTGTGAGGATTTTTTTATTTATTATTCAACAAAAAACGGTAACTAAATTTATAGTTACCGTTTCTGCGTGGCAGCTTGTGCCAACCAGATTATTTGCACTAGGATTTCTCCTAGGTTAGTAACTATATATTATCAAATATATTTCATTTTGTCAAAAATGGAAAGTTGAATCCTTATATTCAAAGATTGCTGTTGGAGATTGTGGGGCTTTTTTTATTCTACGATGATTTCGCCAATAGGAATAATATCTTTCTGTTTTGAAGATTTAGCGATTAGGTCATATTGGTCAGCAGATTTTTCGTAACCGAGGGAAAGAGTAGCATTCTCGTCGGGTAGCTTTTTAGCAAATTCAGAAATAGACATACGAAGCAAAGTGATTGCATTTTTCTGGTCAGTAGTAGCGGAATTTGATTGGACTGCACCTAGAGCTTCTTTGGCCTTATCTTTAGCCGTTCCAGTTATCAAAATCATGATAGTATCATGTGGTTCAGATGAGTCTGAATCGATTACATTATTTTGAATTTTTACGCTTATTGCTCCAGTTGATTCAGGATCTAATTTTGATTTGATTTCAGAGATTAACTCATCATATTTGCTGTTATCTACTTTGGCTTTTGTATCTGTTGAAGTAGTGTTTTTTTGCTCCGTTTTAGGTTGCTCAGTATTATCTTTTGAAGTTGACTGATTATTAGAACATGCTACTAAAGCAGTAGCGGAAAGCAAGATAGTTGTTGTAGTTAGTAGTTTTTTCATGGATATTCTCCTTTTT
>NZ_KV804925.1 GCF_001811505.1 Streptococcus sp. HMSC034E03
TATGGTATAAGTGACAAATGTTTGCCAATACTTTCTGTTGCTTTTCAATAGTTGAGTTTTTGCTTATTTTTATTTAAAATAATTTCCGTTGATTTTCTTCATTTTTTTAAATCGTATTCATCTTCGTATTCATTTTCATACTAACCTTTGCCCGTATAGTTGAGAAGGCTGCAATTTAGTTTTAATAGTTTACAAAAGAATCAGTGAGTAATGTCACTGTTTTTTTCTTTGTCTTAAAAGGAGTACTACTTTCAAGAAGACACCTATTTTTTTTGAAAAAAAGTAAAAAAACTTTAT
>NZ_KV804926.1 GCF_001811505.1 Streptococcus sp. HMSC034E03
AAAAAACTTTATCAAAACGCTTGACTTTCTCGGTGTACCGTGATATAATATAATCAAGATAAGGAAAGGAGGTGAGGAAAATGGACAAAGATGATTGGCTCAGATTGGTTGAAAAGCTAATTGATAACGGGCCAGCTTACATCACAGCTCTAACTGGTGCATATGCTACATATCACATTTGGAGCAAAGAAAAAAAGCGAAAACCTAGACCTCGCAAGTTTAAGTAATCGCCTTGGGAATAGGGGAGCTACCACTCCCCTCACTCCCTATTATACCATAAAATAGGAACAATACCATGGAAATTTTAATCATAAATATACTGATCGTTTTATTGAGTTATTTTTATTTAAGAGGGCAAAAAGATGAGAAAGCAAATAGAAAAAGTATTAAAAAGCAAAAAGAGCACAAGCGCAATCGCTAAAGGGGCAGATTTGCCTTGGACGACAGTCTCAGATCTTAGAAGTGGAAAAACAAATTTGGACAAAATGTCTTTATTGACAGCAGAAAAATTACAAAAATATGCGGAGGAGCTAGAAATGGAAAACGCAAGACAACTACTTGAAGAAATTAAAAATAACGATGTATCGTATGCTATTGTAAATGAAGATGGAGCAGTTTATTGCAATCTTGGGACAAGTAACATCATGGATATTTATGGTATTGATGACGAAGATGGGCATTTCTACGGTGTTTATGGTGACGCAGTTGGCGGACAGCTTGACAGTCGCAACGTCCCTGATGACATCATTTTGAAAGCTATTAAACTAATGCTAGGTTTGGGTGAGCCTGTAAAACGTTCAGAATTGTCTATGGGGCCAGATTTCAAACAGACATTTGTAGATGGATATTTTGAGGTGGTTGAATTGATGAAACAGTCTGGTCTTCTGCAGGATCAAGAAGAAAATGAGAAAGTCAAGGAATGGATTGAGTCTCACAAAGACGTTATAGGTTCAACAGCTAAACATCCAACATTTGGAACGGGTAAAGTAACAGAAATCAAAGATGGCATAATCACTATTGATTTTGAAGATTGTGGAAGCAAATCTCTAGCTCTCAATGCGGTTGTTGAAAGTAACTTATTAGAGTTCTAAAATAATTTATAATGGGTAAAGCAGTGATTTCGGTCACTGCTTTTTCTATTTTGAACAAACAAAAAAGCCCGCAAGCTATTGCCTGCGGGTCATTAAGAAGAAAAATAGAATCTCCTTTCTTTATTTAGTGGTAACAATTAGTCCATCAGGTAATACATTAAATGCTGGTTTGTCTGAACGGCTGCCATCTTCGTTGACGTAGTACCAGCCTCCTTCGACTTTGACAAGTTCTTTTGAAGACATTTCGCCATTCTCTTCTTTGAGATGGTATAGTTTGTCCTTGTATTGAACCCAGCCAGTGACCATTGCTCCTGAAGCATCAAGATAGTACCATTTGCCATTCACAAACACCCAGCCAATGGCCATGGCGCCATTTTCTTTGAGATAATACCACTT
>NZ_KV804927.1 GCF_001811505.1 Streptococcus sp. HMSC034E03
AAAAGCCCTGGCGAAGTTGCTAGAGGAATTAAATCAACCACATGATAACTCACTTGATCGTGTTCATAACTGGATATGCGATCAGGAGGATGAGGAATTATTTAAAGGAATCTTAAAAGAGCGATACTCTCTGAAGTGTGCTTTAAGCTTTGCAAAAGAAAAAGCTCGTAAATTTGCTGAAAACGGAGTCGCTTGTATCGATGATGCTACTGTCTTCAGATGGGTTCGAGAATATTTTATCTCAAATTCGCAAGTATCTAACATCAAGCAGGTGCCTGTTGAATCTGTCAAGAAGAAGGTAGAAAAGCCTAAAAATCCTCCCGAAAATAAAGTTGATGCGGTCAAAATTAAGAAAGAGAAAGGAGTAGTCGAAAAGCAAATGAGCATTTTCGATTTCTTGGATGAATGAAACATGAACAATGCAAGCGAGAAGCTGATAGACGATTGAAACCACCTGCAGATTTCTGGCGCTGGTGCTACTCGCAAA
The DNA here is from genome assembly GCF_001811505.1 of Streptococcus sp. HMSC034E03. Taxonomy (GTDB): domain Bacteria; phylum Bacillota; class Bacilli; order Lactobacillales; family Streptococcaceae; genus Streptococcus. Next base: position 488 of record NZ_KV804927.1, read on the forward strand.
TCACAACGTATAAATGGAGTAATAAGGACAAGACCATAATCGCTTCAGATTTGAACCTTGGCCATTGTATCGAGAAACGACTGACAAAGTCGTCACGGCTTACTTTTTATGACAAGACCTACTTTTTCTCCATCATTCTCAGCACCTCGAAACGCATCGAGATCCAATCTTATGAATTTAGCTCGAAGCTGGTCGAAGGAAAACAATTTATCGATTGGCATTTTACGAATTTAGAGCGATTTGAAAATG
>NZ_KV804928.1 GCF_001811505.1 Streptococcus sp. HMSC034E03
CCTCTTTTTCAGACTGTCTTTAAAACCTTTCTCAAGGACAAAGAGAAAATTGTCAACGCCCTTCAACTACTCTATTCCAACGCCAAACTGGAAGCGACCAATAATCTCATAAAACTTATCAAACGAAATGCATTTGGTTTTCGGAACTTTGACAACTTTAAGAAACGAATTTTCATCGCTCTGAATATAAAAATGGAGAGGACAACGATTGTCCTCTCCAGATGTTAGCTTTTTATTCAACCCACTACAGTT
>NZ_KV804929.1 GCF_001811505.1 Streptococcus sp. HMSC034E03
GGCTTTTTAACAAAAGAACCAATAGACAAAAACAATTAGGAGAAATTGTAATTGGTGTTGAAATTGAAAATAGTTCAGAGTTTCGTCAACTAGCTAAAGAGACAGCTGAAGCAATTAATTATTTAAATCATTGTCTTGACAAACTTAATGAGTTTGAACTAAAAGTTTCTACCTCACGAAAATGATCGAAGTTTCAACCAGAGCAGACAGAACAGAATTCTACAACTCGAGCGACTGGAGAGAACTTCGGAAGTTAGCACTTGAACGTGATCATTATGAATGCGTTTGGTGTAGAGACGAAGGCAGAGTAACAATGGACAACCTAGAAGTTGACCACATCAAGGAGCTAGAGTTCTATCCAGAGTTCGCTCTTGATCTAGATAACCTCAGAACGTTATGTAAAGAGTGTCACAATAAGAGACACGAACGCTTTCAGTTCCGAAAATCGAAAAAAATGCAAGAAAAGAACTTCAGGACTGATGAATTTTGGGGAGAATAGCACCCCC
>NZ_KV804930.1 GCF_001811505.1 Streptococcus sp. HMSC034E03
GGGAATGTATTTCAATACTACACAAATGAGCAACTTATGGTTGATTTGAATAGTAGCGAAAAGACGATTATCAAATTCAAAAAAGAATTGAAGGATGTTGGACTGTTAAAAGAAGTTAGACAAGGGAATAACCTACCTAACAGAATCTATATAAGTGCCGTTGATGGTACTGTAAATAGTACAGTTTCGGAACTGGAAATTTTACAGACAAACAAGACTGATAATAACGAGATAGATAATAACAATAATAAATTGTCGATTTGTAAAGAAATTATCTCGTATTTGAATCTTAAAGCAAAAAAGAATTTCAAGGTAAATACAGCTAGCCATCATAAATTTATCAAGGCAAGGCTAAAAGAAGGATATGCCCTTGAAGATTTTAAAAAGGTTGTGGACATCATGGTCGCTAAGTGGAAAGGTACAGAGTATGAACAGTATCTGCAACCACAAACGCTTTTCGGTAATAAGATGGACAATTATCTAAATCAACCGATGCCAAAACGTTCTACTATTTTGACCAGTACGGTTGACGAAAGGCTGGGATTTTAGATGAAGCAGTTTAAACAATTTAGAACTAGAACGGTTCTTGATGATGTCTGTGAAATTCATGGATGCCATCTTTGGTCTGTTAAGATTCCTATTAAGGGCAAGATTGAGGAAATCAGTCAATGTCCTGAATGTGAGAAGGAGAACATTAGACTCTTTGAAAAGCAGTTGAACATGGAAGCTGAGGTCAAGAGTAAGCTCTCAGATACTTACGAGGTCTTTTCTCGCGATAGCATCGTTTCAAGTAAGCTGGCAAGCAAGTCACTACATGACTATGAGATTCGTGTGGATATTGATGAAAAGGCTGTGAATTTTGTGAAGCGGTTGGAGCGCTGCTACGTTAAAGGTGAGACTGGCAATGCTATCATCACTGGTCCTTCTGGTGTTGGTAAGAGTCATCTGACCTATGGATTAGCTCGGTTTCTCAATGAGCAATTTAAGTCTTATGATGAACCTAAAAGCGTGCTTTTTGTATCAGTAGTGACTTTATTTGATAAGATTCGAGAAAGCTTTGAGTTTGACAATGGCTATTCAGAAGCGAAGATGGTCAAGCTATTGTCTGAGGTTGATTTCCTTTTCTTGGATGACCTTGGGAAAGAGAGTCGAAAAGCTGATACAAAGCGAAACGAATGGGCACATCAGATATTATTCAAGATCTTGGATAATCGGACAAATACGATTATCAATACAAATCTGTCTAGTGAAGAAATTAAGGAGCTTTACTCGGACGATTTTGGGAATGGTGCTTTATCAAGTCGTATCTTTGAGGGAGCAACAGGCAGATGCTTTGTGTATCCGTCTGGGATGAAGGATAGGAGGTATTGATGTCCGATATCAGAATATTAGATGCGTGTTGTGGATCTCGTATGTTTTGGTTTGATAAACAAGAACCACATACGACATACATGGATAGACGTGAAGAAGAATTTGAAATTCACAAAAAGAAAATCAATGTAAAACCAGATATTGTTGCAGATTTTCGAGATATGCCATTTGATGACGAAACATTTAATCTTGTTGTATTTGACCCACCTCACCTTCTATGGGCTGGTCAGAAATCATTCATGCGTGCTCAATACGGAAAACTAGATTTACTGACTTGGAGGTTAGATTTACAACAAGGTTTTGAAGAATGTTTTAGAGTCTTGAAAACAGGTGGAACACTTATTTTCAAGTGGTCTGATGCTCAAGTAAATGTTAAAGAAATTTTGGAATTGGTTCCGCATCAACCACTTTTCGGACAACAGCGTGGAACGACTCACTGGATGGCTTTTATGAAATTTTAGGAGGTATTGATGTTAAATCTTTACTTCGTCTACAACGGGCACTGCAAGTTTTTTCTTGGAAGTTTTAACAATGTGGATGAACTTATCGAACGGATGAAAGACCATCAATGGGCTTTCTCAGGTATTACCAGACCAAAATTCAAGAAACACATCGGAAAAGACGATGTACGTTTTGATTATGGTGCGATAGATTGCTACTATTTAGCGACTAAACCAACGTGCCGCGAACCACGTTAAAAGCGAGCTAGGAATGTGTCAGTAAAGGTCATGTGACCTTGGACGAGCGGCTGCCCGTATTTAGCCAAACTCACAAAGGCAGTCGCATTTTTTTGGAAAATGATATGAATGAAATCAAAGAAAA
>NZ_KV804931.1 GCF_001811505.1 Streptococcus sp. HMSC034E03
CAAAATCAAACGATCGCTCAATCGCTAAAAGCTGATTACTTGTTGTGTTGATTTCCTTGATGAGAGAATTCGCTTTTTGGAATCTCTGCTGCCCATTGTGAACAGTGATGACCAATCCGTCTTCATGAAGTTTGGCTTTCAGCTCATAGAGCAGTCTGACGAGATAAAGATAACGATTCACTTTTTCGTACTGGATCGCATCCTTTTTTCTAGGACTAAAATAGCCGATTT
>NZ_KV804932.1 GCF_001811505.1 Streptococcus sp. HMSC034E03
CCACTTTCCATCATCCTTCAACCAACGAGAAGCTATTGAATAACCTCTCTCGTTGAAGTAGTACCAGGTACCATCGATCTTTTCCCACCCTTCTTTGGGATAAGAGCCGTCAGGGTATTCATACCACCATCCAGTATCATTTTTCTTCCATTTTGGCTTAGCTTCTTCATCATCTAGTAAAACAATGTTCTTGTCGTACGGATTTGAAGAGTATTGCCACCAGCGAATCCCGTCCATGGATGGGAAGTATTCAAAATCAGCATTTCCATCATTTAACCCATAGCCAGCAATCCAAAGGCTGTTGGGGAATTTCGCAAGAATCTGCTCATAATGAATATTATTAAGCGTGAATGGCTTGTAGCTGTAATAGATTGGCTCATAGCCATTTTCTTTGAGGATTTCCATGAAGCGAATACAAGCATCTGTATTTGCCTGTTTATCTCCGCTAGCGTGATCTTCGTAGTCAAGGCACAAGTATTTTACTTTTT
>NZ_KV804933.1 GCF_001811505.1 Streptococcus sp. HMSC034E03
TTTTTGGGGCACATTATCAAGGAAATAGCGTGCCTCTCGCTCAGCTTCTTCTACGTCTCCGCCGAACCACGCAAAATGGTAGAACCCGATAGGATTGGATTGCTCCACTTGAGCAGACAAGCAAGGGTTTAGATAATTTGTACTTTCAGAAACTTTGATAATAGTGTTCTGTGTACCCATGTCAGCCAAAATACCTGTAATATCGTATCCATTGTGGCTAGATACATCGATGAATAAGTCGTTTTTCTTCATTGTTCTCTCCTAGTCTTCGCTTGGTTCTTGATAGTCAAGAGCACGTTTGCTATCAGAGATCCCTGCAGTTGTTGGGTCATTTACAACGCCAATCAATACAAGAATGTAAACGAATGTGTTCACACCATCCTGAATATTCTTAGGGATTTCTAATCCAAATTGCTGAGCCATAAGGAAGATAGCTCCTAAAAGGGCAATGAGTGTTGTTTTGTTTTGCAAGCGCAATTTCCAGTTAATCATTTTGAGTTTCTCCTTTTATTGTTGTTTATTTTGAATCAAGCTTTTAAGCTCTCTTACATCCTCACCAAGCGATTTCACTTGCTCAGCTAGTACTAAGATAGCCTTATTTTGTTCATCGTGGTTATCGAGCCGTTTGTTGGCTGATGTCTTAAATTCGTTCAGATTTTCGATATCTTTCTCTAAAATCGTAAGACGATTCTCCTGCTTGGTTGCTTTATCTTTCATTGAAAAATAAAGACCAATCACAGGAATGAGGGTGATAAAGATCTGTACGAGAAATCGTTCATAACCTGGCATACAACCTCCTTCTAATCAATGCGTGGCATGACTACGGTCAACACACCTTGTTGTAGCATTTCAGCAAGTGACTGTTCTTTCCATGTGTAGCCCTCTGTTGGCTGCATTTGGAACTTAAAGATAGTCTTAGTTCCACTCGGCCATTTTGGATTGGTATCAAACGGATAAGGCATAGCCACAATATCGCCATTGTTGTATCTAGTGTCCTTGACTAGAGGTTTAATAAATGCAGCAACCTTGCCATAAGCATGAGTAGCCATACCGCCATTTTGAGATACTGCCAAGGCAATCAAGACCTCAGTGATAGCTGAAACCGTGTCAAGATTTTCCTTGTTTGCATTAGCAGCTTGCTCAGCTTTATCCGTTGCCTCTTTGTTCTTTTGTAGCTCTTGAGCTACTTTGCTGAATTTTTCGTTTTCTGCTCTGTTCGGGAAATTTTCCTCATAGAGCGACTCAAGAGCAAGCTCAAAGAGCTCTGTATTTGATAAGCTGATTTTATCAGCTGGTAGCAAGATAGGTACGATAGCACCGTCTGAATTGACTAACGTGACCTTTGTAGCCGATGCTGTTCCACTTGCGTCAAATTCTTGGGACTTTGTCCCATATTCTAATTTCATGCTTTCTTCTCCTTTTAAATTTTGAATGAAACGTTGTCTAGGTTTAACCATTTTTCGTCAACGTTCCCCTTCACGACTACGTTACCGCTCGGATAGATACCTAAAACAGCAGGGCCATAGTCATTGTTTAAAGCGGTTTTGAATAGTGTTGTAGATGGTCTGAAATTTTCAGGTAAAGTAAAGATAATTGACTCACGAGTAGTCTTTCCTCCTTTACAAGTCCCTCTTAAATAAACAATACCGTCAAAGCTTTTTGAAAATTGGACATTTCCATAATCTCTATGATGGCTCCACCCATTTTGTAAATTGGCATTTTGCCAGTTAGTTGAAGCGAGCATCCTTGAAACATCATCTTTGGTAGCAAGATACTTCCAAGGTTTCCATGTTCCATTTACTTTCGCACGGATTGCCCCTATTTCACCTCCAAAATCATAGGCTACTTGTACTACCCAGTTGTCATTGTGTTTGAATACTTGCACATGTTTCCAACCATTGCCCCCTTGAGGAGAGTTTGATAGATTATAACCCATGAATATGCCAGCATTTGTCCTACTGTTCCAATCCCCTCCAGCATTTAAGGAGTTCCCGTTATTCTGTGTCAACTGAAATTGCTGGATAGGCTGGTCATTAGCGTATATATCGCCTTTGACATCAAGAGCGCCACGCTCTCTGATTTTGTTGACACCAACTCCTGAACGGTCGTAAGACAAGACTACGCTCTCTGTTGCCACGTTGACCATGAACTCAGTACGAGTGAATTTGTCCTCAATAATACCGATAACCACCCAGGATTGATTAGCTAGATAATTGCCAGCTAGATTGGCCTGCGAATTGACTAGGTTTGAGATACTTGTCCAGGATCCAGTGGCTGGTCCAG
>NZ_KV804934.1 GCF_001811505.1 Streptococcus sp. HMSC034E03
AAAAGGCTCGCAAGAACCTTGATTGGTTGATTGAGGAGATGGAACATGAGAATTAAGACATCAAATGGATCCATCATCAATGTTGACAAAATAAAGCATAGCATCACGATTGATGGTGTTGAATACGGTTCAGATTGTCGTGCTTTGGTCTCTAAGCACAGAGATGGTACAGGGACTATTACGTTAGTCTTTGAAGGAAAAATGATTTAAAAAAGGAGTAAAAACAATGTTTACAAAATATGATCACGAAACAGGGAAAACTAAACTTACAAAACTTGCAAAAGGTGGCATCATCACGGTTGTTGCTATTGCTTCGTTAGGAATTTTTAGGGGAACTGCTGTGAAGCGCATTCCAGCTAATACGGTTGGAGTAAAGGTCAGTGCAATCGGAGGTGTTCAAGAAAACACCCTACAAACAGGCTATCATCTTAAAATGCCTTTCATTGACACGGTGTATACTCTATCGACATCAGTTCAAACAAAGACGATGGAGAAAATTACAACTCAGACCAAAGATGGGCAATGGCTGAATACTAACATTGATGTGAAGTATCGTGTTAATAAAGAAA
>NZ_KV804935.1:0-2293 GCF_001811505.1 Streptococcus sp. HMSC034E03
GAAACAACAGCAATCCCATCACCTAAGAAATATGTGAAAGATGATACACGCGACAAAGATCAACCAAATGTGGAGGAAGCAGGTCAAACAGGTTCAAGCACTATCACAACAACATATAGTGTTGATCCTACTACAGGTGCTATTACAGAAACAGTAGGAAAACCAGTAGTAGTGAATCCAACAGAAACAATTGTCAAAGTCGCAGCGAAGGACAAAGTAGTAGAAGCATCAATTGAACCTGAAGTTGAGTATGTTAGAGATGGTGAACGAGAAGTTGACACACCTAACGAACGCGTTGAAGGAGCTAAAGGTAAAACAGTTACAACAACCACTTACGATGTAGATTCAAATGACGGTCATATCACAGAACACGTTGGCACCCCAGTAGTCAGCCCAGCAGGTAAGACAATCGTTAAAGTTGGTGCGAAAACTAAGGTTGAACAATCTAAAGATTCCGAAGGTCGCGATGTGATTGATACCACTACCTATGAAGTTGATTCAAAAACAGGTAAGGTAACTCCAACAACAGTTCGAACTTATGGGAAAACGAAAGAACCAAAAGTAGAGTTAGAACAGGATCCTAAGACAGGTGATGTTACAGTGACACCGAAGAAGCCAGATGGGTCAACATATCCACCAGGAACTAAGGTAGAAATCTCAGGTAAAGATGGTAATCCAATCGTCGTTACAATCGATGAAGATGGTAAAGGTAAAGTACCAAACAGTGATCTACCAAACGTAGAAAAAACAGGTACAGGTAAGATTACTGAACCAGGTAAATCATCTGTGGAAGTTCCTAAGGTAACAACTTTTGAAAACGATGCATTATCGGGTTCAATTGCATTGCCAGAGCTAATGATTGAGGTTAGATGGAATGATGAGGATGGGAATGTCTTGAAATCATCAGTTAAGACAGGAGATGCAGGAGCAGCTGGTCATGGAGTAATTCCGAGATATGAATTTTTAAGAACTGAAGTCGATGATAAAGAACCTATAATCACACATATTTTCAGAAAAGTAAGTTCAAATACAATTCAAGTTCTTCCAGTAACACCTGATACTAATGGTGATTCTAGTCAATCCACAGATCCACTAGCTACTCCAATTCAAGATGCTGTTAGTCCGAATGCAAATCACAGATCTACTACAGCTACTATTGATAAGGAATCTAAGTCAAATGATTCTCAAAATGTATTGCCAATACTAGGAACAGAATCTGATATGATTCTTGCATCTTTAGGACTCCTTGGTATGCTAAGTAGCTTTGGACTTGCGTTTGGAAAGAAAAAAGAAGACTAAAATAAGCATTTCGTTAAAGTTTGAACTACTCACTGTTAAGTGAACGATGAAATAAAAGATTAAGAAACGACCTTGTTCCTCATTTGAAGAAGTACAAGGTCGTTGTTTTATTTTTGAAAAAGGGAGACATCAGTATTTGTATAGTGGATTAAATTTGAAATAGTACATTATAGATTCAAAAAAATTTTTAGAAATTAATGTGACTTTCCTAATCTCTTTGTTCACATCTTATTTCAATCCACTATACCACCCCCCTCTCAAAATATTGCATGTCTTTAATCCTAGTGCTCAGTTTTGAAATGTTCCCAAAAGTTCTCAATCGGTGAGCGATTAGTACACTTGCCAATCTGATATATAGAGAATGTCATCAGAAAGGAGAATCTTTCTGTTTTATTTAAACAAAATGTATATTAATGTATTATAGACATTCGAATATGTTTGCGCTTTATTCGAGAGATTGAATGGCTTTATGCTTGTTTAAATCAATGTAAAATGGTATAATTTGCCTGAAATAGCTATGATGTGTTAAGAGATGGTCATCATAGTAATTTTTATTGTATTATTCCCCAGAGGGAATATTGCTTCTCAATTTGATTTTGTCTTTAATATAAGGAGGAACGATGGAAAAAAAATCAAATTCACTAAGTAGAGTAAAGCGTCGACAACAGGAAAAAGTCTTACGCTTCTCTATTCGTAAGTATAGCTTCGGTGCGGCTTCAGTTGCTGTTGCAGCGCTGATGTTTTTGGGTGCGCGTGTCGTTAGTGCGGATAGCGTAACACCTGTCGACAAACCTCATGTAGAGGCTTTAACTCAAGATACTAGTCCGCTAGCATCGCAAGATAAGGAAGAGCCTGTTAGTTCTGTAAAAGTGGATACAGCTGTTGCAAGTCAGCTTGTGGCACAGATCAAAGACCAGCTCCACGTCAAGGAAGCTGCGAATACAGATCTTTTGGTTACTGCTAAGGAAGAACTTGTTAAGGCTGAACAGACTCT
>NZ_KV804935.1:2393-5053 GCF_001811505.1 Streptococcus sp. HMSC034E03
AGCAACTGGAAAAAGCTAAAGCTAGTCTCAAAGTATCTATTGATCGTTTGGAGCAGGCTATCGCCCAAACACCTGAGAATGACTTGACACGTGAAATCTTGGAAAAAGCTATCGCCCAAGTTGCAGTAGCCAAGTCTGCATTTGGTGGTGTAGAAGTTAGCCTTCGTGATGTTGAGGATATGAATCGTGTCATCAAACGTAACGAAAGCTCTGTTATGATTGCACGTAATCGTTTGACTTCTGGGCGTAATGACGTCCGTAATGGCGCAGCTATCCCAGTTGGGACAACGCTTCGCGCTGATGCGGGGGCAACCTATGACAATGCTGTTGGGCTCTACTTCACAAAGGAAGGAGATGGCTCAGGTTATCCAGCTGGTACCATGCTCTTTAGAGACCGTAACCAAAATACTGCGGATAAACAAAGAGTTAAGGATGTCAAGGATGTCGTTAAGGTTGATGTCACTAAAAACGGAGATACATACGATTGGGTCATTGAGTTTGAAGGTAATCCTGAAAACCACCAAAATGCCCATGCTTGGTTTACCATTCCAACTGGTCATACCTTGGTAGACGACGGTTCGGCATCATTTGGTAGTTACTGGGGTGGTTCTGGTGGAAAACGACGTATTGAAACTCAAGGAAGATTACCACGAAACTTATACGACATCTTTAAAGATCAGGTTAGCTCTACGTCTAAGGATGTTAACATTGGTACCCCTGGTGGAGCTATCGAGCAGGCTTGGGGCAAAGCCGCCACTACCGATGCTTTCTGGAAAGGTGCTGATGGAGAGATTAAAACATTTGAAGAAATCATTTCAAAACCTGATACACTCTATTTTAATCGTACAGGTGGTGCCCGTACGACAACGGAGAAGGATGTTCTGGTATCAGATTATTTGAAGGATTGGTTGATCCAGCATACGCAAAGAGTTTATCATTTTGATATTGATTATCGTGGTAGAACTAAGGATAGTGCATCAAACTATATCTTTCGTTTCAAAACCAAGGCTGCTGAGGGGACTCCACTCATGTATGCAGCAGGGATGCGCTCCTATGAGTTCAGCACCCACCGAAATGATATGCAATGGTATGGTTTGCCATCTCCTAAGGTGACGGGGGCTGATCAAACTATCGAAAAAGGTAAGGAAATTCGACTTGAATTTACAACTAAAGATAATCTAGCAGGATTTTCACTTGGTGATCCAAAACTAGGTTATAATCCAGCTGATTCTATCAAGTTAGTGGATAGTAAGCTGGAACTTAAAGATCAAAAAGTTGAAGTTCAAAAAGTGAGTGATTATGAGCACAAGCTTATTATCACAGGTCGTGTTGCTTCAGATCCTGGCGACTATAAGGTCAAGGTCAAGTCTGTCAATAACGTTGGACAAAGTGCGGAGTTTACATCAACTGTCAAGGTTACACAATCTATTACACCAACATTAGAGTTGAATCAAGATCCTAAGACAGGTGACGTTACAGTAACACCGAAGAAACCAGATGGCTCAACATACCCACCAGAAACTAAGGTAGAAATCCCAGGTAAAGGTGACAAGCCAATCCCAGTCACAATCGGTAAAGACGGTAAAGGTAAAGTACCTAATAGTGATTTACCTGAAGGTAATGTCCCAGGTATAGGTAAGATTACAGAACCAGGTCAACCAACTGTTGAAGTTCCTGATGTAACAACTCCAGCTAAGATAACACCACGTGATACAACTCCACCAAAGATTTACTGGCTTAAAGACGATGGCAGTCGACAAGAGTTAGGCTACACTCATGCGGCCGGTCAAAATGTTGTTATTCCACTCTATCGTGGTGATGCAGTGAACACACGTCTCATCACAATTGATGATAGTGGTAAAGTGACGGACTTCAGATTGGAAAACCTCCAAAGTGGCTTTAGCTTTACACCTGTCAATGGAACAGCAACAGAAGAATCGCCATTAGGACAAAATGTAACAGGAAAAGTTGGTCTAGAAGTTAAGAAAGGGAAGTATACTGCCCGTGCAATTTCAACAGACGGAACTAACAGCACAACAGGATACTTTGTTTTTGAAATACATGAACAAGCAGAAAAGTACCCACTAGAAGGTAAAACAGAGACTGTTACAGTTGGAGATTCACTAAAGACATGGAATGGACGTGTAGATTCTAACCAATACACAGAAGCACCAAAAGGACGTGGAGTTGGAGTAGAATGGGGATGGAAAGGAGAAGCGCCAAAAGTTGTCCAAGATACAGCAGGTGTCTTCAAATACACAGCCACAGCAACCCATCCAGATAAATCAGTAGCTGAATCTAATCCGCAAGTAACTATTATTGTTAAACCAAAAGCTCCGACGATTGAAACAGATTTGACTGGTAAAGCAGAAGTTCCTAACACGGAAGTTGTAGTAAATGTTCATGAGGGGGTAAAAGATGGCTCTACTGTAACGCTTTATTCTCCGGAAGGACGTGCCATTGGTACAGGTACTGTGACAAATGGAAAAGCGAAAATCACAGGAACAATTCCAGTAGGGAATATTACAGCTAAAACAACTGTTCAAACGCCAGGACAGCCTAATGTTGAGTCAGAACTAAGCCCAATTAAGGTAGCAACCAAAATCGCTGAAACTGAAAAACCAGGTAAGATTGAAATCACACGTAAACCAAATGGTGAT
>NZ_KV804936.1 GCF_001811505.1 Streptococcus sp. HMSC034E03
AAAAAAAGATATTATCGAATTCCAAATATTTGAGTTCGGATACTTTTTGAAGTCTCTTTTCCCAATTGTTTGGATAAAAAATATTTCCTGTGTAAAAACCACCACTAAAGAAATTAGCGAATAGATACGGATAGTATTTCCCGTTGTAATCTTGGCCAATTTTTGTGTGCTTGTCATTTTCAAATCGCTCTAAATTCGTAAAATGC
>NZ_KV804937.1 GCF_001811505.1 Streptococcus sp. HMSC034E03
AAAGGCTATGACGATATTTTCAAACTATACGAAGTTGGAGAATGTTAATGAGAGCGTAATTGTTCCAGCAGTTCAGCGTGCTATCGAGTCGGTTACTGGGAATTATGACATCTATGACATTCTTGGGAATAAGCGAACAGAAGTCTATGAGGCGATTGATAAGGCGCTAAAAGAAAAATTTGAATCTTATGATCTTGAATTTGTTTCATTCACAATAACTGATCAAGATGCAGGAGATGAGATTGAAGCAGCAATCAAATCTGAATCTGTCAAACAGAAGGAAATCGACACAGCTAGACAGGAACAGGAAAAAGCTAAGGTCGAAGCCGATACTAAGAAGGTCCAAGCACAAGCTGAAGCGGATGCTGGTATCATCAAAGCAGAAGGAGAAGCCAAAGCTAACAAAGCTAAGTCAGACTCAATCACAGACAACCTTATCCGTATGAAAGAGGCAGAAGCCAGAGAAAAGCATGGCTGGGTTACTGTCAATGGAGCTGGTGGCGTGATTACTAATCATGAATAAAATATTATCAATTGCGTAAAAATACATCAGGAGGTAAGGTTTGGCGATAGATATTAGAAAAAGACTGAAGGCTTTGCCTTATATCGATATCAAAGCGAAGTCAAAGCACCAAGAAATCATCAGTTTGAAGTCAGGCATTTTACGAGGGCAGCAATTCGACAGTATGCCAAAATCAAAAAGTAACAAGAATCAAACTGAAGAATTGAATGTGTTGATCATTGACAAATCAGAACAGCTATATAGAGAAATCAAACAAATGTACCACGAACGTGACGAACTCGTTCAAGCGATTGAGTCGCTCGATGATCCAGTGGAAAACATCGTGATGCGATTACTGTATATTGATGGCCTTTCTTGGAAAGAGGTTCAAATCAAACTAAATTGTAGTCCTGCAACCATCCAGCGAGCAAAACATAAAGCGTTACTAAAATTATCTAAAATGTATGATAAGAATGATAGCAAATGATAATTTTAATGTGGTAAATTAGTATCATGAAGAATAGCAGAGAGGAAACCTCTGCTTTTTTTGTGCAGTAAAAAGGAGGTGAGGATATGTGGTAGTTGTTGAACCAATCAGAAATAGAGATGATGTTCAGCTTATGATTGAATGGCTTACGTTGCATAGCGCAGTCAAAGAGTCGGATAGGCAACGTAACCTCATGCTCTTCTTGTCTGGTGTTAATCTGGGCTTTCGGATAGGTGATATTGTTAAACTGAAAGTAAAGCATGTTAAAGGCTGGCATGTCCAAATTGTCGATGAAAAGACAGACAAACCAACCAAAAGAAAGATGCCAAAGAAATTCAAGAATGCTATGCGACAGTACATCAAAGACAAGAAAGATGAAGACTTCCTCTTTCCAAGTCGAAACGGAAAGCATCAGCACATAAAACCTAACACAGCTTATAAGATTATCAAGAGAGCTGCTGAAGAAGTCGGTCTGGAAAACATAGCGACTCACTCGATGAGAAAGACCTTTGGTTTATTTATGTATGAGCAAACCAAGGATGTTGCCTTAATAATGGATCTACTGAACCATTCAAGTCAGAGCATTTCACTACGATACATAGGCAAAAATCAAGATTCACAAGACAGAGCCATGA
>NZ_KV804938.1 GCF_001811505.1 Streptococcus sp. HMSC034E03
TTCTGAATAGCTCAAAAGCTTGTCTAGAATCTCCTTATTTGTTAAGTGCATGCGAAAAGTAGGGCGATAAAAACGTTTATCACTCAGTTTACGACTATCCTGTTGAATGAGCTTCCAGTAGCGCTTGATAGCTTTGTATTCATGGGATTTTCTATCAAATTGATTCATGATTTGAACACGGACACGACTCATAGCACGGCTAAGGTTTTGCACAATGTGAAAACGATCTAGAACGATTTTAGCACATGGAAAAAGCTGTTTAGCCAAGTTATAGTAAGGACTAAACATATCCATAGTAATGATTTTCACCTGACAACGAACAGCTCGCTCGTAGCGCAGAAAGTGATTTCGGATGATAGCCTGTGTTCTGCCTTCAAGAACAGTGATGATGTTGAGATTATCAAAATCTTGTGCAATGAAACTCATTTTTCCCTTAGTGAAGGCATACTCGTCCCAGGACATAATCTCAGGAAGACGAGAAAAATCATGCTTAAAGTGGAAATCATTGAGCTTTCGAATGACAGTTGAAGTTGAAATGGAAAGCTGATGGGCAATATCGGTCATAGAAGTCTTTTCAAT
>NZ_KV804939.1 GCF_001811505.1 Streptococcus sp. HMSC034E03
AACACTAAAAATTAGAAGAAAGGAGTAGTGCAATGATTAAAAAAAGTGAAGTCACTGGTTTCTTATCGTTTTTCAAATTTCCAAAGCCATTCATCTATGATGAAAAATATAAGTCATTGAGCAACCATGCGAAACTCTTGTATATGCTCTTATTTGGAAGGTTAGAACTTTCAATAAAAAATGGCTGGCATGATAGAGACGGGAATGTATTTCAATACTACACAAATGAGCA
>NZ_KV804940.1 GCF_001811505.1 Streptococcus sp. HMSC034E03
TTATACCATAAATAGTACACAGCTTGCTAATCCTTTGAAACCAGTGGACTTCTAGCGTGTTAAGCAAAAGTGAATACGAGATTGAATACGACTCTACTTTTAGCTGGAGCGGATGAAATCCATGAACTGGTCAACGACTTCAACACGTTGATTATCATTGATATGAGTATACATATCAAGAGTGATTTGAACATTATTGTGACCGAGTCTATCTGAAATGATTTTCGCTGTAACACCAGCTTCAAACAGAAGAGAAGCATGTGTATGCCTAAAACCGTGAGGCGAAATTTTTTTAAGATTATTGTGTTTACGAAAGAATCTGCTAAGTTTCACTTTCATAGTTGCAGCTAAAAGCCATCCTCCTATGTCATTCGTAAAAATATAATTCGAATCATGTTTGTAAGGCACACCAGCCTGGAAATATTCTTTTATTTGCTGTCGTTTCCAGAGTTTCAAAACATTCAGAGTTTCATCATCTAAGGTGATAACCCTCTTACTCCTTTTGGTTTTAGGATCCTGAACAGTTTGTTTTTTACCAATCACGACAGCCGTGCGAGAAATGCTTAACCGTTTATTTTCAAAGTCAACATCTGACCACATGAGGCCGATTGCTTCTCCAGTTCTCAATCCAGAAAAAGCTAGTAAGTGAAAAAAGGTATAGTCTACTGGCTTACAATTTGCTTTGTAAACTTTAAGGAACTCGGTTAGTTCCTGTTTTGTATAGTAGTTTTCTTTGCCCTTTAAGGGTTTATTTTTAGGCTTGATAATCTTGTCTAAGGGATTTGACTTAATGATGTCAAGAGAAGCGGCATACTTGAAAATACGGCTGATGACAGAGTAGTAATTAGCATATAGGATATAGCGATTACTTAACTTGATAGCAACCTTTTGACAATAAGATACACTGATTTGTTGAATCTTCATATCTGTAAAATATGAGTCAATCATAACATTAAGTTTTTTCTTAACGTTCTGATATGTTGTTGGTTTTACAGTGCTTTTAAAGCTATCAAGCCACAATTCAGCGACTTCAGCAAAAGTAGGGTTCTGGAAATCTTCATTGTTTGAAAAACCATTCTCTTCAACGTCTAAGAGAAGGTCACGTTCGGCAGCCTTGGCCTCTTTTATAGTTTTAAAACCACGTCTTGTTGTGCGTTTTTCTTTTCCAGTTGCAGGGTCTATGCCCAGGTATGTTTGAAAGAGGTATCTAGTCTCTCCTTTTTTTGTAATGTATTTTTTTATCATAAAATGTCCTTTCTTT
>NZ_KV804941.1 GCF_001811505.1 Streptococcus sp. HMSC034E03
TGATTAGGTGTTTTTTGTTGCATAGCACGTTTTCTGATATTTTGCCTCAAACAATCAGCTAAGTGAAGCATATTCGGGATCTTGCTTCCTTTGATGCTACTAATAGCTCCTAAAGCTTCATAGTAGGTATCTGTGTGATCCAAAATATCATCAACCATATTTTCAAAATGTTTCTCAATAATTTCTTTGATGAGATCATTATTTTGTTTCTTTTCGTTCATATCCTACTCTCCTTTCTTTAATTTGTTTAATTTGTTTAATTTGTTAAACATTTGTTTTAAAAAAAATCTTTTACTTGCTTATTAAAAACTACTGCTAATTTTTGAAGTGTTCTAATTTTTACTGTTGACGACTGACCTGATTCAATCAGATGTATTGTTGTTCGAGAAACATTTGACTTCTCTGCGAGTTCCTCTTGAGACATTTTCTCTGTCTCACGCCATTTTTTTAAACGTTCTCCTTGCATGTTCCTACCTCCTTATCTTAATTCATCTATGCTGATTTCCAACGCATCAGCGATTTTGCATATGTTCGGCCAGGAAAGGTATTTCACCTTTCCGCTTTTCAAATCAGAAAAGAAACTGCGGTTGACTCCAGACATCTTAGATAATTGATTTCCATTCAAATTTCTTTCCTGCATTATTCGGTTTAATTGTTCCCACATTTTTACACCTCAGACACTATATGCTGTTAAACAAATATATTTAATTAACAATATGTTGTGTATTTCTGTTATCTATGTTATAATCATTCTTGACTAGGACCTCTCACCGTTTTAGTCAAAAATTCAATAGAAAGGAGTTTAACAATATGACTTTAAAAATCAACGGACTGGATGATTTTTCTAACCGTCTTGATCAGCTTTCAGAGAATGCTCAATCTGTTGCTGGTACACATGAATATTCTTTCAAAGAAGTTTTCTCAGATGAATTCATGATTGAACACACAAATTTTTCAACCATTGATGATTTTTTGCTATCAAGCCCAGAAAAAATATCCAATGCAGAGGAATTTGAAAAAGCAGATGAATCAATTCTTGATGTCTTTGTTTCTGAACAAACAAAATTCGATACTTGGAAAGAAATGATGTCTGCTGCAGCGCAAATCCTAATTATGAAGAAACTCGGTTTTTAATTTTAACTCGAACTCGTTAAGTCGTTTAATTGCTTCTTGTAATTCTTCGGATTTTTTAGCAACGTCTTGAATAACTTCAGCCAATTCCTCGATATTATAAATACTGATGCCAACACTTAATTTTTCCATTTCTACTCCTTACAATTTGGTTGCTAGTAAACTCTCAAGATAGCTAGTGTTTCTTAAAAGTTTTTCTACAAATTCAGGGTCTGCCTCTATAAAGGCGGACTCTTTTTGTCCACTATACGGATATCGTTTTGGTCTCATTCTCCTACTCCTTTCTCTCTTTTTTCACTCCAAGAGCAACAGCCTGCCAGGGAGTCGAACCCTGGTGCTACCAATCAGGCTACATTCATTTTGTCCATCATTCCTGCGAATGCTGCATCAAAGCGAATGTCATCGATTTCGTCTTGAGTGAAACCAGCATCGAGAAGGTAACGCTCTTGACGTCCAATCTCTTCTGCCAACTCTGTCCATCCGAAAGCGAACTGACGGCAGTTGTTCCAGAATGATTCAAGCTGACCATAGAGGAAGCGTTCCTCGTATGTGTTTTGAAGTAAGGTTTCTGTAACCACTGCTTTGAAGATGTTGATGGCTTTCTCGTTTAATGTGTTCATGATGTTTCCCTTCGGTTTGTTTTTTGTTATTTCCTTAATCTTGATTATAGTTTAACACGTTAAACATAAAATGTCAAGTGTGTTAAACAAAAAAAATTTACTTTTTTTATTTAAAGATGTATAATAGATTAAACAATATATAGAAAGGAGTTTTTTATGAAGTTAGGAGAATTACTAAAATCGTATAGAACAGAGCATAAGTTATCGATGGATGCTTTTTGCGAATTATCCGATTTAACAAAGGGATACATTTCCATGCTTGAAAAGAATGAACATCCGAAGTCAAAAAAACCCATTATTCCATCTTATGAGACAATAGAAAAAATTGCAAAAGGCATGCAAATTTCTGTAGAATCTTTAATTAATATGCTTGATGATGATCAGGAAATTCAAATCAATTCTACTCCTGCTCGACTAAAATCCATAGCTCCCACCACCTCCCTCCCGAACGCTTCAGATTTGCTCACACAGCAGATTACAGATAAAGTAGTACAATTAACCACCCAAAATAAAAAAATCGTGCTACGGACGTCTGAGGAGCTTCTGGAGAGTCAAAAAA
>NZ_KV804942.1:0-21925 GCF_001811505.1 Streptococcus sp. HMSC034E03
CTGCTTGTAGTATAGCAGAGAAAGGGGGAAAGAAGGGCTTTGATTTCTGTCTTGTGTTTTTTCAAGTCCAAGGTGTATCAGGAAGTATGAATACTGACAAGTGAGGGAGAAAAAAGACAAAGATTTGAATCCTTGTCTTTTACCTTTTAAACGTATTAGCGAAACAGATCTACAATGGTATCCCAAACTGTCTGAGCTTTTTCTTTAATCTTAGCATCTGAAATAGCTTTGCCTGCTTCATCGACCAGATTCTGTGCTCGTCCACGAATATCTGCTAATATATCATCCGACTGCGTACTAGTATCACTTGTAGTTTGTTTCCGTGTATTTTCTGGTGGAATACCATTCATTTTATAAGCATTTTCAACTGTAAAGGTACTACCTGGTGTATATGGAAGGATTGTTTCCGCCATACTTCTAAAAATGTGAGCAGCTCCGTTCGAAGTCGAACCTGCTAAATAGTGATTTTCATCAGTAGTAGGGAAACCAAGCCAGTGGCTAATGACTAGATCAGGTGTATAGCCAATTACCCACTGATCACTTGTATATACTGGGTTAAAAGCTGCCTCTGTCGTTCCTGTTTTTCCAGCCATGACATAGTCATCTGGCGAGGAGCTTATTCCTGTACCATTTGTAAAGGTTCCGAGCATCATACTTGTCATTTTATCAGCTACTGACTTATCTATTATACGTTTTTGAGAATTTTTGTGGGTTGCAATGACTTGTCCGCTAGCATTTTCAATACGAGTAATAAAATGCGCTTCAGGTATCAAACCTTCATTTGCAAACGCTGCATAAGCCTGCGCCATTTGTAGCGGACTTGTCTCCACCCCACCACCTAGAGCCACACCTAGCACACGATCAACATTCGTTAAATCAAGTCCGAATCTTTCACCTGATTCAAAAGCCTTATCAATACCAAGTTGTTTGACTGTCGCTACAGCAGGAAGATTTAGAGACTCGGCTAAGGCTTGATACATTGGAACTTCTGGTGACGTTTTGATCCCAGCGTAGTTATCAACCTTATAATCTCCATATTCCATGGTATGATTATCCAACTCTTTATTTAAAGCCCAACCCGCTTCGACTGCTGGTGTATAGACTACTAGAGGTTTAATCGTTGAACCTGGACTTCTTTTGGTTTGGGTTGCATAGTTAAAATTTCTGAAACCTGTCTTATCATCCCCTGCCACTCGACCAACAACTCCCCGTACTCCACCCGTTTTAGGTTCCAATGCGACACTACCTGACTCTGCATGCGTCCCATCTTCAGCTGTTGGAAAGAGAGAAATATTTTGGTATATAACCTGCATATTAGCTTGGTAATTTTGATCCAGCTCCGTATAGATTCGATAACCGTTATTAACGATTTCTTCCTCTGTTAGATTATACTTTTCAATAGCTTCATTAACAACTGCATCAAAATAAGAAGGATAACGGTAGTCTGATATTTTCCCTTCATAACTATCTTTCAATTGAGAAGCCATATCAACACTTGCTGCTTCTGCTTCCTTATTTTTATCAAGGTAACCTGCAGCCACCATATTTTGTAAGACAGTGTCTCTTCGATTAGTTGAATGTTCAATAGAATTCAGAGGATTGTACAATTCTGGGCCTTTAAGCATACCTGCTAAAGTGGCGGCTTCATCAAGAGTTAATTCCGATGCTGAAACACCAAAGTACTTTTTACTAGCATCCTCAACACCCCAAACTCCATTACCAAAATAGGCATTGTTCAAATACATGGTTAGAATTTCTTTTTTACTGTATTTTTTGGTTAATTCTAAAGCAAGGAAGAATTCTTTAGCCTTTCTCTGAACAGTTTGGTCTTGTGAAAGATAAGCATTTTTCGCTAACTGTTGGGTAATTGTAGAACCACCACCCGAGCGACCAGCTGTTAGGATAGCTAGGAAAAAACGACCATAGTTAATTCCACTATTTTTATAGAAGCTTCTATCTTCTGTCGCAATAACGGCATTCTGCAAATCTTCACTAATTTCCGAGAGCTCAACGTAGGTTCCTTTTTGGCCTGACAAGGCACCAGCCTCATTCTCTTCTCTATCAAAAATCACCGTTCGTGTTTTCAAAGCATTCTGCAATTCTGTAACATTTGTCGATTTAGCCAAGGCAAATAGATAGACCCCAACAAACAAGCTTGCACTTAGTCCAAGAATGAGAAAGATTTTTGTCAGATGATAGCGACGCCAAAATTTTCGAATGGGGCCGACTTGCCCAACTTTCTTTCGCCCACCTCTTGACCGTCTTAACTTAGTCGAGGTATTTTCTTCACTATTAACTTTATCGATTTCTATTTCTGCCATTTCAGATTCTTCTTTTTTAAATAAAGAAAGAAACTTTTCAAATAATGTATCTAATTTCATGCGTTTATTTTATCATCTTCCCCATAGGAAGACAAGAATTTAGCTAGTTTCTCTATCCAAATAATCTATTTTTTGTTACAATATCTGTATGAAATTTACCTTTTTTATCCCTGATTCTCTTCCTGAAATGACTGTCAAAGTCTTCTTGGAGGAGCAACTACTCATTCCGAGAAAAATACGGCATTTCTTGAGAATTAAAAAGCACATTCTCATCAATCAAGAAGAAGTCCACTGGCATCAAACTGTCAAATCCGGAGATGAATGTCAACTGATTTTCGACGAGGAGGCTTATCCTACAAAAGAAATTGTTTGGGGAAATCCTAATCTTGTCCAAGAAGTCTACCAAGACCAACATTTGATCATCGTGAACAAACCAGAAGGTATGAAAACTCACGGGAATCAACCAGAAGAAATTGCACTTCTCAATCATGTCAGCGCCTATGTAGGCCAGACTTGCTATGTTGTCCATCGCCTAGATAAGGAAACGAGTGGCCTCGTACTATTTGCTAAAAATCCATTTATACTGCCCATCCTCAATCGATTATTGGAGAAAAAAGAAATCTCCCGCGAATACTGGGCTCTGGTTGAGGGAAAAATAGGAGTTAAAGAGCTCGTCTTTCGAGATAAAATCGGTCGCGATCGTCACGATCGTAGAAAAAGAGTTGTGGATCAAAAAAATGGTCAATACGCCGAAACCCAAGTAACTCGGTTGAAACAATTTCAAAACAAAACCAGTCTCGTTCGATGTAGATTGAAAACAGGACGCACTCATCAGATTCGAGTGCATCTATCTCACCACGGACATCCAATCCTTGGAGATCCTCTCTACAATCCACATTCCAAATCTAGCAGACTAATGTTACACGCATTTAAACTATCCTTTGTCCATCCTCTGACATTAAACAAATTAAGCTTTACTGCGCTATCAGACACATTTGAAAGAGAATTAAACCAAAATGGATGACACTAGCATCCATTTTTTCTTATAGATACCAAAAAAAGCAAGACCAGTTGGCCTTGCTTTTCCATCAACTCAAGAATTATTTAGCGATTTTAGCGAAGTATTCAAGAGTACGTACAAGTTGTGCAGTGTATGACATTTCGTTGTCATACCATGAAACAACTTTAACCAATTGTTTACCGTCAACGTCAAGAACTTTAGTTTGAGTTGCGTCAAACAATGATCCGTAAGACATACCTACGATATCTGAAGATACGATTGGATCTTCTGTGTAACCGTATGATTCGTTTGAAGCTGCTTTCATAGCTGCGTTCACTTCATCAACAGTAACGTTCTTTTCAAGAACAGCAACCAATTCAGTAACTGATCCAGTTGGAGTTGGAACGCGTTGTGCAGATCCGTCAAGTTTACCGTTCAATTCTGGGATTACAAGACCGATAGCTTTAGCAGCACCAGTTGAGTTAGGAACGATGTTTGCTGCACCAGCGCGAGCACGACGAAGGTCACCACCACGGTGTGGTCCGTCAAGGATCATTTGGTCACCAGTGTAAGCGTGGATAGTAGTCATCAATCCTTCTACAACACCAAAGTTGTCTTGAAGAGCTTTAGCCATTGGAGCCAAGCAGTTTGTAGTACATGAAGCACCTGAGATAACTGTTTCAGTACCATCAAGAACATCGTGGTTAGTGTTGAATACAACTGTTTTAACGTCGTTTCCACCAGGAGCAGTAATAACAACTTTCTTAGCTCCACCTGGGTGCAAGTGTTTTTCAGCAGCTGCTTTCTTAGCAAAGAAACCAGTAGCTTCAAGAACGATTTCTACACCGTCGTTAGCCCAGTCGATTTGTTCTGGATCACGTTCAGCAGAAACACGGATGAATTTACCGTTAACTTCAAATCCACCTTCTCTAACTTCCACAGTTCCGTCGAAACGACCTTGAGTTGTGTCATATTTCAACAAGTGTGCAAGCATAACTGGATCTGTAAGGTCGTTGATGCGAGTAACTTCAACACCTTCTACGTTTTGGATACGGCGGAAAGCAAGACGACCGATACGTCCGAAACCGTTAATACCAACTTTAACTACCATTAGTGATTTCCTCCTTATGAAAATCATGAAAATTTTATTGTGAAAAGAGTAACTTGAATCACTACAAATCACCTTTCAACAAACCTATTATATAACTATTTGAGTTTAATTGCAAGCGCTGGCCTTGATTTTCTGATGAGCTTTGGTAATATTTTCATTTCTTTACTTGGCCTTGCATCTGACTCTCATGCTAGCAATTTTTTATGAAAATAAACTCTCTAACCATAAAAAAACCGAGGTCCCCCTCGGTTTTGGCTGATAATTAATTAATTAATTATTTACGACGTCCTGGTCTTTCTTTGTAACCATAGTAAGCATCTTCGATGATTTCTTGCATGTGGTCAACCATTGGAAGACGTGGGTTTGCAGGTGAACATTGGTCTTCATAAGCAAGGAAGGCCAATTCACGTGAATGTTCTTTCCATTCTTTTTCGTCAACACCTTGTGCTTTGAAGTTCATTTCGATACCTACGCGCTCACCGAGTTCGTAAACAGCTTTTGCAAAAGATTCAACCCCTTCTTCTGGTGTAGAAGCTGGAAGTCCAAGCATACGAGCGATATCTTGATATTTCTCGTCTGCACGGTAGTAGTTATACTTAGGCCATGTAGCTGTCTTAGCTGGGCGAGTACCGTTGTAACGGATAACGTATGGAAGCAAGATTGCATTTGTACGTCCGTGAACTGTGTGGAATTGCGCACCAATCTTGTGAGCCATTGAGTGAGAAATACCTAGGAAGGCATTGGCAAAGGCCATACCAGCGATTGTTGAAGCGTTATGCATTTTCTCACGTGAATGGAAGTCTGCATTCTTAACTGAGCTTTCAAGGTTTTCAAATACAAGCTTGATGGCTTGAAGTGCAAGACCGTCAGTGTAGTCGCTAGCCATTTGTGATACGTAAGCTTCAGTTGCGTGAGTCAATACGTCCATACCAGTATCAGCAGCAACAAATCCAGGAACTGTCAATACCAAAGCAGGGTCTACGATTGCCACAGTTGGTGTCAATGAGTAGTCAGCGATTGGATATTTACGGTTGTTTGCTTTATCAGAGATAACGGCAAATGGAGTTACTTCAGATCCTGTACCAGATGTAGTTGGGATAGCGATGAATTTAGTCTTCTTACCAAGCAATGGGAATTTGAAGGCACGTTTACGGATATCCATGAATTTTTGAACAAGGTCACGGAAGTCCACTTCTGGTTGTTCGTAGAAGAGCCACATTACTTTAGCAGCATCCATTGGCGATCCACCACCAAGAGCGATGATTGTATCTGGTTTGAAGGCACGCATGATCTCAGTACCACGTTCAACTGTAGTAATATCTGGATCTGGTTCTACATCTGCAAAGATTTGGTAAACAACCTTATTGCGACGAAGGTCAAGTTGTTCGATGATACGATCAAGGAAGCCAAGCTCTACCATAGCGTGGTCAGTAACGATCATGACACGCTCAACGTCACGACATTTTTGAAGGTATTGAATTGAATCACGTTCAAAGTATGTTTTTGAAGGAAGTTTCATCCATTGCATGTTATTTCTCCGTCTTCCGACTTTTTTGATGTTCAAGAGGTTGATGGCGCTAACGTTATCCCCAACTGAGTTACGTCCGTAAGAACCACATCCGAGTGTCAATGATGGCAAGAAGGCATTATAAACGTCCCCGATACCACCGAAAGTAGAAGGTGAGTTACAGATAACACGAATAGCTTTAACAGCTTTACCAAATTCTTTAGTCAATTCTTCATCAGCTGTATGGATGGCTGCTGAGTGCCCAAGACCGTTAAATTCAACCATTTGACGAGCTTTAGCAATACCATCTTCACGGCTTTCAGATTTCAAAACTGCGATAACTGGTGACAATTTTTCACGAGTCAATGGCTCGTTTTCACCAACTTCTTTACATTCTGCAGCAAGAATGTTTGTTCCTTCTGGAACAGTAAATCCTGCTTGTTCTGCAATCCAAGTTGCTGGTTTACCAACAATGTCAGCGTTCAATTTTGCACCAGCACAGTTTTTGCTGTTTGCTTTCACGCCGAAGCAGAACTCTTCAAGAAGAGCTTTTTCTTTTTTGTTTACAAAGTAAGTGTGATAAGATTTGAACTCTGCTACAAATTCATCGTAAATTTCTTTATCAATGATAACCGCTTGTTCAGATGCACAGACCATACCGTTGTCAAATGATTTAGACATTACAATATCGTGAGCAGCTTGGCGGATGTTAGCTGATTTTTCCACATAAGCTGGAACGTTACCGGCACCTACCCCAAGAGCTGGTTTACCACATGAGTATGCCGCTTTAACCATGGCATTACCACCTGTTGCAAGGATTGTTGCAATACCTTCGTGGTTCATAAGCGCACTAGTTGCTTCCATAGATGGTTCAGTAATCCACTGTACACAGTTTTCAGGAGCACCTGCTTTAATCGCTGCATCACGAACGATTTGAGCTGCGTGAGCTGATGATTCTTGAGCTGATGGGTGGAATGCAAAGACAATAGGATTACGAGTCTTCAATGAAATCAACGCTTTAAAGATTGCTGTTGAAGTTGGGTTAGTTGTTGGAGTGATACCACAAACAACACCAACTGGTTCAGCGATAAGAGTCAATCCTGTTACATCGTCTTCTTCGATAACACCAACTGTTTTAGTGTGGCGCATGTTGTTTACTACGTGTTCACAAGCAAACAAGTTCTTAGTCGCTTTATCCTCAAATACTCCACGTCCTGTTTCTTCAAAGGCATGTAAAGCCAATTCTCCGTGAGCATCAAGTGCAGCAACTGAAGCTTTTGCTACGATATAATCGACTTGATCTTGGTCAAGTTTACGCATTTCTTCAAGGGCAACTAAAGCTTTTTGCACCAAACCATCGACATGCTTTTCAGCAGCGAGTTTCTTTTCTTCTGGTGTTACAGTTTTTTTATCAGCCATATTTTCCTCCATAGCTTTCAAGGATTGTAAGTCCTTTGTTAATTTTTTCACAAGTTTATTATAACTCTTTTTTAAACGTTTGTAAACAGTTTCATAGACATTTCACAAACTTTTTTTATTTGTTTGTGAAAATAATTTCAAATATACCTGCACATGCACTTTTTCACTTAAAGTTTGTGAATTATTTCATAAAAGTTTTATTTTTCACAAACTTAGTTGTAAAACAGTCTTGTAAGCCGTTTTTATTTCCATGTAAGCGCTTTCTTAGACTCTAGAAGAATACCTCCTTCTAGGAGGAGGTTATTGTGCTTGTTGAAATAAACCTTGTTTGAAATCCCCTTCATAGACTACTTCTTGTTCGGTAGTCAGTTTTCCTTTTCCTTCAGCTTGACCATTTACAAAGTCTCCCTCATATACCCAACCTGCTTTAGCTTGGTAGGTACCTTTACCATTGAAGGCACCATTGCTAAATTCTCCAGTATAGGTATCACCGTTCGAGAAGGTAACAGTACCCTGACCATTCATCTTACCACGAACTAGGCTTCCGTCATAAATAATAGCATCATTATCAAGCTTAAGAACGCCCTGTTTTGGAAGATTGGTCAGAAATACGAGACCTGCACAGACAACAATGACGATCACTGTCGCAATTTCTAGTCGAGGACGTGTCAAATAGACACTGTATTTTTCATAGAGTTTCTTTATATTTTCCATTTTCACTCTCATTTTCTAAGCGACCTAACCAAGCCTGGCAACCAGTTAAAACTCGGTCATAAGTTTCTTCAAAATCACCTGTATACCAGGGATCTGGAACGCTTTCAGATGCAAAAGGCTGTATCTTATATTGTTGATCCTGTGGACACATCTGATGCAAATCAGCGAGATTAGACTCATCCATCCCAATGATATAGTCAAAATACTCAAAATCTTTTTTAGAAATTTGTTGGGAAGTTTTCGAAGTATCATAAGGAACGCCATGACTTCGAAAGATGCCTTGCGTCCCTTTGTGGATTGGATTACCGTGTTCCCAGGAAGAAGTCGCTCGACTTTGAATCTCATATTTATCGGTCAGGGATTTCATTACAAATTCCGCCATAGGACTACGACAAATATTGCCAAGACAGACAAAGACAACTTTTTTCATCATTGTTCCTCTCATCTATAGAAAAACGGGAATGCATTCCACCCCGTTTTATTCTTCAATAGCACTGCCTTCTTCAATAACAGCTCCTTCAGGTGTCACAGCTTCTTTGACTGGCAAAACAGTTCGAATTGCTGCTAGTTCGAAGGTTAGGTATACGCCATCAACATCAAGAACAATTGTTCTATTTTCTGTATCTACTTCATCGACTGTACCGTAGAGACCACCGATAGTGATTACTTCGTAGCCTTTTTGAAGCTTATTGAGGCTTTCCATACGTTTTTCTGCTTGTTTCTTTTGAGAACGTTGCATGAAGAACATCAAGCCCAACATCAAGACAAGCATAATTAAAAATGTTAAATTCCCACCCATTATTTTTTCTCCTTTGTAATTCAGATAAAACTACTATATCAAATTTCACTTGTTTTTACAAGATTGCACCTTGATTTTAGGTCAATAAAAAACCAGAGCAAATGCCCTGATTTTTCTTATTTTAAGTTGTTTACAAGTTCTACTAAGTTTTCAACTGTAAATCCATACTCTGCTAAAACTTTTGGTGCTGGTGCAGATGCTCCAAAGGTATCAATACCAAGAACTGCTCCATCAAGACCAACGTATTTGTACCAATTTTGAGTTGCTCCCATTTCAACTGCTACACGACGACGAACTGCATTTGGTAAAATCTCTTCTTTGTATGCTGCATCTTGTGCATCAAAGACATCTGTAGATGGCATGCTGACTACGCGAACTTTTCCACCTTGACTTGCCAATTCTTTAGCAGCTGAAACAGCCAGGTTAACCTCTGAACCAGTCGCAATCAAAATTGTATCAAAGTCTGCTGCATTTTCATATACAACATAAGCTCCTTTCGCAACCTTATCAAAGTCTGTTCCTTCCTCAACAGTCAAGTTTTGACGAGTCAAGACAAGAACAGTCGGTGTTTTCTCGCTCTTAACTGCTTGATACCAAGCTGCTTGAGTTTCACGCGCATCTGCTGGACGGAAAACATTAAGGTTTGGAATCGCACGAAGACCTGCCAAGTGCTCAATCGGTTCATGAGTTGGTCCGTCTTCACCAACTGCGATTGAATCGTGTGTGAAGACATAAGTTACAGGAAGACCTTGCAAGGCAGACAAGCGTACAGCCGCTTTCAAGTAGTCTGAGAATACGAAGAAAGTTCCACCATAAACTCGAAGTCCACCGTGAAGAGCCATTCCGTTCAAGACAGTACCCATTGCAAATTCACGAACACCAAACTGGATGTTGCGATTTAAGCGATTTGCATCGTCTTGAAGTCCGTCCGTTTTGATGTAAGTCATATTTGAATGAGCGAGGTCAGCTG
The DNA here is from genome assembly GCF_001811505.1 of Streptococcus sp. HMSC034E03. Classification (GTDB taxonomy): domain Bacteria; phylum Bacillota; class Bacilli; order Lactobacillales; family Streptococcaceae; genus Streptococcus. The sequence goes on from NZ_KV804942.1 coordinate 9,842, forward strand.
ATCCACCAAGGAAGGTTGGCAATTTAGCAGCCACAACATTCAAGGCATCCTGACTTGAGTTACGCGTCGCTTGAGAGAAGCCATTTTCTAAAGCTGGGAAGTCTTCTGGAGTCAATTCAACTGGATCGCGCCCTTCGATAATTGCTTCCACTTCTGCAGCAAGCTCTGGGTGAGCTTCTTTATAATCTGCAACTAGTTTTGTCCAGGCTTCATAAGCTGATGCCCCACGGTCTGCGACATTCTCTTTAAAGTCTGCGTATACTTCTGCTGGGATTTCAAACGGTTCATAGTTCCAACCAAGTGCTTGGCGAGTTGCTGCAGTTTCATCCGCGCCAAGAGGGGCACCGTGTACGGCATTAGTCCCTTGTTTATTTGGAGAACCATAACCAATAACAGTTTTCACTTCAATCAAAGATGGTTTTCCTGAAGCCTTAGCTTCTTCAATAGCAGCATGAATAGCTTCTAAGTCTGTTCCATCTTCTACCAAGGCTGTATGCCAACCATAAGCATTGTAACGATCGCGAACACTCTCTGTGAATGAATCTTTTGTCTCACCGTCCAAGTTGATATCATTTGAATCATAGAGAACAACCAATTTGTCAAGCTTTTGCAAGCCTGCATAAGAAGCAGCTTCACTTGAGACACCTTCCATCAAGTCACCATCTCCACAGATAACGTAAGTGTAGTGGTCAAAGATGTTATAACCTTCACGGTTGTACTTAGCTGCAAGGAAACGTTCTGCTTGTGCAAAACCTGTTGCAGTCGCAATCCCTTGTCCTAGAGGGCCTGTTGTTGCATCAACCCCTGCTGTATGACCAAATTCTGGGTGACCTGGAGTTTTAGAGCCCCATTGACGGAAGTTCTTCACTTCATCCATGCTCACATCTTCAAATCCAGAAAGGTGAAGAAGGGCATAGAGAAGCATTGATCCGTGACCAGCTGAAAGAATGAAACGGTCGCGGTTAATCCAGTTTGGTTGGGCTGGATTGATACGAAGTTCTTTAGTGAATAGGCTGTATGCCATCGGTGCAGCTCCCATAACCACCCCTGGGTGACCTGAGTTCGCTTTATTGATAGCGTCAATACCTAGAAAACGAATCGCATTAACAGATAGATTTGACATAGAATTTCCTTTCTCTTTGAGGTGATAGGTCTATCACATATTCTATTTGTACTATTATATGAAAATTATCCGTATCGTGCAACATACGGATAACCTCCAGAAAAAATTTTTATATTAAAGCAAGGCTTTGAATTGGATATTTGAGTCTTGTTCGAAGCAGTCATCAAAACCACGTGGGTGATGATATTCTACTAAGTGTTGGTCTTGAGGATAAGTGTATTTACCACCAACTTCCCAGATAAATGGATGGAAATCGTATTGCAAGCGATCTTTTCTTATTTTCCAAAGTTCTAGGATTTCATTCGTAGAAGCCATGAAGTTAGACCAGATATCATAGTGAACTGGGATAATGACTTTAGCACGTAGATTTTCTGCCATGCGAAGTAGGTCGATAGATGTCATTTTATCTTGGATACCTACTGGGTTTTCACCATAGTTATTCAAAGCAACATCAATTTTGAAGTCTTTACCATGTTTCGCAAAGTAGTTTGAGAAGTGAGAATCCGCACCATGATAAATGGTTCCACCTGGTGTTTCAAAGACATAGTTAACAGCCTTTTGAGCCATTTCTTCATCTGTAACAGCTAAGCCAGCAAGTTCACCACCTGTCTCATCAGCACCGTTTACTGGTAGAGTTACCAAGCAAGTACGGTCAAATGATTCTACTGCATGAATCTTCATGTCTTTTAGTTCAATAGTATCACCTGGTTTGACAACGATGATGCGTTCTTTTGGAACACCCCATCCTTCCCAGATTCGTCCACAATGGTAAGGACCGATAAACTTAACATGTTCTAACTTAGGATTGTTGAGAATTGCTGCAGCTGTGTATGGGTCGATATGGTCACTATGGAAGTGTGAAACCAAGTAGTAGTCGAGTTCATTGATAGCAAATGGATCGATAACCATTGGCTGAACACGTAAGTTTGGTTGCAATTTACGAACACCTGCCATATTTGCCATTTGGTGTCCACGAACCATATCTTTCACTTTTTTAGTTGATTTTCCACGGTTTGACCAAAGGTCCATGACAACGTTAGCACCACCTGGTGTTTTAATCCAAGTACCACAGTTGCCTAGCCACCACATGGCAAAGTTGCCTTCAGGAACGACTTCTTCTTCGATTTCTTCGTTCAACCAGGTTCCCCACTCTGGGAAAGTAGCTAAAATCCATGATTCTCTTGTAATTTCTTTTACGTTTGGCATTTGAAATCCTCCATATTTTGTTCAAGTATTCATTTCATACTTAGTATAACACCGACCGAAATATTAAAAAAGACCAAGAAAAACACAGGTTTGTGTTCATCATTGGACTGTGATATTTATGATTCATCTAAAAAAGCTTGGATGACTAATTCTTGGTTGATTAAGAGTTGAATTTCTTCCTTTAATTTTGCTGCAACGTGTTTATCAGATATATAGGTAGTAATAATAGTTGAGAGATTATCCTTAAAAGTGCGACCATCTTTTCGAAGAACCTTATTTTTCATAAAGTCTGTTATGCGTAAAATATCTTCTGCCTCAAGTATAGGGTTTACCTTTAGCACTGGGAAGCGACTCTCAAGCTCATCGTTTGTTGTAATAAGTAAATCAACCTGAGTAATATCCTCCACGCTTTTGAACTGCTCAGTGGTAAAGACTGCCCCAATCTGTTCGTTTGGAAGATAGAAGCGACATTGTTTGAGTAAGAGTTTAGAAACGCCCACTCCTTCATCACACACAATATAAATTTTCTTGGTATTGTTTTGAATCGATGGAGTATACTTTAAAAATCCTCCAACATGAATGGTCAGATAGGCAATCTCATCATCTGTCAATCGAATCTGCCAGGCTTCTTCTAGCACTTCTGCACATTTTTTTGTAATTACGAAAAGCTCACTATACTTGGAACGAATCTGCCGAGTTAAAGGATTTTTTGAGAAAATACCATAGTTCTTTCTGAATAATAGCGCCTTACAATGAATCACAAGATTCCTCAATAAGTCTTCTTTCTGTTCAATCTCCATTCTGGTTTGGGATTCAAAATACCAAATAAACTCTTCTAAAGCCATTCTCAAATGCTGAAAATCTTTACTTTCTGCATGGATGTCTCGATCTTTTCGATAGGATAACAAAAGAATAGCTAACAGAGATCTATCTAATTCTGAAAACGAGATGCTAAATGTTTCAAACAAGCGCTCTCCTAGTTTTTTGGATACCTGATATTCAATTCTTTTTCGAATCAATGAAAACTCTTGCTCAATTTCTTGATGTTTATCTTGATTTCGAGTAACGGTATCACACCCTAGTAGAAGATAGGGAAGGACCTGTAACATAAAAGTGACTTCGTGATGGTTTATTTTTTTCCCCAAATCCTGCTCAACCAACGGAACCTGTTTTTTAAGAAATTGATTGACCTCATCGGAAAGAAGCATCTCACCGTCTAATCGCTCTTTGATTTTCTCCTCTAAAATAGCAACAAAAGCTGGATTTTCTTCCATAAAGACATGATAGAGAAGGGATTGAAGATACTGGATTTTATTAAGAGGATGTGCATTTAGATAGTAACCTCGAGATTTACTAACTTGAAGTGTTACTTGATACTGCTCCAAGGTTAGCTGATAACGAATGCTATTTAAGTCATTAAGGACTGTATTTCGAGAGACTTCTGTTAATTCCATGAGTTTTTCAAGAGTGATTCTCTCTTTGGAAATACCAATCAAAAGAAGCATCAGCTGCATCCGCTCGTTGGCACTCATGATATAATCATAAGAATCAACTTCGTCTAATAATTGACGACAAGCTTCTCTTTGTTCCTCGGTTAAGTGGATACCAATCCGAGGCAGACTGATGATATGCAAATTCTCATCATCCAAAGCATCATTGATTTTATCAATGTGATAGTAGATTTTTCTTCGAGATTGAGCTAGATCTTTTGAAATCGTCATAATCGTTTTGGACGTTTCTTGATCCATCAAATATTGAAGCAAGTCACAGCTCGCCTTATCTAAAACCATAATTCATACTCCTCTATTTGTCAATCGCTTCCAAAACAACTTTATAATGGTATCACATTCGTACAGACTTTGCAATTATGTGCTGTAAACTCTTAACAGTGGATACTTACAACTACAAAAGCGAGGCTTGGATCGCAAGGTCCTAGCCTCTTTTCAATTCATTTTCTTATTTCTTTTGACCGTAATAAGCATTTGGTCCATGCTTACGTTGGTAGTGTTTTTCTAGGATGTACTGAGGAGCAGGTTCAACCCTTGGATTGATTTGTTCTGTGAAGCGATTCATCTTTGATACTTCCTCTAGTACAACTGAGTGATAAACAGCATTCTCTGGGTTTTTGCCCCAAGTGAATGGACCGTGATTACGTACGACAATCCCTGGTACTTCAACAGGGTTGAGACCACGACGTTCAAACTCTTCTACGATAACTAGGCCAGTATCTTTTTCATAGGCCACTTCTACTTCATCCTTTGTCAAACTACGGGCGCAAGGAATGGAACCGTAGAAATAATCCGCATGGGTTGTTCCATAGAAAGGAATATCACGACCTGCCTGAGCCCAACCAACAGCTTCTGTCGAATGGGTATGGACCACACTAGCAATCTCTGGCCAAGCCTTATATAACTGCACATGAGTTGGAAGATCAGAAGATGGTCTTAAATCTCCTTCTAGAACCTTGCCATCCAGGTCAGTTACCACCATATTTTCAGGTGTCAATTCGTCATAATCTACACCTGATGGTTTGATAACAATGACACCGAGTTCGCGATTGACTTCCGATACATTGCCCCAGGTAAATTTAACAAGTCCATGTTTTGGCAATGATTGATTGGCATCACAGACTCGTTTACGCATATCATTAATTACTTGATTCATCTTACATCAGACCTGCTTTCTTAATAAGTGGGTAGAGAAAAGCTTGCGCTTCTTGAATGGCTGCGCGTGTTTCTTCTACAGTTTCACAATTTTCAGACCACATTTCGATTAGGAAAGGTCCATTATAATTGGTTTGCTTTAAAATATCGAAAGCTTCTTCCCATTTGACACAACCTTGCCCAAAAGGTACATCTCGGAACTGGCCCTTTGAACTTTCTGTCACTGCATAAGTATCCTTGAGATGGAGAGCTGCGATGGCATGATGGCCGAGATAAAATTCACTGTAAACATCATTATGCCATGCAGACACATTCCCAATATCTGGATAGACAAAGAGGTATGGAGAGTCAATTTCTTTCTCTATAGCCAAGTATTTTTCGATGCTATTTACGAAAGGATCATCCATAATTTCAATAGCAAGTACCACCTGAGCTTCTTCTGCCCAGTCACAAGCTTTTCTCAAATTTTTGATAAAACGTTGGCGTGTTTGGGGTGACTTTTCCTCATAGTAAACGTCGTAACCAGCTAATTGAATCGTACGAACTCCCAAATCCTGAGCTAATTCGATACATTTTTTCATGAGTTCTAGAGATTTTTCCTCTAGAACTGGATCATTTGATCCCAATGGGTAACGACGATGGCCTGAAAAACAGATAGAGGGAATACGAACACCAGTTTCATAGATCGCTTTGACAACTTCCAAGCGCTCTTCCTTGCTCCAGTCAAGTCTTGCTAAGCGCTCATCACGTTCGTCAATAGACATCTCGACAAAATCAAAGCCTAACTCCTTGGCAAAATTTAAACGTTCTAGCCAGGTAAAGTGTATCGGGGTTGCCTTTTCATAAATTCCAATTGGACGTGCCATGGTTTACCCCCAAATTCGTTTGATTTCATCCTTGAAGGCACGCGCTGCTCCTGCTGGATCGGCAGCCTCTGTAATTCCACGACCTGCGATAAAGGTAAAGACATCAACGCCTTCAAAGAGTTTGAGAGTATCTACATCTAGACCACCTGTTACAGAAACACGGAAGCCCATGTCAATGAGTTTTTTAACCTTATTAAGGTCTTTTTCACCCCAAGTTTCACCAGCAAGAAGGGCATCACGAGATTGGTGATAGATAGCTTGTGAGATACCTGCATCTAGCCAAAGCTGAGCTTGTTCAAAAGTCCAATCACCATAAAGCTCGATTTGGATTTCTCCTCGGTCTCCACGTTCAGCCTTGATAGCCTTTAGAGCTGCTTCCATAGTAGGGATGGTTGCACAACAGATGCAAGTCATCCAATCTGCTCCACGAACGGCATTATTTTTGGCAACTGTTCCACCAGCATCGGCACATTTTGTGTCTGCCACAATAATCTTATCTGGGAAAAGGCTACGTAAAACTTCAACCAATTCACTTCCAACTTGAAGCAAGCAAACAGTTCCAGCTTCGATAATATCTACTTCGTGACCAACAGAAACAGCTGCTTTAATCGCTCCTTGCAAGTCTGAATGGTCTAATGCAACTTGTAAATTAGGTATTCTTTTTGTCATCTCTTTGTTCCTCTTTCTAACTTTCCAAATCCAATCCTTCAAGATAAGGGCTATCCTTAGATTCTTCGATCATCGCCAAGACATCTTCTTTAGTCTGACAAGCCTGTAAACGTGCGATAGAATCTTCTAATTCAAATAAGGCAATGATTTGTGGAATAGCTACACTTGTGTGAATTTTTGAGCTTGTTGCTGCTAATGCAAGCAAAACAGAGACCTCTTTCCCATCTGAAAATACAACAGGATTTTGTAAGGTGATCAATGAAAAGGCATCTCTTTGCACCCCAGCTTCTGGTCTAGCATGGGGCATAGCCATACCTGGCATTAAAATATAATAAGGCCCATACTCTTCAGTTGATTCGATAATAGCATCGTAATACTCTGGCAAAATTGCCCCACTTTCAATCAAGGGATCTACTGCTACTTTGACTGCTTCTTTCCAATCGTTAGCTTCTAAACCTAGTCGGATCGAGTCATTGTCAATTAAAGCTTGTTTTAAATTCATATCTGCCTCCTTTATTTAAAGAGGGAGAAGGACAGAAACGATAACTCTCAGTTTCTGTCCAGCCCCCTCCAACCTTTTACTGTAGTGCTTGACTGAGTTTTTCAGTGATTTCTTTATCATCCATCAAGTTGTCAAGCCCAATTAACTTCCCATTAGTCCGACCTTCCAATTCTTGGATTAAATGAAGAGAAGCGATTACGATGTCATAGCCTGCTGCTAAACCTTTTGCTTCACCGACACTGCATGAATTGACTGTAAAGTCTGTTTGATTAAGCTTACGGAGGGCATTTTCAACCTTCATCTTGATAACCATAGATGAACCCATTCCATTTCCGCACGCTGCTAATACTTTAACCATTTTATTTCTCCTTTTCTAGACACTAAGCTTCTTCTTGAACTTCACCCTTGTAATATTTCTCTTTATCTTTTGCTTTTGCAAATTGAAGTTGAGGAATAACGAGCAAGAAGAGACATACAAGTACATAACCAACAATACCGAGATATTTGAAGATATAACCAAATCCAAGCCATGGGAATTCAAAGTCGATATTTCCATGGTAACCACCGTAAGATGCTAAGTCGAGAAGGGCTACACAGAGAGCTCCTAGAGCAACTTGGAGGACACCTGAAATGAAGGATAGGATAACGGCTGCTTTCCATCCGCCACGCTTATCAGCATAGACCGCGATGGCTGCATTATCAAAGAACACTGGTACAAATCCTGTAATAATAAGGATAGGGTTTTTAAAGACGATAAGCAAGACAATTGTGATCAATTGACCAATCAAACCAAAGGCAAATCCTGACAAGACCGCGTTTGGAGAACCAAATCCATAAGAAGCTGCAACGTCGACCGCTGGGAATGAACCTGGCAACAATTTGTTTGAAATACCTTGGAAGGCATTTGTCAACTCAGATACGAACATGCGGACACCTTGCATCAAAACGAACAAGTAAACAGAGAAGGTGAAGGCTGTTTGGATAATGTACATAAAGAAATCTTGTTTAGCAGGATTGAATAGAGTTCCTGAAGTGATGACTTCTTTATTAGACATAATTTCTGGACCCAAGATTAAAAGAATAGCTCCGAAAAATACGAGCATCAAGGTAGCAGAGGCAACAACTGTATCGTGGAAGATAGAGAGGAATTTAGGCAATTTAAGATTGTCTAGACTTTCTTCTTTCTTACCAAAGCGTCCTGCAACTTTATCTACAAACCAGATTGCAAATTGTTGTTGGTGACCAATCGCAAATCCGCCACCACCAGTCAAGCGTTGAGTTGCCTCAACAGTCATATTTGAACTAACTGCCCAGTAAAGGCCACAGATGATACCGATAGCTGCTGTACCGTAAGCATTGCGCAATTGTGGAACTAAGAATAGAACCATAAGAGATACAGTCGCAGCTTGTTGTACCATGATGTGACCAGTAATAAAGAGGGTTCTTACTTTCGTAATCTTGCGTAGAGCTACAAGCAAGATATTTACTCCAAAACCGATCAATAGAGCTGTAGTTGCAGTTCCGACAAAATCTGGAAATTCAGCTGCAATTTTGTTGTTTGCTGCAGCAAGTCCAAAGTAAGGGTCAATAACCGCTGCACCGATTTGGAATTTGTAGTTAAGGGCTGCCAAGATTGGACGGAAGGTTGTAACCAAACCACCAGCACCCACGTTGAGCAACATATAGCCTACTGTTGCTTTAACGAAACCTGAGAAAACGTCATGAGCAGGTTTTTTCAAAAGTGCATATCCTATTAGCACCAATAAACCTACGAAAAATGCGGGATTCTGCAAAATATTGCTAGAAAACCAATTTAGAACACTTGAAATGACTTCCATAATTGTTCTCCTTTTGAATTGTTTTTGTAAGTTTATTATATAATGTGAAAGCGGAAACAAAAAGACCAAGAATTACACAGCGGACTGTTCACTCTTGGACTGTATAATTTATGATATTTTACGGATTATCTTATTTCCTTGTAGCTAGATAATAGGGAAGAATTTTATCATAAGACTTCAATAGGCCTTCTACGATTTCTTCTTCCGATGAATTTGCAGTTACTGGAATATCTGCCTTTACTAAAACTTTGCGGACTTCCTGATGGAATCGTTTTTCTCTTAAAATTTGGCGATTTTCCTCAGTAGCCTCCATCTTTTGACTTTCTCCATCTGAGTAGACTAGATAGTAAATTCCTTCTACCACTGGAACTTCTAAGACCTTGGTTTGTTTGTCTAATGTTCGCTCATCCTTCTTACGTTCAATAAAACTCACTTCTAGTGAAACTCCAAAATCAGAAGGGCTTCCATACAAACGAAGGGCCAACATAGGCTCCGTCACTTGCCCTTCACGCTGTAAATAAGCCCAGAAATGTGGTCGCAAACGTTGGGCTTGATTCATCCACTGACTCGTTCCTTGCAGTATCCATTCTGGATGCCTTGCTTGAAAAGCCTTGGCCAAGTGTGTAAAGACCTTTCTGGCCTCCTGCCCCTTACTCCTCAAATAAAGCATTTTCTCCGCATCTTGTTCTGCCTTCTCTGGTTTTTGGTACTGCAAGCCAGAGAAAGCTAGATAGTCTCTCATTGTATTCAACATAGGATTAACCTCCCTTAGCTAGCAAAAAATCAGGGAAGCCCTGATTTTCTATTTTATTCTGTATCAACAACAACGTAACGATTTGGCTCATCACCTTCTGAATAACTAGTGACACCTTCCATACGTGAGATGATACGATGGATAATTTTACGTTCGCTACTAGACATTGGATCAGTCACCTGGCTTCGCCCCTCTTCTAGGACACGTGTAGCTAACTTCTGTGCATAGCTTTGCAAGACTTCTGCACGGTGCTCTACATAGTCATTAACATTGATGGTAATATAGAAGGTTCTTGAATAGCGGTTATAAAGATAATTTTGTGCTAAGAGCTGAAGAGATTTCAAAACCTTACCATGGTAACCGATAATACGGCCCGGTTCATTGGTATCAATTTGCATATTGATAGAACGGCGATTTGAGGTACTTGAAATTGCTCCCTCAACATCCATATCATCAATAATACCTTGAACATAGTTGGTCACTTCTTCGACCACCTGGTCAATATCATAGGTCGGTTCAATCTTCAAACCTAGATTTTCTAAATCATCATTCTGCTCGACTTCTTCCTGCTCCTTAGATTCTTCTGGCAGTAAATCTTTTAGAATGGCAATATGACCAGTCTCCTCTAAAATTGTACTAGCCTCTTTCTCATTTTTTAGAATTTCGGCCTTAACCTCTTCAGAGATTCCTTGTCCTTCTTCCTCGATTTTCTTGATTGCTTCAACAACATGACCTAAGTCTACTGTTGCCTCACTAACAGTCTTAACGGGTTCGTTCTTAGCATTAACTTCCTTTGGAACTCCTTTGACTGCTTGCTGATTTGCCTTCACAACAGTTGTCTCACTAATTGCTTCGATATCAACTTGCGCTGGTTTCTTCCCAAAAAGGCCAAAGAAACCTTTTTTCTCCCTTGAGACAACCTTGATATGCGCCTTCATTCTAGGAATCCCCAATTCCTTCAATCCCGTTTGGATCGCTTCCTCAACAGTTGAACCTGTAAATAATACCATTACAAGATTCCTCCTTACTTTTTCTTTTTCTGTGCTTTCTTGAGAGCTTTTCTCTTCTTGATTTCTAAATCCTTCTTAGCCTGTACTCCTGCCTCACGCTCTGCAATAATCTTAAATGGATTGTTAAGCAGATAGGTTTGGAGCACCTGATAAGCATTGGATACTGCCCAGTATAAGGCAACCCCACTTGGTGAATACATGGCAAAGAAGAAAATCATGACTGGCATTGCATACATCATTCCTGTCATGGCGCCATTTTTCTCAACCATTGCCTTATTGGATAACCAGGTGCTAAGGAAAGTAAAGATAGCTGCCAAAATTGGCAAAACAAAAGTCGTATCTACACCACCAAGGTTAATCCATAAGAAGTGACCTGTTTTTAAAAATTCTACTCTACTCAAAGCTTGGAACAAGGCCAACAAGACTGGCATCTGGATTAAGATTGGCCAAAGAGAAGCTGACTGCTTCACACCATGTTGCTTGAACAACTGACGCATTTCTTGGTCCAACTTGGTACGGCTCTCCATATCCCGTCCCGGATAACGTTCTCGCAACTCCTTAACCAGTGGTTGTACTTCTTGCATCTTTCTAGATGCCACCATCTGTACCTGAAAGACTGGTAAAAGAATGGTTCTGATTAAAAGGGTAAATAAAATAATCCCCAGACCAATACTTGTATCAAATGATAAAAAGCGAATGGTTTCAGCAAAAAAATAAACAAATTTACTCCAAAAATCTGTTGATTCAGCTGTAATCTCACTCGTCGTACCACTAGCCGTGCAGGCGCTCATCACAAATAAAGCAAGCACCATTAAGCTAGTCAACTGTAATTTCTTTTTCACTCCCATTTCCTTCCTGGTAAATCTTTGATAACTTTAATACGTGAAGTAGATTTTTTCCCATTTCCGCGTAGTCCAAGATTTCAACACCTTTTCGAGCAATCACAACAAAATCTACATTTTCAACCAGCTGATTTTTATGTTCAATCAGAATATGTCGAATTCTTCTCTTGATCTGATTCCTCATGACAGCGTTTCCTAATTTTTTACTGACAGATAGACCAACTCGAAAATGCTGTTCATTATTTTCTAATCGATAAATAACAAATTTACGATTAGCAAAACTCTCCCCTTTTTTAAATATTGCACTAAAATCTTTCTCTTTTTTTACACGAAAGCGTTTTTTCAAAATTCAACTCCATCTATTAAAACTACTACTATTATACCATAATTTTTCAAAAAGCCAATCATAGCAAGGTTTTAGCCCATTTTTACCTAATAAAAAGACATATTTTCACTCTGAAATCATCATCTTTTTTCAAAAATTTCTCAAATTTGGGCATACAAGTCTGCTCATTTCTGATCAGAAAAAACAAAAGTCACCCTTTGGAGTGACTTTTGTAGGAGATTATTATGAAAAAGTTAGGATTTCTATTAAATAAAGTTAGGAGGTC
>NZ_KV804942.1:22025-106961 GCF_001811505.1 Streptococcus sp. HMSC034E03
TAAAGTTAGGAGGTCTTTATTTAATGATTATAGTATACCTGTCTATCCTTAAACCCAACTTAAACAGATTCCATTTCTTTTTAATTTTTAAAACTATGGATTGGAGCTGGAATTTGCCCTCCACGAGCAATGAAGTCAACAGACGAGGCACCGTTAACTTTCATGACTGGAGCCGTTCCTAGAAGGCCACCAAATTCAATCATATCGCCTTCTTTTCCTTTTGGAATAATACGTACAGCAGTTGTTTTCATATTGATGACCCCGATAGCAGCTTCATCCGCAATCATTGCCGCAATCGTTTCCGCAGGTGTATCCTCAGGAATGGCAATCATATCCAAACCAACTGAACAGATAGCTGTCATAGCTTCTAATTTTTCCAAATTAAGGGAGCCGTTTTGCACTGCAGCAATCATCCCCTCGTCCTCAGAAACTGGGATAAAAGCCCCTGACAAACCACCAACTTGGTTGCAAGCCATAACTCCACCTTTTTTAACTTGGTCGTTCAAGAGAGCCAAAGCAGCAGTCGTTCCATGAGTCCCAACTGTCTCTAACCCCATTTCTTCAAGAACACGAGCTACAGAATCACCCACTGCTGGAGTTGGAGCTAAACTCAAATCGACAATCCCAAAATCAACTCCGAGGCGCTCACTAGCCATTTGACCAACCAATTGACCAATGCGGGTAATCTTGAAGGCTGTCTTTTTAACAGTTTCAGCAACAACATCAAAGCTCTGACCTCGAACCTTTTCCAAGGCACGTTTGACAACACCCGGTCCTGAAACACCTACATTGATGATGACATCTGCTTCACCAACTCCATGGAAGGCACCTGCCATAAAAGGATTGTCCTCTACCGCGTTGGCAAATACAACTAATTTAGCAGCACCCATATCAGACAGAGAAGCTGTCTCCTTGATAATACGCCCCATATCTGCTACTGCAGTCATATTGATACCCGATTTGGTAGAACCGATATTTACCGATGAACAAACCTTATCTGTTTCTGCCAAAGCACGAGGAATCGAATTGATGAGAATCTCATCACCTTTTTGGTAACCCTTTTGTACCAAGGCAGAAAAACCACCAATAAAATCAACACCAATTTCCTTAGCAGCTCTGTCCAAAGCCTTGGCTAATGGAACATAGTCCCTTGCATCTGTAGCAGCACCGATCAAGGAAATTGGAGTTACGGACACACGTTTATTTACAATGGGAATTCCTAACTCAGCCGCAATTTCATCTCCAACAGCCACTAAATTAGCCGCCTTGGTTGTAATCTTTTGATAAATTTTCTCCGCAGCACGATTGATATCTGGATCGATACAGTCCAAAAGGGAAATCCCCATGGTAATGGTTCTAATGTCAAAGTTTTGCTCCTCAATCATAGCGATTGTTTCGGTAACTTGTCTAATATCCATAAATACCTCCTAGATATTGTACATAGCATCAAAAATAGCCGCACTTTGAATATTGATTTTGACATTCAAAGTCTGACCAAAAACCTCAAATTCGTTTCTAAGATGAGTAAAATCTTGTTTTTCATCACTAGATACCACAGCCATCATTGTAAAGAATTCGTCCAAGACTGTTTGTGAGATATCATCAATATTTAAGCCTAATTCAGCAATTTTTGTCGCAACACCTGCAACAATTCCAGATTTATCTTTACCAACAACAGTAATAATAGCTTTCATGATTAAACTCCGTTTCTAACACAGAACAATATCCATTTCGGCCAAAAACAAAATAAAAAAGGGGGGATAGAGTAACTAAATCACTTAATAGTGAACAATTATCCAAGTTGAAACCCTAAAAAATCTCTTAGTTGATCTTGTACCAGACTAGTATTTTTTTACTAGGTCGCTAGTTTAGAACTTGAAACTGATAGTATATTAGCTCATAACCTCTTTATAGAATATTTTTGAAAAAATGAACATTGTTGATTTTCGTTTTCAATAGTATAGCATATTTCTTAATAAAATACTCAAAAACGCCTGCTTACGAAATTGTTCTTTAGTAAAAAACAATTTCGTAAACAAGCGTCTACCTTATCATCTTATGATGAGTGTTCCCGCTAGGACATAAGTCCTAGCGGTAGACCAGAGCTAGACTAAGAGCACAAGACCCCATCATCATAACACTCAACAAAATTGATGATTTTATACTAATTCGATGATCGCCATTGGCGCTGCATCACCACGACGTGGTTCAGTTTTAAGGATACGAGTGTATCCACCGTTACGCTCAGCATAACGAGGTGCGATTTCTGAGAACAATTTTTGAAGTGCTGTAGTAGAAGTGTACTTATCAGTTGCTTCATCATAGTTTTCAGATGCGATTTCATTACGTACGAAAGCAGCTGCTTGACGACGTGCATGCAAATCACCACGTTTACCTAGAGTAATCATTTTTTCAACAGTTTTACGGATTTCTTTAGCACGAGCTTCAGTTGTCACGATTGATTCGTTGATCAAAAGGTCAGTTGTCAAATCGCGAAGCATTGCTTTACGTTGTGAGCTAGTGCGTCCTAGTTTACGGTAAGCCATTTATTCCTCCTTTATTTATCTTTTAATCCAAGACCCAAATCAATGAGTTTGACTTTCACTTCTTCCAAACTCTTGCGTCCAAGATTTCTTACTTTCATCATCTCTGCTTCAGATTTTTCTGTCAAATCATGCACAGTGTTGATACCGGCACGTTTCAAACAGTTATATGAACGCACAGACAAGTCAAGTTCCTCAATCGTACGTTCCAAGATACGGTCGTCCGATTCAGTATCAGCTTCTTTCATCACTTCTGCTGACTTAGCAATCTCTGTAAGATTTGTAAACAAATCAAGGTGCTCTGTCAAGATACGTGCTGAAAGCCCTAAAGCATCTTCTGGAATAATTGTTCCATTAGTCAAGATTTCAAGGGTTAATTTGTCGAAACCATCATTGCTACCTACACGAGCAGGTTCAACTTGATAGTTGACTTTTGTAACTGGTGTATAAATAGAATCTACAGCAAGTGTTCCAACTGGTGCATTATCTTTTTTATTTTCATCAGCAGGTACATATCCACGACCACTGTTAACAGTCATTGTCGCCTTTAGAGAAGAACCTTCACCGATTGTAAAGAGATAATGATCTGGATTTACAATTTCAATGTCGCTATCTGTCAAGATATCTCCAGCTGTAATTTCAGCAGGACCTTGCACATCTAGTTCAATGATCTTTTCGTCTTTAACGTAAGATTTTACTGCAATACCTTTGATGTTCAGAATGATTTGCATCACGTCTTCGCGAACACCCGGAACTGTATCAAATTCATGCAATACACCTTCGATATTGATAGATGTTACAGCAGCCCCTGGAAGAGAAGCTAGAAGTACACGACGAAGAGAGTTACCAAGTGTTGTACCGTAACCACGTTCAAGCGGTTCGATTACAAACTTGCCATAATCTTTATTTTCATCAATTTTTGTTATATTTGGTTTTTCAAACTCGATCATTTAGTTACTCCCTCTTAAACGAAAAGCAGTGTAAGGTTATGATTATACACGGCGACGTTTTGGAGGACGAGCACCATTGTGTGGCACTGGAGTCACATCACGAATTGCTGTTACTTCAAGACCAGCGGCAGCAAGAGCACGAATAGCTGACTCACGACCAGAACCTGGACCTTTAACAGTAACTTCAACTGACTTAAGACCGTGTTCTTGTGCAGATTTAGCAGCAGCTTCTGAAGCCATTTGAGCAGCAAATGGTGTAGATTTACGAGAACCTTTAAAACCAAGAGCACCAGCTGATGACCAAGCAATTGCATTACCATGCACATCAGTAATCATAACAATAGTGTTATTAAATGTAGCGTGAATATGAGCAATACCAGATTCGATATTCTTTTTCACACGACGTTTACGTGTTGGTTTAGCCAAGACTTTTACCTCCTATATTATTTTTTCTTACCAGCAATCGCAACAGCTTTACCTTTACGAGTGCGAGCGTTGTTTTTAGTGTTTTGTCCACGGACAGGAAGTCCACGACGGTGACGGATACCACGGTATGAACCGATTTCCATCAAACGTTTGATGTTCAAGTTAACTTCACGACGAAGGTCACCTTCAACTTTAATTGCATCCACTTCACGACGGATAGCATCTTCTTGATCTGGTGTAAGATCGCGAACACGTACATCTTCTGAAATTCCAGCAGCTGCCAAGATTTTCTTAGATGTTGGAAGTCCGATACCGTACACATAAGTCAATGAAATTACTACGCGTTTGTCATTTGGAATGTCAACTCCAGCAATACGAGCCATGTTTTCTCCTTTCTATCTTATCCTTGACGTTGTTTGTGTTTTGGATTTGCTGGGCAAATTACCATAACACGACCATTACGACGAATTACTTTACAGTATTCGCAAATTGGTTTGACCGATGGTCTTACTTTCATTTCTTATCCCTCCAAGTTTTTCGATTATTTAAAGCGGTAAGTGATACGTCCACGTGTCAAGTCATATGGACTCATTTCGACAGTAACACGATCTCCCGCTAAAATACGAATATAGTTTTTACGAATTTTACCAGAAACTGTTGCTAAAATCTGATGTCCATTTTCAAGTTCAACCGTAAACATTGCATTCGGCATAGTATCAACTACTTTACCTTCAACTTCAATCACATCGTCTTTTGCCACGCAAAAGTACCTCCATAAATTTCGATTTGATGCCTCTAGACACAGAGACAACAATTATAAGTCAGACTAACTCAGTATAACATTTGTAGAGACATTTTGCAAGCATGAAAAACGCTTTTATTTCAATTTTGTCAATACTTTTTCGATATCTGCAAAGACATCATTGATATCTTGGTTACCTTCGATATCATGTACCAAACCTTTTGCACGATAGTGGGCAATAATTGGTTCACCTTGGGAAATATTAACATCCAAACGACGTTTTACTGTTTCAGGTTTGTCATCTTCACGTTGGTAATAGTCTTCTTCTTTGTAGTCAACTGGTGGGTTGAAAACTTTATGGAAAGTTTCACCAGTTTCACGGTGAATGATACGACCACTCAAACGCTCCAAAAGGCAATCTGGATTTACTTCGATGTTAATAACACCTTCAAGTTCAATCCCTAATTCAGCTAAAGTTTTATCCAAGGCATGAGCTTGCTCAATTGTACGTGGGTATCCGTCCAACAAGAAACCAGTTTCTTTAATGTCATCTTGTGAAAGACGCTCTTTCACAATACCATTTGTAACTTCATCTGGAACCAACTCGCCTTTGTCGATATAAGACTTAGCTAAGACACCCATTTCAGTTTGGTTAGCCATTGCCGCACGGAACATATCACCTGTTGAGATATGAGCAACATGGAATTGTTCAACAATTTTTGCTGCTTGTGTACCCTTACCTGCACCAGGTAAGCCCATAATCAAAAGATTCATGATTCAAACTCCTTTTTTGTTTTTAAATAGAAGCAAAAATTCATTTCAACTCCTATTTAAAAACAAAATAGAAGAGAGGAGATAAAAATCTGACAAGGTCTTTGATTTTTAAACTCCACTCTCTGAGCAATAGTGAATTTTCTTTTCTATTACAATTATTCTGTTGTATTCATGAAACCAACATACTTACGTTTCAATAAATAACCTTCCAATTGTTTAATTCCTTCAATACCTGTTGAGATAATGATCAAAAGACTTGTTCCCCCAAAAGCAACGACTTCTGAAAGACCGAATAAATCCTTAGCTACAATAGGTAAAATAGAAATGACACCTAGGAAGAGGGAACCGACTGTTGCGAGACGACGAAGAAGTTTTGACATATACTCTTCTGTCCCTTTACCAGGACGGACACCGTGGATATAAGCACCGCTCTTTTGCAAATTTTCTGCTGCCTTCTCTGGATTAATCTGTACAAATGTATAGAAGAATGTAAAGAGGATAATCAACAGAGCGTACAAAGCGATACCTGTAGGGGCTGTTGTGGAGAGCAACTCCTGAGCACTACGTACCCAGGCCCAATCAAGACCAGATGCACTTACAAATTGTAAAATTGCCGCTGGTGCTGCTGTAATTGAGCTAGCAAAGATAACTGGAATAACTCCTGCAGGGTTAATCTTCAATGGAAGATAGGAACTTGATGGTGCTCCTTGTGCTACCTTAGTATACTGAATTGGTATCTTATATTCAGCTTGTTGAACATAAGTTGTAAAGTAAACAATCAATAAGACTGCTACAATTAAGATAGCAACAAAAATGAGGGATGAAGTCAAGCGACTGCTTGGTACATTGACAAAGTAGTCAACATAAATCCCCTTGATCATATCAGGAATTGAAGCAACAATCCCCGCAAAGATAATCATGGAAACACCATTTCCATAACCCTTATCAGTAATTTGCTCTCCCAACCAAGTTACAATCATACTACCCGCTGTTAGGATTGCTCCAATCACAAGGAAAACTTGTGGTGTTAAAGGAACAGTCAAAAGTTTGGCTCCAGATAAAGCATTAAAACCAGCAGTAATTCCGACAGATTGCACGAATGCAAGAACAAGGGCAATATATCGAGTTGCCTGGTTCAATTTTCTACGACCAACTTCCCCTTGTTTGCCCCACTCTACAAACTTTGGTAATAAATCCATTTGTAAGAGTTGGACAACGATAGAAGCAGTAATGTATGGACTAACACCAAGTGCAAAAACTGAAAAGTTTTTCATGGCATTACCAGACACCAAACTTAACATATTTAGAAAAGATAGACCACTCAAAGCATTCAAGCTATTGGCATTCACCCATGGAACCGTAATGCTAGTCCCGATACGGAAGACAAAGACGATAAAAATTGTAAAAAGAATTTTTGATCGAACTTGCTTGACTTTGAAGGCTTCTCTCAATAATTTAAAAAACATAGGTCACCTCTCTTAGATGACTTCTACTGAACCACCTTTAGCAGTGATAGCTTCTTCAGCTGATTTAGAGAATTTAGCTGCTTTTACAGACAATTTCTTAGTCAACTCACCGTTACCAAGAATTTTGATACCTGATTTTTCAGCTTTAACAATTCCTGATTCGATAAGAACAACTGGAGTTACTTCTGCACCATCTTCAAAGACGTTCAATTGGTCAAGGTTAACAATTGCGTATTCTTTAGCGTTGATGTTAGTGAATCCACGTTTTGGAAGACGACGGAACAATGGAGTTTGTCCACCTTCAAAACCAAGACGTACTCCGCCACCGCTACGAGCTTTTTGACCTTTTTGACCACGACCAGATGTTTTACCGTTACCTGATGAAGTACCACGACCAACACGGTTACGAGTTTTACGAGAACCTTCTGCAGGTTTCAATTCATGAAGTTTCATTATATATTTTCTCCTCTTTTGTAAAATGCTAGCGCCGATAAGAGAGAAAAGGTTGTCTCTCCTATCAACTCGCCTATACGTTTGTCATCAAAGATGACTATATCTAGTTTTAGGGGATGGTATACTGCACATCCCCTAAAATTTAATTAGTTTACTTCTTCAACTGTTACCAAGTGAGATACTGCAGTAATCATACCACGTACTGCTGGGTTATCTTCTTTAATAACAGAGCTGTTCAATTTGCCAAGTCCAAGTGCTACAACAGTTTTACGTTGTGATGGAATGCGTCCGATTGGAGACTTAGTCAAAGTAATTTTAATTTGAGCCATTTTATCCCCTTTCTTATGCCAAATCAGAAACTGAAATACCACGAAGGGCAGCAACTTCTTCAGCGCGTTTCAATTGTTTCAAACCTTCAACAGTTGCACGAACAATGTTGATTGGAGTATTTGAGCCAAGAGATTTAGATGTAACATCAGCTACACCTGCCAACTCGATAACGGCACGAACAGCACCACCAGCGGCAACCCCAGAACCTTCTACAGCAGGTTTCAACAATACTTTAGCTCCACCGAATTCTGAAATAACTTCGTGTGGGATTGTTGTTCCAACCATAGGAACTTCGATCAAGTTTTTCTTAGCATCTTCTACTGCTTTGCGGATTGCTTCTGGAACTTCTTGAGCTTTACCAGTACCAAATCCTACGCGACCGTTGTGGTCACCAACGACTACAAGAGCTGCAAAACGAAGACGACGTCCACCTTTAACAACTTTAGTAACACGGTTAACAGCAACTACGCGTTCTTCTAATTCAACTGCATTGTCTTTAAATGCCATTTTCTAGTGTCCTCCTATTAGAATTTCAATCCGTTTTCACGAGCTGCATCAGCCAAAGCTTTCACACGTCCGTGATATAGATATCCACCGCGGTCGAACACCACTTCTGAAATACCTTTAGCGTTTGCACGTTCTGCAACGAGTTTACCGACAGCAACGGCTTGTTCAGTTTTTGTTCCTTTTGAAACTTCTTTGTCAAGAGTTGAAGCACTTGCGAGCGTTACACCCGCTACGTCATCAATAACTTGAGCGTAGATGCCTGTATTAGAACGGAATACGTTCAAACGTGGGCGATCAGCAGTTCCAGAGAGTTTTCCGCGAACGCGACGGTGGCGTTTTTGGCGGAGTTTGTTTTTATCTGGTTTAGAAATCACAGTTTTCACCTCTTTAGTTTTAAATCGTGTGCTATGCACAAAGTTGGAAACGATATTGATGGCTGAAAATCAACCACTCAATATTATTTACCTGTTTTACCTTCTTTAAGACGAACATATTCGCCAACGTAACGGATACCTTTACCTTTGTATGGTTCTGGTGAACGAAGGCTACGTACGTAAGCAGCTGTTTGACCAACTACTTCTTTTGAAATTCCGCTAACAACGATTGTTGTTGGGTTTGGAAGTTCAAAAGTAATTCCTTCTGGAGCCTCAACTTCGTCTGGATGTGATTTACCAACAGCCAAAACAAGTTTTGATCCTTGAAGTTGTGCACGGTAACCAACCCCACGCATTTCAAGTTGTTTCTTGAATCCTTCTGATACACCAATAACCATGTTGTTCAAAAGAGCACGAGTAGTTCCGTGGATAGTTTTCATTTCTTTTGAATCGTTTGGACGGTGAAGAGTTACTTCAGTACCTTCCACACGAATTTCAATATCTTTTGAGAACTCACGAGTAAGTTCTCCTTTAGGTCCTTTTACAGTTACAACGTTGTCATTGTTAGTGATTTCAACACCAGCAGGCAACACGATAACTTTATTACCAATACGTGACATGTTTTTATTCTCCTGTTAAATTGTCAGGCCAGAACGGCCAGTTTTCACGGGGTTAAATCGATTTCTCGATTTGAAGGAACATTTAGGTTTCAATTCAAAGTGAATCTAGGCATCGTCTCGCAGACATAACTTTGGGTTAGGCAAGAGACGATAACGACGAGTCACAAAGAAATTGGGAGCTAAATATTACCAAACGTAAGCGATAACCTCACCACCAACGTTCTTTTGGCGTGCTTCTTTATCAGTAAGCAAACCTTCAGAAGTTGAAAGGATAGCAATTCCAAGACCGTTAAGTACTTTTGGAAGGTCTTCACGTTTTTTGTAGACACGAAGTCCTGGTTTAGAAACACGTTTCAAGTTTGTGATAACTTTTTCACCGTTTGGTCCGTATTTAAGGAATACACGGATGATGCCTTGTTTGTCATCTTCGATGATTTCTACGTTCTTAACAAAACCTTCGCGTTTAAGGATTTCTGCAATCCCTTTTTTGATGTTTGATGCAGGTACTTCAAGTACTTCGTGTTTTGCTTGGTTAGCGTTACGAATACGAGTTAGGAAGTCTGCGATTGGGTCAGTCATAACCATTTTATTTTTCTCCTCTTACTAGTAGTTTGCAAGTTGCACTTGCTAGTTAATGATTGAGCTGGGCTCAGATAGTATTGACACATTCAAACAAGATAATCTCATTTGAACACGAGCTACAACCTGGGCAAAAAAGATAGATTTGTCTTGGAGCATCGCTCCTGCACCAAATCTCCTATTTTTGCTGGGGTTGTTACGCTCTTTGTATCATGATATTACCAAGATGCTTTTGTTACACCAGGGATTTGACCTTTATATGCCAATTCACGGAAGCAAACACGGCAAAGTTTAAACTTGCGGTAAACTGAGTGTGGACGTCCACAACGTTCACAGCGAGTGTATGCTTGAGTAGAGAACTTCGCTGGGCGTTTGTTCTTAGCAATCATAGATTTTTTAGCCATTAGTTATACCTCCTATATTATTTTGCAAAAGGCATTCCAAGGCCTGTAAGCAATGCACGTGACTCTTCGTCAGTGTTAGCAGTAGTTACGATAACGATGTCAAGACCACGAGTTTTGTCAACGTCATCAAAGTTGATTTCTGGGAAGATCAATTGTTCTTTCACACCAAGTGTGTAGTTTCCGCGTCCATCAAATGATTTTGTTGGAACACCATGGAAGTCACGCACACGTGGAAGTGAAACTGAAACCAATTTATCCAAGAATTCGTACATACGTTCACCACGAAGGGTAACTTTTGCACCGATCGCAACACCTTCACGAAGACGGAAGCCGGCGATTGATTTTTTAGCTTTAGTGATAAGTGGTTTTTGACCTGAGATAAGCGCCAATTCTTCAGCAGCTTTTTCAAGGCTTTTAGCGTTTGATACAGCTTCACCAACACCCATGTTCAAAACGATCTTATCTACTTTAGGCACAGCCATCACTGATGAGTAGTTGAATTGTTCTGTCAAAGCAGGAACTACTTCATTAAGATATTTTTCTTTTAAACGATTTGCCATTATACTTCTCCTTTCCTTCGTGATTAATCAAGCACTTCGCCTGATTTTTTGTTGTAGCGAACTTTTTTACCGTCTACAAATTTGTAACCAACACGACCAGCTACACCGTTTTTGTCCAAAACTTGAACGTTTGATACGTGGATAGCCGCTTCCTTCTCGATGATACCACCTTGAGGAAGTTCGTTAGTTGGACGTTGGTGTTTCTTAACGATATTAACACCTTCAACGATAACTTTGTTTACTTTTGGAAGGGCAGTAAGGACAACAGCTTCTGTTCCCTTATCTTTACCAGCGATTACGCGAACTTTGTCGCCTTTTTTTACAAACATTTTTTTCTCCTTTTATTCTTACGCCCAATGGGCACCCTGGCTAAGCCAGGGGACTGTGTTTGTTTGTTTTTGCTCTGTGAAAATTAAAGTACTTCTGGAGCAAGTGACACGATCTTCATGAAGCCACCTTCACGCAATTCACGTGCAACTGGGCCAAAGATACGTGTTCCGCGAGGAGTTTTGTCTTCACGGATGATAACTGCTGCGTTTTCGTCAAATTTGATGTATGAACCATCAGCACGACGAGCACCTGATTTAGTACGAACGATAACTGCTTTAACAACGTCACCTTTTTTAACCGCACCACCAGGAGTAGCTTGTTTTACAGATGCCACAATAACATCACCGATGTTCGCAAATTTACGTTTAGAACCACCAAGAACTTTGATAGTCAAGATTTCGCGTGCACCGCTGTTGTCTGCGACTTTCAAACGAGTTTCTGTTTGAATCATTTCAGTTTTCTCCTTTCAGGTTTGATTAGATGATAACCGCTTCTTCAACGACTTCTACAAGACGGAAACGTTTTGTAGCTGAAAGCGGACGAGTTTCCATGATACGTACGATATCGCCTTCTTTGGCAACATTGTTTTCATCATGTGCTTTGTATTTTTTAGAGTAGTTAATACGTTTACCATAGACTGGGTGGTTACGTTTTGTTTCAACTACAACTGTGATTGTCTTGTCCATTTTGTCAGATACAACACGTCCAACAAGAACTTTACGATTATTGCGTTCCATTGAAATTTCTCCTTCCCTAGTCTATTATTTCGCTTCAGATTGAACTGTTTTGATACGAGCGATTTGTTTTTTAACTTCTTTCAAGCTAGCTGTTTGTTCTAATTGACCAGTAGCAGCTTGGAAACGAAGTTCAAACAATTCTTTTTTCAATTCGTTTTCGCGCTTCGCGAGTTCTTCTTGAGAAAGACCACGAAGTTCTTTAACAAATTCTTTTACTTCATTAAGTTTCATGCCTTCTCCTTATTCTGCTTCACGTTTTACGAATTTACATTTAACTGGCAATTTGTGGCTTGCAA
This sequence comes from Streptococcus sp. HMSC034E03, assembly GCF_001811505.1. GTDB lineage: Bacteria > Bacillota > Bacilli > Lactobacillales > Streptococcaceae > Streptococcus. The sequence continues at coordinate 34,117 of NZ_KV804942.1, forward strand.
GACGAAGCGCTTCGCGAGCGATCTCTTCAGAAACACCAGCAACTTCAAACATTACTTTACCACGTTTAACTGGTGCTACCCAACCTTCAGGTGCCCCTTTACCAGATCCCATACGAACCCCGATAGCTTTAGCTGTGTATGATTTGTGTGGGAAGATTTTAATCCAAACTTTACCACCACGTTTCATGTAACGAGTCATGGCGATACGAGCAGCTTCGATTTGGCGGTTAGTGATCCAGTGGCTAGTTGTAGCTTGAAGACCGTATTCACCGAATGCTACTTCTTTTCCACCTTTAGCTTCACCACGCATTTTACCACGGAATTCACGACGGTGTTTAACACGTTTAGGTACTAACATTGGTTATTTACCTCCTTTAGTGTTTTTACGAGCTGGAAGAACTTCACCACGGTAGATCCATACTTTAACACCAAGTTTACCGTATGTAGTGTCTGCTTCTTCCCAAGCGTAATCGATATCTGCACGAAGTGTGTGAAGTGGAACAGTTCCTTCAGAGTATCCTTCAGCACGGGCGATATCTGCACCGTTCAAACGACCTGATACTTGAGTTTTGATTCCTTTAGCTCCAGCACGCATAGCACGTTGGATTGCTTGTTTTTGTGCACGACGGAAAGCAACACGTTGCTCCAATTGACGAGCAATTCCTTCACCAACAAGGTGAGCATCCAAATCAGGTTGTTTGATTTCGATGATGTTGATGTGTACTTGTTTTCCAGTCAATTTGTTAAGTTTAGCACGGAGTGCATCAACGTTAGCACCACCTTTACCGATAACCATACCTGGTTTAGCAGTGTGAAGTGAAACGTTAACTTTGTTTACTGCGCGTTCAATTTCAATAGTTGAAACAGCTGCGTCAGCAAGTTCTTTTTGAACGAATTTACGGATTGCAAGATCTTCATGAAGGTAATCCGCGTATTCTTTTTCAGCATACCATTTGGCATCCCAATCACGGATGATGCCGACACGCATACCAATTGGATGTACTTTTTGACCCACGATTTTACCTCCTTATTTTTCTGCAACAGCTACAGTGATGTGAGCTGTACGTTTGTTGATTGGTGAAGCTGAACCTTTCGCACGTGGACGGAAACGTTTCATAGTTGGTCCTTCGTTTGCGAATGCTTCAGATACTACCAAGTTAGCTTTATCCAAACCAAAGTTGTTTTCAGCGTTAGCTACAGCTGAGTTCAAAACTTTCAAGATGATTTCAGCAGCTTTGTTTGGAGTGAATGTCAAAATTGCGATTGCATCGGCTACGCTTTTACCACGGATGTTGTCAAGAACAAGACGTGATTTACGAGGTGAAACACGTACTGTGCGAGCCATTGCTTTAGCTGAAGTAATTTCTGCCATTTATGTTCTCCTTATTTTCTACGTGTCTTCTTGTCGTCTGCGGCGTGACCTTTGTAAGTACGAGTTGGTGCAAATTCACCAAGTTTGTGACCTACCATGTCTTCTTGGATGTAAACAGGTACGTGTTTACGTCCATCATAAACTGCGATTGTGTAACCAATGAAACTTGGGAAGATCGTTGAACGACGTGACCAAGTTTTGATAACTTTTTTCTTTTCGTCGTTAGCTTGAGCTTCAACTTTTTTCATCAAATGCTCATCGACGAAAGGTCCTTTTTTAAGACTGCGTCCCATTTTTATATTTTCTCCTTTAAATTTTGTACCACAGCGGCTTGCGCTCACAAGGAGCGCTACCGAGCTGGCGGAATTTCCTAGTTGCTTAAGCGACTAGTTTTAAATTATTTCTCGTTGCGACGACGAACGATAAGTTTGTCAGATTTCGCTTTCTTGTTACGAGTTTTAAGACCAAGAGCAGGTTTGCCCCATGGAGTAGATGGTGCTTTACGACCAACTGGTGCTTTACCTTCACCACCACCGTGTGGGTGATCGTTAGGGTTCATTACAGAACCACGAACTGTTGGGCGGATACCTTTCCAGCGGCTACGTCCTGCTTTACCAAGGTTTACAAGTCCATGTTGTTCGTTTCCGACAACACCAACTGTAGCACGACAAGTTCCAAGAATCATACGAACTTCGCCTGATTGAAGACGAACAAGAACGTATTTACCTTCTTGTCCCAATACTTGAGCAGAAGCTCCAGCAGCACGAACCAATTCACCACCACGACCTGGTTTCAACTCAATGTTGTGGACCAAAGTACCAACTGGGATATTAGCAAGTGGAAGAGCGTTACCTACTTTGATATCTGCTTCAGGACCTGAAACGATACGTTGACCAACTTCAAGACCTTTTGGAGCGATGATGTATGCTTTCACACCGTCAGTGTAGTGTACAAGAGCGATGTTTGCAGAACGGTTTGGATCGTACTCGATAGTTTTAACAACTGCTTCAACGTTATCTTTGTTACGTTTAAAGTCAACCAAACGGTAGAAACGTTTGTGTCCACCACCTTGGTGACGAACTGTGATACGACCGTTGTTGTTACGACCAGCCTTGTTCTTCAAAGCAACAAGCAAAGTTTTTTCAGGTGTGCTTGTTGTGATTTCAGCGAAATCCAAAGAAGTCATATTACGGCGACCGTTTGTTGTTGGTTTATAAACACGAATTCCCACGATATTTCCTCCTTAGATTATTCAGCTTCAGTAGCAAACAACTCGATTGCTTTTGAATCAGCTGTAAGAGTGATGATAGCTTTTTTAGTTTTGTTAGTAAAACCAGTGTAACGTCCAACACGTTTAGCTTTAGGTTTTACGTTAATTGTGTTAACATTTGCAACTTTAACACCTTCGAAAGCAGCTTCAACAGCTTGCTTGATCAAAAGTTTGTGCGCACGAGTGTCAACTTCAAATACATATTTGCCTGCTTCAAGTTGAGCCATTGAGCTTTCAGTGATAACAGGTTTTTTGATAACATCATACAAATTCATTATGCAAGAACCTCCTCGATTTTAGAGATAGCTGCTTGAGTAACAAGAAGTTTGTCACTATTTGCGATGTCAAGAACACTTGCAGTTGTAGCAGTCGCAACTTTCACGTTTGGAAGGTTACGAGCTGAAAGAGCTGCGAATTCGTTTCCTTCTTCAAGAATAACAAGGACTTTAGAATCGATGCTCAAAGCTGCAAGAACTTTTGCAAATTCAGCAGTTTTTGGAGCTGTAAATTCAAGAGAATCAACGGCTACAAATTTGTTTTCAGCAACTTTTTCTGAGTAAACAGATTTTAGTGCAAGGCGACGAACTTTTTGAGGAAGTTTGTACGCATAGCTACGTGGAGTTGGTCCGAAGACAATTCCACCACCACGCCATTGTGGAGAGCGGATAGAACCTTGACGAGCACGTCCAGTTCCTTTTTGACGCCATGGTTTGCGTCCGCCACCTGAAACGGCTGAACGGTTTTTAACAGCGTGAGTTCCTTGACGAAGGCTAGCACGTTGGCTGATGATGACATCAAACACAACAGATTGGTTTGGTTCGATACCAAAGATTGCATCGTTAAGAACAACTTCGCCCGCTTGTTTACCAGTTTGGTCGAATAATGTTACATTTGCCATTTTGACTGTATTCCCCTTTCCTTATTATTTACCAGCTTTAACTGCTGATTTGATAGTGATAAGAGATTTCTTAGCACCTGGTACGTTACCTTTGATAAGGATAACGTTCTTTTCTGGAACAACTTGTACAACTTCAAGGTTTTGAATTGTTACACGGTCGCCACCCATACGTCCTGCAAGGTTTTTACCTTTGAATACGCGGTTAGGTGCAACAGGTCCCATAGAACCTGGACGACGGTGGTAACGAGAACCGTGAGCCATAGGTCCACGTGATTGTCCGTGGCGTTTGATAACACCTTGGAAACCTTTACCTTTAGAAGTACCAGTTACGTCAACAACATCTCCAGCTGCGAAAGTTTCAACTGTGATTTCAGCACCAACTTCCAAGCCTTCAACGTTTTTGAATTCACGAATGAAGCGCTTAGGAGCCGTGTTAGCTTTTGCTACATGTCCTTTAGCAGGTTTGTTGCTCAATACTTCGCGTTTGTCATCGAAACCAACTTGGATAGCGTTGTATCCGTCTGTTTCAACAGTTTTAACTTGAAGAACAACGTTTGGAGTTGCTTCAATAACTGTTACAGGGATCAATTCGCCAGCTTCAGTGAAGATTTGAGTCATTCCCACTTTTTTCCCTAAGATTCCTTTTGTCATGAGAAAATAGTTCCTTTTCTATATTTTTTATTCAAAAAGTTTTTAACGAGCGTTTTTTATGCTCAAGTTATCAAGCTTTAAATTAAAGTTTGATTTCTACGTTTACACCACTTGGAAGATCCAATTTCATCAAAGCGTCAACTGTTTTTTGAGTTGGGTTAACGATATCGATCAAACGTTTGTGTGTACGCATTTCAAATTGTTCGCGAGAGTCTTTGTATTTGTGAGTCGCACGAATGATTGTGTAGAGGCTACGCTCAGTTGGAAGTGGGATTGGACCCGCAACTTGTGCACCTGTACGAGTAGCTGATTCTACGATTTTTGCAGCCGCTGTGTCAAGCGTACGGTGTTCGTAAGCTTTCAAACGGATACGGATTTTTTTGTTTGCCATCTTTTTCTCCTTTTCGTCTATTTAAGATAATAGGCTAGCTCCACAAGAAAACCGACGCGCGTTGCGTGGCAATGCAACCGAGCGTGTCGCAACCTCTTGCATCAAAGCTAAAGCTGTAATTTACAGCACCATAATAGAATAACACAAAGCCCCTGCGATTGCAAGGGATTTGACAGGTTTTTTTAAATTTTTTAGATGAAACTGTTTTCTTATTCCATTTTAATAAATTTTCATATTTAAGTGCTAGATTATCTGTCTTTTCTTCTATATAATGTTAGTTTTAATTTGAAATTTATCATCTGATTGATCTACCAAGATATCAGCTCTTGACTCGGTTTCTTTATAGTATTGTATATACTGCTCTCGTCTCATCTGCTGACTAGCCAATATAATGGATGCATCGCCATTTCTCACAGTCGTATCTCGAGCTAGACGTCTCTTTAATTCGGTCTCCTCATCTGTGTAGAAACAAATGGTTTTGTCAAAGAGTTCCTTGGGTAGAAAACCCACAGACATCCCTTCGACTATCAGAATTGGTTTTGCTCCAGATAAGATCTCGCTAGCCTTCCAAGGTTCCTCAATTGTCAAGATGTCCATACCCGCTTGCAGAGCAAGAATATCTCTTTGTAAACTTGCCAGCTCATGCGCTACCGGTAAACATGCTGTCACCTTTTGGTCTGGTGTCTCTTTAGGTACTACTAAATGTCGTCCCGAAGTAATATAGGGATCTGTCTCTAGTAAATTTACCTTTTCAGCGTCCAATATTTGGTACAATTCTTGAGCAAAAGTTGATTTTCCTGAAGCGCCGTGACCGTAGATACCCAGCGTTTTTACTTTTCCCGACTCTATTTCTGATACTAGTCTTTCTATTAATTCTTTTTTCTTCATTCTCTCTTCACCTGTTCATAGCTTTCTTTTCCATCGTTAAGCTTGTCCCAAATGACTACCTTTCCACTTTGGAGAGACTTTTGTACATCGATAATTCGTTGATTGGAAGAGCCGCGGAATTGAAGCATAAGATTTCTCTTGCTCCGATCATAGCGACCATCGACCAGGATATCAATCATAGATAAAAGCTCTAGCTTATCTGGAGTTTCCAGCATCATTTCTTCCCAAGTGTAGCCTGTCCAAGACCAGATGTCTTTTTCTGGCAATTCCTTTCGAATGCGTTTTACAAGGGGCAAAAGAATACCTGTATTGAGGAATGGCTCTCCTCCTAGCAAAGTCAATCCTTGAACATAGGGCTGGGCTAAGTCTGCCATGATTTGTTCTTCCAATTCTGGCGTATAAGGAATTCCTGCATTGAAAGACCAGGTCGCTACATTGTAACAGCCCTCACAGTGAAACATGCAGCCGGCTACATAGAGAGAATTGCGCACCCCTTCTCCATCCACAAAGTTAAAAGCCTTATAGTCAATGATACGCCCTTGACTAAGCTCCTCACTCTTCCACTCGCCTGGTTTTGGTGTATTCCATGTCATGCTTTCTACTCCAACTCTATCCAATAGCGCTCCGTTCCATTTCGAACATCCTCCAACTCTCCACCATTAGCTAAGATAACAGCTCGGCTTGCTGGATTTTCCGCGCTACAATTCACCAGAGCACGATGGATGTTCTTTTCTTTAGCCACTTGTAGACCTTGACGGAGAGCTTCCTTGGCATATCCTTTGCCTCTTTCGGAAGGGCGGATAGAATAGCCAATATGGCCAGCATAATTCAGTAAACCCTCATTCAGTCTCAACCGTAAATTTAAAAAACCTAAAGCATGGCCTGATTCATCAAACAATACGAACTGAATTGATGGAACGCGATTTTCCAGCAATCCTATTCCCATTTCTTTATTATGGCTAGTTTCCAACCACTTTTCATAGTCAAAGTTCTCAGTATCCCAAAATCCTCCATTGTGGGCTGATTGAGTCTGCTCAAACTCTGACATCATCTCTAAAATTGTTTCTTTATCTGCCAATCTTGGTCTGCGTAATATCATCTTTACCTCCAACTAAGAGAAAAGCGAGAGCGGACTCTCACTTTTTCTTATTCTTATTTAAAAATTGCTCTCTTAGGCTAGCCACTCGGTCTTTTTTATTGCCTCCACCTTTTGAATGTTTCTCGTGGAACCGTTGAACCAAGGCCTTGCCCTTATCATCTAATTGATATTTTCCCATGCTATCTCTTTCTAACTTCTTACTTCATGTCCTGCTGTTTTGATAGTAGAACCGTTCATGTGTTTGACACGCGCAGCAATTTCCTTGTGACGACCATTAACCATCGGACGAGCTTGTGGATTCCCAAGATAACCACAGGTTCGTTTAACCACGTCTACTGTTTTAGGATCGTTGTTCCCACAGTTAGGACAAGCAAATCCTCTCTCTGTCGGCTCAAAATCTCCTTCAAAATCACACTTGTAACAGCGGTCAATTGGAGTATTGGTTCCGAGATAACCTACACGGTCATAAGCATAATCCCAAACAGCTTCCAAGGCCTTTGGATTTTGTTGAAGAACTGGATACTCGCAGTAGTGGATAAAGCCGCCTGATGCACCCGCTTCTGGGTAGACTTTCTCAAAGTCCAATTTTTCAAATGGTGTTGGATTTTTGCGAACATCATAATGGAAGGAATTTGTGTAGTATTCTTTATCTATAATATCTGGAATAGAACCAAATTTCTCAGCATCTAAACGGCAGAATCGGTCCGTCAGACTTTCAGACGGTGTTGAATAAATAGAGAAGTGATAGCCATATTGGTCTGACCACTCTTCTACTCGATGTTTCATGTCTCGAATGATATCAAGGGTGAATTCTTTAGCTTCTGGATTGGTTTCCCAATTGTTACCAAAGAATACTGTCGCTACTTCATAAAGTCCAATGTAGCCAAGCGAAACTGTGGCACGTCTATTCTTAAAGAGCTCGTCGACACTTTCTTCTTTACCAAGACGACGGCCAAAAGCTCCGTATTGATAAAGGATAGGCGCATTAGCTGGAGTGGCTTCCTTGGTTCGCTCCACACGGTAAACCAGTGCATCTTCAGCGATATTCATACGCTCATTGAAGATTTCCCAGAACTTGTTCAGGTCGCCTTCAGACTCGAGGGCGATACGAGGAAGATTGACTGTTACCACACCTAGGTTCATACGACCAGAATTGACTTCTACTCCATTTTCATCCTTCCATCCTTGAAGGAATGAACGACACCCCATCGGAACCTTGAAAGAACCTGTCAACTCAATAATCTTATCATAAGACAAGACATCTGGATACATGCGCTTAGTTGCACACTCAAGGGCCAACTGCTTGATATCGTAGTTAGGAGAACCTTCCTCCAGATTAAGTCCTCTTTTAAGAGTGAAGATCAATTTAGGGAAGATAGCTGTACGGTGTTCTGAACCAAGCCCCTTGATACGAATGTTTAAAATTGCCTTTTGAATTTCGCGTTCAAAACGATTGGTTCCTAGACCGAAACCAAGGGAAGTAAAGGGTGTTTGTCCATTTGATGTAAAGAGGGTATTAATCTCGTACTCTAGAGATTGCATGGCATCGTAGATGTCTTTTTGAGTTTTTTTCCAGGCATACTCCTCACGTTTGTCAGGTAAAACCCATTCCTCTGCATCTTTGAGATGCTTTTGGTAATTTTTCTCTGCATATGGGGCCAAGACTTCATCAATACGGTCTGCCGAACACCCACCGTACTGGCTAGAAGCAACGTTGGCGATGATTTGTGAAATCTGTGCTGTCGCAGTTTGGATAGACTTGGGACTCTCCACCTCAGCATTCCCAATCTTAAAACCATTTTCCAACATGCCCTTGAAATCAATCAAACAGCAGTTGGTCATCGGGGTGTAAGGGCTGTAGTCCAAATCGTGATAGTGGATATCCCCTTTTTGGTGGGCATTGGCTACGTGCTTAGGAAGCATTTGCAGTCCGATTGATTTCCCAACAATCCCTGCCGTCAAATCACGTTGGGTGTTAAAAACATCACTATCTTTATTAGCATTCTCATTGACAACTGCCTGGTCTTTGTTGAGAAGTTTATGGATACTGAAGTTGATATCTGTTGCTTTTGAGCGCTCAAAATCCCTTTGAGTTCGGTAAGTGATATATTCCTCTGCCAAGGCATATTCTTTAGCTTCCAATAACTCATGTTCTACGATATTTTGGATTTCATAGATTTTTACACCTTGAGGAAAACGACTATGAATCTCTGTGACAATTCTTTCAACGAGACCATTTAGGCGTTTTTCTACTAGAGGCGTAACGTCCATAACCTTTTCAGCAGCCTTATGAAGCGCTTTGTCAATTTTATCCACATCAAAAATGACGCGTCTACCGTCGCGTTTTTCAACGAATAAGGTGGGAACGGTTGCAAGCTTTTCTTCTAATACAATCATATCCATGCTCTTTTCTAAAATATTATTGAATAGTTTATATTCAGTATTATACCACTCTAAAAATAAAAATCAATATCTTGTGTTAAAAATCATAAAATTTTTAAAATTCCACAAGATATTGATTTTTTGTTATTTTAATTTGTAAAGTTTAAAGTCTTTGAATTCACTTTGAACTGGTTGATAACTTTCTGCCAGAAGCTGTTCCACTTCCGTCCAGAGAGCTGTTTTGGTATTGACCACAATCACTTTAGGCTGGTTATCACGTAAATCATTGACAAGTTTAGTACGATTTTCAGATAAAGCTGTATGTAATTTCGGTGTTAGTAACGGACTAGCTGCTAATCGTTCGCTAGCCTGATAAACACTAGCCGAATCATCCCACACATAAATGCGGTCTGTTGCTTGCGTTTGCCCCTTGACAATAGTTTCGATACGAGCGCGTTCTTGATATTGTTCTGGGTGAAAGACATAGCGCGCTACTAAAGGGGCCAAGAATAGGTAAACAAGGGCCAAGATAGGCAGGTAAGCATTGCCTTTGAGGAAAATTGCCCATACTGAAGGAGCTTCGCTATATCTTCTACGACGACTCACTCCCTCTGCATCATTGGCACGAATTCGAGTCAACAACAAAATGGACATGAAAGGAAGCAACTCAGCTAGACGACTTCCATGGATCGGTTCAGTAGAGAAAATTTCCAAGCCTAGTGATAGTACAAGAGCAAGCGCAGCAAATATCGATAAGACATATTGCTTGCTTGGTTTAGACTGGAAAAAGCCTGCAAACACCAGGGTCAATCCTCCAAGACCGATTGCCAATAATCCATAAAAGAGGAGATTATCTAGCAGACCAGGGTTGGACATAAAATTCAAACTATCAATTGGATAGAGAATTTGACTAATAGCACTCCCAAAACTCCCATTATAAGCCGTATAGTAACCGATTGGATAAAAGAAGAGTGAAAATCCTAGACCAACCGCAAGAAATTGATAAAAGCCGCGAGCCCAGTAACCACGCCCAATATTAAAGGCTAACAAAGCAAAGAATAAGACCAGAGCATATAAAGTTGTGACTAGAGGGGCGAAGAAAAATGCTAGAGCCAAACTCATCCCGATACGCAAGAAACCTTTGTCATGATTAGATTTTGCAAAATAGGTTGTGACTAAGTTTAGGGCGTAGAATAAGAATGGAAGGGCAAGAATTGTGGCATAGCCACCACCAAAGCTAAGACCTCCAGCAAGAAGGTAAAAAATCGTCAACACTTGTCGCGACTGCTCGTCCTCTTTCGTCAAGTCATAGGTTGAACGAAAAAGAAAAATTCCAGCGCCCACTAAAGCAAGCCAATTAAAGGCTGCAAATAAAAGGCTACCTTTAGCTAGATACTGTAGAAAATAATAGAGGAGACCACTCGTTCCAAAATAGTCTGTGTAGATTTCTCCTCCTTGGTGCATTGCCCATCCAATATAGAAATCCTGAGCCTGCTCTGGACTGGTCAATCCTAGCACCAAAGGAAGAACTACAGATACAAGTACCGCTAAAGTGCTCCAAATTAAGATTTTAAACAATGGTAAGCGAGCAGATTGTCGTGTTTCAAACTCTTCTCGCTCCTCTCCCCCAGCTGAATTTTCTTGATTTCCAGTCCAAGTTGGAGTTGGTTCGTCTTCTAATCTACCATATACGTTCATTCATTCTCTCCTAGATTTTGATTTGTTCTAGTATATCAAAAAGTCTAGTTCTTGTCAGCCTGCTGAGGACATTTGTTCAGCTTTTTATAGAGACTAGCGAAGCGTTCAATCTCATAAAAACGGTGATAAGACGCCTTTTTATAGGCTTCTAAAAAAATTTTTTCTTTTACTGTTATCATCTCTTCTCCTTTTCTCTTTATTCGAAAAAAAGAGAAGCAATCTATCAAAAAAACTGAATCCCCAAAGAGAATTCAGTTTTTTTAAAATTAGTCAGCTTTCTTTTCTAAATTTTTTGAAATACTACGATTTTTACCTTCCAGATACACCATCAAAATAGAAATGTCTGCTGGATTTACTCCCGAAATACGGCTGGCTTGGCCTATGGTTTCTGGATTGATGAGTTTGAACTTCTGGCGGGCTTCGGTTGCGATAGAGTCAATGTCATCCCAGTCGATGTTGGCTGGAATGCGTTTTTCTTCCATGCGTTTCATCTTGGCAACCTGATCCATGGCTTTTGAGATATAGCCTTCGTACTTGATTTCTGTTTCAATCAACTCGATAATCTTGTCATCCAAGTCCTCTGCAGCTGGTCCGATGAAGGCTACCACATCTTGGTAAGAAACTTCTGGACGGCGAAGGAATTCCTTGGCTGTCACTGCATCGGTCAACGGTTTAAAGCCCATCTCCTCAACCTTGACATTGGTTTCCTTGACTGGCTTGAGTTTGATGCTGTCTAGGCGCTTCATCTCATTATCAAATTGATTTTTCTTGATTTCAAAACGAGCCCAGCGTTCATCATCCACAAGGCCAATCTCGCGTCCCATCTCTGTCAAACGCATATCAGCATTGTCATGACGGAGAATGAGTCGGTATTCTGCACGACTGGTTAACAGACGGTAAGGTTCAATGGTTCCCTTGGTCACCAAGTCATCAATCATCACCCCGATATAACCATCACTGCGCTTCAAAATCAATTCAGGCTTATCTTGGATTTTCAGAGCCGCATTGATACCAGCGATAATCCCTTGGCCTGCTGCCTCTTCGTAACCAGATGTACCATTTGTCTGACCAGCTGTGAAAAGTCCTGAGATTTTCTTGGTTTCCAGAGTCGCACGCAACTGATGCGGCAAGACCATGTCGTACTCGATAGCATAACCAGTTCGCATCATCTCTGCATTTTCCAAACCTTTGATAGAATGAACCAGATCACGCTGGACATCCTCAGGAAGGCTAGTTGAAAGTCCCTGGACATAAACTTCCTCTGTGTTTCGTCCTTCTGGCTCAAGGAAAAGCTGGTGACGTTCCTTGTCTGCAAAACGCACAATCTTGTCCTCAATCGACGGACAGTAACGAGGCCCTACTCCCTTGACCACACCTGTAAACATAGGCGCACGGTGGAGGTTGTTTTGGATAATCTCATGACTGGTTCCATTGGTATAGGTCAACCAGCATGGCACTTGGTCCTTGACATAGTCCTCATCACGTGAAGTGTAAGAGAAGTGATTTGGTGTTTCATCTCCTGGCTGAATCTCTGTCACATCATAGTTGATAGAGGAAGCCTTGACACGTGGAGGGGTTCCTGTCTTGAAACGACCGATTTCGAGTCCCAATTCCTTGAGGTTATCAGCTAGGTTAATAGAAGCCAGACTGTGGTTTGGACCTGATGAATACTTAAGATCTCCGATGATGATTTCCCCACGGAGAGCAGTTCCTGTGGTCACGATAACAGCCTTGGCAGCATACTCTTGATGGGTAGCTGTACGAACACCGACAACCTTGCCATCTTCCACCAAAATCTCATCAATCATGGTCTGACGAAGGGTTAGATTTTCTTGATTTTCAACCGTCTTACGCATTTCCTTAGAGTAAAGTTCCTTATCAGCCTGCGCACGAAGGGCACGAACCGCTGGCCCCTTCCCAGTGTTGAGCATCTTCATCTGGATGTAAGTCTTGTCAATGGTCTTGGCCATTTCGCCACCGAGGGCATCTACTTCACGCACTACAATCCCCTTGGCAGAGCCACCGATAGATGGATTACAAGGCATGAAAGCCAGCATTTCAATGTTAATAGTCGCAAGTAAGACCTTACAACCCATACGGCTAGCAGCTAGAGAGGCTTCTACTCCCGCATGCCCCGCACCGATTACAATGATATCGTATTCTTCAGTAAAATTATAAGTCATTTCTTAACCTTTCAAAAATTTCTCGTAAATAAGGAACTATCTTCTCCTCCTCTAGAGCTTGATCCATAGTAACCCATTTAAAGTGTGTATGCTCTTCAGGATCTAATCTGATAATTGGCTTCTCCCCAACCCACTCTACTTTATAAACTAAGCGAGTAAAGACAGTATCCTTAGAGGTATCCAGTTGACTATCTTCGTGAAGAAGTTTGAGCGAACTGCTGTCTAGCCTAACTCCTGCTTCTTCAATACATTCTCTAAGAGCTCCATCTCGCGGAAGTTCACCCTTTTCAACCCCACCACCAGGAATATCCCAGTAAGTCGGATAAACGTTGGGTTGTCCTCTTTTAATTTCCGAACGCTGAATGAGTAAATAATCACCACCACTATGAACAAGTACATGGGCAATAAGCTTAACCATCATTTTCTCTCCTATTCGTTAAGATGGATGTGTCGTAATTGTCCGTCCCAATTTGGCAGGCCTGTTTTTAAAAAGGCTGGAACTAGTTGGATATTCTGGAGCTGGTCCAAATCAATCCATTCACAGGGCTGCCTTTTCTCATCTTCCTGCATGGTCAATGGGGCCTCCTCAAGCAAGTCTACCAAATAATGAAACTCGATGTTGTGATAGAAAACACCGTCCTGTTCAAAACGATTTTCAACCACGAAAGCTAGTTGCCCAACTTGAGCTTTGACACCCAGTTCTTCCCTCACTTCACGGACTACCGCATCTTCCGTGCTTTCATTAACTTGAATCGCACCGCCAATTGTGTAATACTTTCCCTTATTTTTGGTAACTAGGAGCTTGCAATTTTGGACAATCAAAGCTGTCGCCCGAACGCCAAAAACCGTATTTCCTACTTTTGTCCGAAAGTCTTGCTGAGTCATTTTTGTCCTTTCCCTTAAACGACACAAAAACAGTCAAAACTCCAAAGAAGTGCAGGACAAAAAAGCCTGCAACATCCATGAGCTTTGACCATCATTTCTATTGCTTTTATTATTGTAGCAAATTGAGAAAATTTGTCAATCTAAATGTACTATGATTGGCGAATTGCTTCAAAAGCTCCTTTGTCAATCTCAACTGGGTCAGAGAAGGCATCTAGAACAATCCCTCTCACAGGAAAACTCTCCATCCCTTCCGCAGCAAACAAACAGTCCGTAAGAGGTAACTGCAACCAAGAAAATTGGGCATAATAGTCCTTGAGGATGTCCTGAATTTCTAAGAAGCAAGGATAAAAGTAGTCATCTCCCTTTTGCAGAATATCCGGCTTTAGGCGAGCACCTTCTTGTCCGTCACTCCCATCCATCAGAGAAGGATTGAAGGGAACCCAGACTTTAGCTTGCTTCAATTCCTTAAACAAGGCCTCTATCGATTCTGTCGTTTTCTCCCTCAAATACTCTTTCTTATAGTCAGAGAGAGTCATTGACTTCTCTTTTTTAGCCGTTTTTTTCTAAAAAAACTGAAACATTCTCATTCCTCTTAGAAACTCTTAAATGTACTGACAAACTTGTCCATCGCGGTAGGCATTGTCAATCAAACCACCACCTAGACACTCTTCGCCATCGTAAAAGACAACTGCCTGACCTGGTGTGATCGCACGCTGTGGCTCCGCAAAGATGACTTCTGCCTTGTCTCCTTTGACATGGACGGTTACTTTAGAATCAGGCTGACGGTAGCGGAATTTTGCTGTGCATTCTAGCGTAAATTCCTCTGGCATGTCACGAGTAAAGTGGACTTGGCTAGCCTCTAGGCTGGTTGACATGAGCGAATCATGGTAGAAACCTTGTCCGACATAGAGAATATTCTTGCTTAGGTCTTTTCCGACAACGAACCAAGGCGCATTGTCTCCACCGTGTTGCCCACCGATACCGAGACCGCCACGCTGACCAATCGTATAGTACATAAGGCCTGCATGTTCGCCCATATCGCGACCATCCACAGTCATCATGCGACCAGGCTGAGCTGGCAGATAGTTGCTGAGGAAGTTTTTAAAGTTCTTTTCTCCGATAAAGCAAATCCCTGTCGAGTCTTTCTTCTTGGCAGTCGCAAGGCCTGCTTCTTCTGCTAGTCTGCGAACTTCAGGTTTTTCCAAATGTCCCAAGGGGAACATAGTTTTTTGAAGTTGTTCTTGCGAAAGTTGGCTGAGGAAATAAGTCTGATCCTTGCCATTGTCCACACCACGAAGCATGTGAACGATGCCATCCTCATCACGCGCTACTCGAGCATAATGCCCAGTCGCCACATAGTCTGCCCCCAATGTCATGGCATAGTCCAAAAAGGCCTTAAATTTGATTTCCTTGTTGCACATAACATCTGGATTTGGCGTGCGCCCTGCACGGTATTCCGCTAGGAAATACTCAAAAACGCGGTCCCAGTACTCTTTTTCAAAATTAACAGAGTAGTAGGGAATGCCAATCCGATCTGCTACCGCAGCCACATCCTTGTAGTCTTCGGTCGCCGTACAGACGCCGTTTTCATCTGTATCATCCCAGTTCTTCATGAAGATACCGATCACATCGTAGCCCTGCTCCTTGAGAAGAAGAGCCGTCACCGACGAATCAACACCACCACTCATCCCCACGACAACACGTGTTTTAGAGTTATCACTCATGGTAAGTCTCCCATCTATTCGTTTATTCACGATTGAAGGTCGTGTGTGCTTAACGATTGAAGGTCGTTTGAGCAGTTTTCATTATAACATGCTTAGATAGAGAAGACAAGGAAGAGGCTGATAATCTACCAAGCTCTTCTGTCAATACATGAAAATCAGGATACAAAAGAAATCAATTCATTCCTAAATCTCTATTCTCTTTAAAAACTTATTTTTAAAATCAACTAAAAATGATATACTTTAATAAGGAGGAATGCGCACATGATTCCATATATACACCATCATCCATGTGCGTAGGACTAATGTGAACAACTACAAAGATATTCTAAAATCAAAAAATACTATTTTTATTATTACACTTATTGCAGGTATTGGACTTTTGACAGGCTTAGTCCTCCATCAAGAAAAAATCCAAGCAGAGAGAGGGAACGTTGCTCTCATCAAACAACAAAGAAATCAACAAGATGTCGAACAAGTAAAATACGCCATTAAAGACTTCAATATTGATTCTGAAACCATTATAGAAGATTGGAAAAAAATCCAAGAATTGAAACCAACTACTGATGAAGGCAAAAAGACCTTAGAAGACTTTCTTACTTCTACTGCCAAGAAAGTCACAAATCATTATAGTGAAAAAGCTTTGAAATTAGATATAAAGGATTCTGATAGCCAGTTTCAAGATAAACAAACACTTGAGACAGCCATCACTTCCTTGCAAAAAATAATAGACATCATTAAAAACATTAATGCTGCCAGCGACCAAGTTGCTCTTGAAGAAAAGATAAAACCAATTCAAGAACTAATCTCTAAATTCCAAAAACAAGTTGAAGTCTTGACCAAAAAAGAAGAAGAAAAAACTACCCAAACAGAAACGACTACTAGAGATGCCGGACTAGAAGCCAGCCGTTCAGAAGATAGTAGCTATATTCAAAGCTATCCAGAAACAAATGGAAGCATATCTAATTCCCAAGCACCTGCAACGGACCAATACTCAACTGATAGTGCTAACAGTGGAGGAGATAATGGCGCTAATACCGGAGGTCAAACTGCTGATTCTTCAGGTTCTCAATCAGAGTCTAATAACGATACAACCAGTTCGTCTAACTAATAATCTAGATGGCGAAGTCCCATAAACTTGTAAGCCCTCAACACCAATGTTTATAATTGTAAACACACAAAAAGAGCCTTAAACGGCTCTTTTTTAGGGCTCTATGATATTTGTAGTAGGTAAATTCCCTATAGATATTATGGAGCCAATTATTGATAAAGACTTTAGTCATCTTCGTCTCTATAAAAATATTTTCTATACACCCTTGATAATACCAAAATTAATGCCAATATCATACCAAGAGCCATAATAATAGAATTTATTGGATTTATTTCAGTATGTCCAATCACTAGTCCAATTATTGGACTAATAGACATGCTTAGATATAATAAAAATAACAAAAAATGACCTTCACCAATTCCTGCAAAAAAATGTTTCATTTTAAATATCCCAATTTTACCTTTCGTTTTAATAATCCACTAGCAAATCTATTGACTTCTCTTTTTTTGAAAAATCTTGATAGCAAATTTACTCCACTTAAAGCCACTAAAATTTCAACCGTCATAATTTCTCCAAGCGAAAAATGCAAACTGACAAAGTTCCTGCTAAAATACTATCCTCCCATCAAATAGAGTGTCAGCAAAAATAAAACAACCGAAATTGGCAGAAAAGCAGCACGATTTGTTTTACAAAAAATAGCATAACAAAGACTACCTATCGAAAACGTCATAATAACTTCAATAGTTATCTTTAGAGCAGGGTAATATATATTTTTAATAAAAAGAATTAAAAGGATAAAAAATACCAATGAACAAAGAACGGATTTGATATAAAATTTTAAATGAATCATAATTTATTTTTTAGATTCTACCTACTATAGATAAAATCACCTTTCTTATTTTCTTCTCATGATATTCACTTTAATTTCTATGAATATAAATATGGTAAATTACAAATCAGAGTTCCAACTAAAAGAAATTGATGAAATAAGCAAATCTTACAGCAAATTAAATTTATCCAGAAGCTCTCATGTAATGATTTTAAATCCTAATGAATCTAATCAATGCAGATTTTATTTTGACAGTAGTTCTATAACAACTCTAAATAACACTGGGGTTGCTAGAATCAAAATAACCCCTGCCACAAAGACAATGATTACCCGAAATAGATCTTTATTTTTACGCATTGAAACAACCTCCAATCTATTATTTTCTAGCTACATGATACCTCTTATTTACTTTCTATATTCTTATGATACAATATATTTAATAGAATTCTATTTACTGTTAACTTTTTTCACGAAAAGGAGGAAATCATGCGCTATGATTTCGGGAAAGTATATAAAGACATACGTGAGTCAAAAGGATTGACCCAAGAAGAGGTCTGTGGAAATGGCCTTTCAAGAACCAGCCTTTCCAAGTTTGAAAGTGGCAAGGCAACTCCCAAATATGAAAACATGGAGTTTCTTCTCCGTCAAATCAATATGAGTTTTGAAGAGTTTGAATACATCTGCCATCTCTATAGACCGAGCCAGCGAACAGAAATCATGCAAACCTATCTCAATACAAGTTCCATCTTTGGTACCAGTAGTCTAGTCAATTTATTTGAAACATGCCAAGACTATCTTAAGATTCATCACGATATCCCTATAGAGGAAATCAGAGATATGCTGGAAATTGTCATTTATATCCGTCAACATGGAACAAGGCAACTTTCAATCCAAGTGAAACAAACGGTCAAAAAGCTTTGGGAAAAAATTGAAAAACAAGATACATGGTATGAAAGTGACCTAAAAATCCTCAATACCATCCTTTTCAGCTTTCCCATTGAACACCTCCATCTGATCACTGAACAAATCTTGCAGCGCTTGGAAGAATATAAAAACTATCGACATTTATATGAATTACGAATGGCAATCCTACTCAATCTGTCCACCATTTACTTGTACAATCAAGATAAAAATACCTGTCAACAAATCTGCTACACCTTACTAGAGGATGCTAAGAAAAAGAGAAGATACGATATTTTAGCTATCGCCTATGTTCGAATAGGTATTTGTACTAGTAATGATCATCTTATTCAAAAGGGCTTCTCCCTTCTGGAGTTAACTAATGAAACCTCAATGCTATCTCACCTCAAAAAGGAAGTAGAGACCTGTTATCAAGCAAAGGAAATATAAAAAAGTCGAGGAAATCCCTCGACTTTTGCATCTTATTCTGCTAGTTAGTTCTTAGTACCAACCGTTGTTAAGCCAGAAGTTCTTAGCAGCTGCCCATGAACCGTAACGTCCTGCAACGTAAGCATCTGCTACACGTTCTTGGTTTTCAGCTGAGTAGTCACCGTTCAAGTATGAATCTGTCAATTGGTAACGTCCGATGTAACGTCCGTTTGTAGCTGTGTAGCTACCACCTGATTCTTTTTGAGCGATCCATTCTTTAGCTTCTGCTTCAGATCCGCTTACAGTTGAAGTTGATGCTGTAG
This sequence comes from Streptococcus sp. HMSC034E03, assembly GCF_001811505.1. Classification (GTDB taxonomy): domain Bacteria; phylum Bacillota; class Bacilli; order Lactobacillales; family Streptococcaceae; genus Streptococcus. The sequence goes on from NZ_KV804942.1 coordinate 53,087, forward strand.
TAACAGTTTCTTCTGCTACAGTTACGCTTGCTGCTGGCGCTTCATAAGTTGTTGTTTCAGTAGCTGCAGGTGCTGCTACTGGAGCTTCTGCTGTCGCAGCTGAAGTTGCTGGTGCTTCACCATCAATAACCAATACTTGGTCTACATAGATCAAATGAATATCTTTAATCTTATTTTTTTCTGCCAATTTTTCAACAGTTGTATTGTATTTTTCAGCGATTCCTGATAGAGTGTCACCTGATTTTACTGTGTAAGTTGTTGTTTCTTGTGCAAAAGTAAGTGATGGTGCAAGGAAAGCAAGCGCTGCTGCTACTCCTACAAGTCCTGTTTTAATTTTGTTAGTTGTTGATTTCATATTAAAAGATTCTCCTTCTTTCTTATATTTCCATCATACCCTACTATTATTACTGTTTCTTGACGGTTTTATGTAGAAATGTTACAAGACTATGTTTTATTTCACTTAAATAGCCTCTTTTTGTTACAAAAGGCTTGATTTTATAGGCTTTATGGGGAGTTTAGATATTTTATCATGGAATTGAGCGCTTGCATCTAATCTTTGATATAATAGAGTTAAGAATCTTTTTAAGGGGAAACAGATGCAATCACTTCGTTTTCAATCTGTCTTTGATATCATTGGGCCAGTCATGATTGGCCCATCTAGTAGTCACACGGCAGGAGCTGTTCGTATCGGTAAAATCGTCTCTTCTATCTTTGACGATACTCCAACCGAGGTCGAGTTCCAGCTTTTTAATTCTTTTGCAAAAACCTATCGCGGGCACGGAACTGATCTCGCCCTGGTCGCTGGAATCTTAGGAATGGACACAGATGATCCAGAAATTCCAAATAGTTTAGAAATTGCCCACAAGCGTGGCATCAAAATTGTCTGGACCATCCAGAAAGACAGTAACGCCCCTCACCCAAATACTACGAAAATCACTGTTAAGAATGAGCACAAGACCATCAGTGTGACAGGAATTTCAATCGGTGGTGGAAATATCCAGGTAACAGAGCTCAATGGCTTTGCCGTATCCCTCAACATGAACACTCCTACCATTATCATCGTTCATCAGGATGTTCCTGGTATGATTGCTCACGTAACAGAGGCCCTCTCTCGCTTTGACATTAACATCGCCCAAATGAATGTAACCCGAGAAAAAGCTGGTGAGAAAGCCATTATGATTATTGAAGTTGATAGCCGCAACTGTGATGAATCTATCGAAGAGATTCGTAAAATTCCTCATTTGCATAATGTCAATTTCTTTCAATAGGAGAAAATATGTTTTATTCTATCAAAGAATTAGTCGAACAAGCCGAACTTGATTTTCAAGGAAATGTTGCTGAACTCATGATTACGACCGAGTTTGAGCTAACAGGTCGTGAACGAGAAGAAGTTCTCCTTCTCATGGAGCGCAACCTTGAAGTCATGAAAGCTTCAGTTGAGCTTGGTCTTAGTGAAAAAAAATCTCGTAGTGGTTTGACAGGTGGTGACGCTGCCAAGCTTGACCACTACATCAAAAAAGGAAAGACCCTATCAGACTTCACTGTCTTGTCTGCAGCCCGTAATGCTATCGCCGTTAATGAACACAATGCCAAGATGGGACTGGTCTGTGCAACACCTACTGCTGGTAGTGCAGGCTGCCTTCCAGCCGTTCTCACTGCTGCTATTCAAAAGTTGGATTTAACTCATGAACAACAACTAGACTTCTTATTCGCTGCAGGTGCTTTTGGACTCGTGATTGCTAACAACGCTTCTATCTCGGGAGCCGAAGGTGGCTGCCAGGCCGAAGTCGGTTCAGCTTCAGCCATGAGTGCCGCTGCCCTAACTCTAGCTGCAGGCGGAACACCTTATCAAGCGAGCCAGGCTATCGCCTTCGTTATCAAAAACATGCTCGGCCTAATCTGTGACCCCGTTGCAGGTTTGGTTGAAGTTCCTTGTGTCAAGCGGAATGCCATGGGAGCAAGTTTTGCCTTCATCGCAGCCGATATGGCTCTGGCTGGTATCGAATCAAAAATTCCAGTTGATGAGGTCATTGACGCCATGTATCAAGTAGGATCTAGCTTACCAACTGCCTTTCGTGAAACTGCTGAAGGGGGGCTCGCTGCCACACCTACAGGTCGTCGCCTTCAAAAAGAAATCTTCGGCGAATAATTTCATCATTATGAGGAGAATCAATGTCATCTATATCTGCTATCTTTTTTGACTTAGATGGAACGCTAGTTGATAGTTCTATCGGTATCCATAATGGTTTCACCTATACCTTTGACCAACTTGGAGTTTCTAGTCCTGGTGCCAAAACCATTCGAGGTTTTATGGGTCCCCCACTAGAAACCAGCTTTGCTAGTTGTTTACCAGCTGAGCAAATAGAGGAAGCCATCCAGCTCTATCGTTCTTATTATAAGGAAAAGGGTGTGTACGAAGCCCAACTCTTTCCACATATCAAAGATTTACTCGTAGAACTAGCTGAGCATTATCCTCTTTATATCACTACTACGAAGAATACACCAACCGCAGTTGACATGACTAACAATTTTGGGATTGACCACTTCTTTGATGGCATTTATGGTTCAAGCCCTCAAGCCCTACACAAGGCAGATGTCATCCGTCAAGCTTTGACAACTCATAACTTGGAGCCAGAAAAAGTGGTTATTATCGGAGATACCAAGTTTGATATGATTGGTGCCCAAGAAACTGGCATTAAGAAATTAGCGGTAACCTGGGGATTCGGTGATGAGAAAGACCTCATGGGCTATAATCCTGACTGGATTGCTCACCAGCCGGCAGACATTTTACAGCATCTACAATTAAAACGTTAAACAAAAGACTCCCAGCCTAAAAGTTAGGTTTGGGAGCTTTTTGTCTGATCTTAATGAGGAGAATGACATTCCCCGTACTCATCCAATTATTCAAAAGGCGAAGCTTCTTCGCTTTCAACTTCATTAGGTCTATTGATTGTTACTATTTCTACTTCCTTACTTGGCATAGCTAGCAGAACTAATAGCGCAAAACGTCCAACCATTGGAACAAAGTGAAGGAAGATAAAGGCCCAGTGGAAACCTCCATCACGCAAACGGCGAATCTTTAACGCTAAAGTAGGCAACAGAAGGAGTAAAGCTAAAAGGGCATAAATCATGCATATCAGGATAACTAAAGTAAAGTTCAGAGAAGGACCCTGGTTTATCTCTTTATTGAAGATAAGGATATACAGGGGTAGGAACAAGATATGATTCATCAACCAAACCCACCAGAAGTCAGGACGTGTTGAGTGTCCTACAAAATCTACATAACCTTTTAAAAAATTTATATAAGCCCTAAACAAGATATTTCTCCTTTTTAAAAACAATATGCTATAAAGCGTACATTGTTTTAAAACACTCCCAAATCTATTTTTAGATATGGGAGTGTCAGATATTTGCTTAACAATATAAAGAAAACTCTAAAACAGATTCAATTGTAAAACCTGAACTTCTTAGTTTTTGTCTGATTCTTCGAATGGTGAAACTTCTACAACTTCTTCAGTTTCATTGATTGTTACTACTTCTACTTGTTTCGTTGGCATAGCTAACAAAGCTAAAAGGGCAAGAGGTCCAACCATAGGAATAAAAATGACAAAGATCAGAGCCCAGTGGAAACCAGCATCACGTAGACGACGAACTGTCAAAGCTAACATAGGTAACATTAAGGCTAGCCCGAAAATCATATAGATAATAGCAATTCCACCCAAGGCCATAAGAGCAGTCTCATTTCTTGGATTTGCTAGTGCCTTAAAATATGCTGAGTAAAAAGGGACAAGGAGGATCATGTTTGTTAACCAAATCCACCAATACTCTGAGCGTTTTGAACGACCTGTAAAATCTACATAACCTTTAAAGAAACTTTTATATGCGTTAATCATAAGTTACTCCCTAATTTTTTAATTCATACTCCATGAAAATTGAAAAGCAAATCAGAAAGTCAGTTATAAACCATATCTAAGTACAGTAAAACGACGCAGACCTTAGTTACTTTGATTTTCAAATAGTATAAATTTAGTTTACCATAAATGTTCAACAATGACAAGTTAGTTTAAAAATCGGTAAAGGACCATTCGTTATCATAAAAGGTATGATTCCACTCGCTTCTAACATGAAGCTAGGAATCATACCTTTTTCTTTTTTAATGAGTGTGAGTTGTTTCATTTGCAAAACCGATAATGGCTTGCTTCAACTCTGAACCTTGCAAGATACGGAATTCTTCAATCTTTTGATCGATAACTTCAAGTGGCATGACATTAACCTTACCAACAAAAATCTTATCCATGACTTGATTATCAACCAATTCAGTAGATACCAACAACTCCTCATAGAGTTTCTCACCTGGACGGATTCCCACTTCTACAATTGGAATTTCATTTTCAGTACGCCCGCTGAGAAGAACCATTTTCTTGGCCAAATCATAAATCTTAACTGGTTTGCCCATATCAAGAATAAAGACTTCTCCATCTTTAGCATAAGCTCCTGCATGGATCACCAAACGGCTAGCTTCTGGAATGGTCATAAAGTAACGAGTCATACGGAAGTCTGTCACAGTCACTGGACCACCCTCTGCAATCTGACGCTCAAATACTGGAATCACACTACCACGGCTACCGAGAACATTCCCAAAACGAACCGCACAATAGGTAGACTGGCTACGTTGGTTAAATCCTGTAACAATCAACTCTGCCACACGTTTGGTAGCTCCCATTACGTTTGGTGGATTAACAGCCTTATCTGTCGAAATCATGACCATCTTCGGTACCTTAGCAGCATCAACTGCCTTGGCAACATTATAAGTTCCGAGGATATTATTCTTGAAGGCTTCTTTTGGATTACGTTCCATCATTGGCACGTGCTTATGGGCAGCAGCGTGGTAAACAATGGCTGGTTGGTACTGCTCAAATACTTGAAGTAAGCGATCGTAGTCTTGGATATCTGCAATCACAGGAACATAGTCAATTCCTTGGAAGCTACGAATCAATTCATGATAGATCAGATAAATGGAGTTTTCCCCATGACCCAAGAGAACCACTCGCTCTGGATTAAAGCGACTAACCTGACGGCAAATCTCAGACCCGATAGAACCTCCTGCACCTGTTACTAAGATGGTTTTTCCAGTAATTTCTGAGCCTAGGCGTGACTCATCTAGTTGAATTTCTTTACGTCCCAAAAGGTCCGTAATATCGATTTTTTGGAAACCACCTACCTGAGGATGCAATCCTTGTACAACCGACTCAATCTTGGGCATCTTATAACATTTCAAGCCAAGTTGGTTACACATTTTTAGGATACGCTCATACTCTGACGGATCAAGAGAAGGAATCGCAACAATGACTTTCTCAATCTGATGACGTTTTGAGAGTTCTGGTAACTGTTCATAAGATCCTAAGACTGGGATTCCTCCTAGTTTTTGGCCTTTTTTCTTCTCATCATTGTCCAAAATACCTACTAACTCAAGATCACTCGTAGGATGCTGGTAGCTGTTCATAAAGAGAGCTCCACCGTCTCCCGCACCAATCAAGAAGGTACGACGATGTTCCCCTTCTCCATCACTCTTTTTACGTCTAGAATAGATCAACTGCCAAGTGATACGAGGGAAAAGAATCAAGAAGGTTGTCAACAAGATAAAGAGGACAATAAAGCGCACAGAGAAAAGTGGCAAGAAGGCATAACATAGGAGATAGGACAAGACACTGCTGACACTTACTCCGATGAATATCTTCATAAAGTCTGTGATTTTGCTATAGCGACTAATACTAGCATTGAGCCCCCAGAATCCAATCATAATCTGATAGAACAAGAAGGTCAAGCTAGTATAGATGACATAGTCCACAGGAGCTGGATTGATCAATCCATAAAACAAGATATAAGAAACAATGATTGAGGAAATCATGCTGGCAGCATCAAAAATCCCCCAAAAGACTTGTTTTTGTTGTTTATTTAACACTTCAACCAGATCAATTACATAATCTGTCATTTTTTTATTCATGTGAATGGTATCCTCCTACACAGAGAAAATGTTTAATTAAGCATGCTTAAGAAATTTTAATTTAAATACTGAATTTCGTATTTATAACCTTTTCTCCATTTAAAACCTTTGATTAATCCAACTATTGTACCTATACCGTAAGCAAAATGGATAGAGAACAACATAAAAGGCATTAACAGTAATACTTCATTTTTATGTTTCAATAGGGAAAGTATAGTCAATAATATAACAAATAGGTCATAAATCGCTAATAGAAACATTAAAAACAAGGGAGAAAGAGGTAGTAACATAGCACTTACAAAAATGCTTAACACAAACGCAAAGGGAACATAATGAAAAATAGATAGACATTTTGGTTTAACATGAGTTGTCAATCCAATCCATAGCCCGTTTGAATACTTTTGGTGGAGCATCTTTTTAAATGTTGGTCGAATATATTGATAAGATAAAACATCGGGACTAAATCTTATTTTATATCCGTGATTTCTGATACGATAATGAAGTTCATTGTCTTCTGTTCTCCCAAGTTGTTCATCGACTAAACCAGCTTGCTCAAAAACTTCTCGACGGTACATGCCATGAAAAATAGAAGAAACATATCTGTCTTGAGAACTGTTTCGATAATCTGCGATGCTGCTTCCAAACATATTTTCTTCAACGATATGTAAAGCTTGGGACCATTTACCCTCACCTTCAACAAGCGTTGGTCTAGGCCCCCCACAGACATATTCCCCTTGATTGATGATCTCAACATTATTTTTCACAAAATCCTCTGTGACTTTGGAATGCGCATCAATCTTCACAATAAGGTCTCCATTAGAGTTCTTAATCCCTAAATTAAAACCACTTGCTTGATTCTTTTTAGGGTTATCATACAATCTAATTGACTTAAATTCGGTATCCTCAGAGATAAATCGCTGAATAATATCGGTTGTCTTATCTGTGGACATTGCATTAATAAATAAAATTTCAATATTTTCTTTATTGTATGTCTGTTTTTTTAAATCTTCAATTAAGTCCGGTAAGTACTTCTCTTCATTATAAGCACTAATCACAATAGAGACGATTAAATTATCGATTTGTTGAATCACTTACAGTCTCCTAAATATTTTCTTTCACTATTTTATCACAAATTCCCAGACTTTCCTATTTTTATTTGAATCCCAGAAAAAAACTAGTAAACAACTCGTCCTACTTTACTTTTATTTAGTTTAAGTAAAACACCGAATCTCCCTGCTCTAGCTTGACATCTCTTAGAAAAAAACTTAAAATAAGCTGTTATAAAAATCATCTTAGAGAGGTTCACATGAAAAAACGATCACTCTTTTTTATTCTAGGAATTATCTTAATCGGAGCGGTCTTAAGAGCTCCTTTCACAGCTTTGCCAACTGTTTTGGGAGATATTGCCCAAGGTTTAGGAGTGGAAGTTAGTTCACTTGGTGTTTTGACCAGTCTCCCTCTCTTAATGTTTGCCCTCTTCTCCTCTTTTGCGACCCGTTTGGCTCAAAAAAATGGACTTGAGCACCTTTTTACCTATAGTCTTATCGTATTGACTGTAGGCTCCGTGATTCGTATCTTTAATCTCCCATTACTTTATCTGGGGACTCTACTCATCGGAGCGAGTATTGCGATCTTTAACGTACTTCTTCCTAGCCTGATTCAGGCCAACTACCCACAAAAGATTAGCTTCCTGACAACGGTTTATGTGACGACTATGGGAATCGCGACAGCACTAGCCTCTTATCTATCTGTCCCTATTACTCAGGCAACATCTTGGAAAGGCTTGATCCTCTGCCTATCCTTGGTCTGCCTACTAACCTTATTCGTCTGGTTCCCCAACCATGGCCGAAATCATTTTCTAGAAAGGCATGAAGAGAAAAAAGAAAAAGAGAATATCCTAAAAAGCCAGCAAGTTTGGGCTATTATTGTATTCGGCGGACTTCAGTCCTTGCTCTTCTATACTAGCATGACCTGGTTACCAACCATGGCCATCAGTGCAGGACTATCTCATACGGACGCTGGTCTTCTGGCTTCTATCTTTTCACTGATCAGTATCCCCTTCTCGATGACCATTCCAAGTTTAACAACTCGTTTGTCCAATCGTTACCGTCAAATCATGTTAACAGTCATCTCTCTCGCTGGAATGCTTGGAATTGCTATGCTTCTATATCCGAGTAAGAGTTTCCTTTACTGGTTAGTAGCGCATCTCTTGATTGGTACTGCTTGTAGCGCTCTTTTCCCTTATCTCATGGTTTGCTTCTCCATCAAAACTAGCTCCCCTGAAAAGACAGCCCAATTGTCTGGGCTCGCCCAGACTGGTGGTTACATCCTAGCAGCCTTTGGACCAACTCTCTTTGGTTATAGCTTTAACATGTTCCATTCTTGGATCCCAGCCGTACTGATTCTTCTAGTAATTGATATCATCATGACAATCGCCCTCTTTATGGTGGATCGAGCAGAGAAAATCCTCTAATCTTCTAGTTTTTGCTAGAAGATTTTTTATATATAAACAAAGTATAAATTTCTAATTATCTTTTTATATTTTCTTAAATGCTCGTAAAGCCTTATTCTATGTGCTTTCGAGTATTTTTACTGTAGGAAGATACTTCACGTTTCTTTGCATATTTCCTCATGTCTTAGCTGTCAGAAGTGGTAAATAAGTAGTAAATTCATTTGTACTACTAAGCAACAAGACGCTCCTGTTGCTTCTCTTTATTCAAGCGTTTCATTTCTGCCATTGCAGAATCGAATGTTGCATGTGCGTAATAGTTCAGCGTCATGGCTATATTAGCATGTCCCATAATGTACTGTAATGCCTTTGGATTCATTCCTGCATTTGCATAGTTGGTACAGAATGTATGTCGCAAACTATGTGGAGTGATGTGTGGCAATTTATCCTCGTTATACTTATTGTATTTCTTAACAAGACCTTTCATCATGCCGTTGTAATCACTTGCCACTTTTGGATAGTTCTTTCTATTAAGAAAGAGGAAATCACTATATCCATCAATCTCAACACGCTTATCATTCTTTCGATTCGCTAACACTCGCTTAAATGCTTGATAGGCTTCTTCAACCATAGGAACTTGACGTTCGCCACTTTTGGTCTTTGGTGTTTCAATGTAGTACCCAATTTCAGTATCTCTCAATAGCTGATGGTCTATATTGACAAGACGATTCTCAAAATCTAAATCTGGAAGTGTCAAACCACCAAACTCTGAAATACGAAGACCTGTTTTTAAGAGTATCAGAATTTCATCATAATTTTTGCTGTAGGTTTTATCAGCTTTTGCAAAGGCTAACAGTTTTTCTTCCTGTTCTTCTGTTAGTACGGTCTTAGGGACAGTATCATCATCAAGAACTGCTTTCAGTTGAAAGTCAAATGGATTCTTCCGAACACAATCATCTTGTATAGCAATATAGAATGAAGCCTTTAAAGAACGTTTGTAGTTATTGATGGTTTGATAAGCATAACCATTTTCACTCATTCTAATAGCCCATTCTTTAGCGTCTGATGGCTTAATACTGTCAATACTTCTTACACCTAACTTGTCTTTCTTCAAAATATCCATAAGATATTTGCGTCCAGTTTCAGTGTTTTTTCTAACCTTTGGTCTTTGAGCGTTCTGTTTTGCGTAAAGCTGGCAGAGTGTCATTTTCTTTCCTACAACATCAATACCATCATGAATGTCTTTCTGTAACTCTGCGATTTTCTCTCTAAGTGAGATACAATCACGCTTTCCTGCTGGTACTCGGTCTGTAGCCACAAGTTTCCACGAGTAAACAAATTGCGGTTCTCCAAATGAATCTATATATTTGTATAAGTATCTTCCGTCTTTTCGTTGGCTCTCTCCAGTCTTTAAGATTCGACCTTTATTGTCACGTCTTTTTTCTGACATGGCATTTGCTCCTTTCCTTTATGGAAAGAGCCTTGATACGACTTAATACTATTTTATCATATACAAGACCCTTTGGCGACGCTAGATTGCGTCCAATGTATCTATAATTTTTTCAAATTGTTTTCGTTTAATCTGAATACGATTGCCATTCATAATCAGCCAATTTGCATTTTTATTTTCCTCTGCCAAGCGTCGTAGCTTGTTTTCGCCAATACGAAAATATTTTGACGCTTCTTCAATGGTTAGGGTATAACGTTCCCAAATAGGAATGTCAGTCTGCTTCATAAAATCCTCCTTTCCAAATCACTTATTTGGATTTCATAAAAGTTGTTTTACCAGCAATCGAACAGCTTTAGCAAAGCTCACGGGAGTTCCACCCCTGCATGGTTCTCATGTAGCCATACTCATTGCCTGCGACGGTTTTATCACGCTCGGACTATTGACTGTATGGGAGTATCATTATCACGATAAGAATGTCGTTGCAGGCAATCCTGCTAAAGATTGCTTCTCGGATCACTAACATGAATCGCTCGCTATCTTTATAAGATAGGTCATGGCGGTTAGTTCCGTTGGCTCTTTTCTTATCGAAACGTATTCGATTACTTTTATTCAGTTTTCAAAGAACAATGGCTCGTTAGCCTATCAAAACACATTGAAAGCTCAATATGCTTTGGTGGAATAACAAACCTCCCTGTTCGGGAAGCGTGGAATGGTTTAGCACGCTTCCACGAAAGGAGAGAGGATATTACTTAATTTCAAATGACAAAATCTTTGTAATCAGTCTGGTTTCCATTCTTCCACGTAAGACTTCATCAACGACCATACTTTGATTGCCATATTCATCTTTCATAAGTCGTAGGGAACGCTTCGTTATGTACCCTCTGTAATGATGTAGAATCTGGTTAATCGCTTCGGTATCGCCATCTGTTGCCTTTACAATGAGAGGAAAGGGAATCATAGGATATTGTGTTTTCATTCTTCAAATTCCTCCATAAACTTTTTAATTAAGGCTAGTCCACTGGTTCTATGCCGATAGACAGTAGAACGGTTCAATTTCAACAGGTCTGCAATTTCTGAATCGCTCATGTCCATAAAGTAAAACAGCAGTAGAATTTCACGTTTCTTGTCTGGCAACTCACGTAATGCTTCACTCAACAAATCATTTTCAACGCCTACTGATAACCCATTGAGTGTAAAAATCTGAAAGTCAGTTGAATAGTTATCTGTTGTCGCAAACTGGCTAACAAGATAATCGCCAACATCCGAAAAGGACACCTCACGCTTTGCAATCCTTGAAAGATAAAGCATATAATTCTTTCGCTCGTCTTCCATAGCACGTTTACAGATATAGTCAAACTGATTTTCTATTGTGGTCTGAAAAGAAGATGGTTTCATGTTTCTCACCCCCTTTCTGTCTAGGAAAGGAAGTGACCTTGCTCGTTTATCTCCTTTCACTCTTAGTCCCAATGTGAAAGGGGGATTTGTTGCATTACTGATAAATAAACTTTGTAAAAAAGTTCTGAATAGCCAAAAAAGCATATAAACAGATTTATTTCTCTGTTTACATGCTTCTGTTATTCTATCTATATGATTTATAAAACCACATTGGTGGACGTACTTATCTATTGCAGATAGACGACTTTTTTTGACAAGAACCCAATGTAAGGAAATTTATTGTATATGATGTACTTCATGGCGACGTTGACCTCCAACAAACCGCCATTTGGAAGTAATATACAATATTTTAACAGCGTAAATAGCACTACCATATAACGGTTTTTTTTATTGGCGTTTAGTAGTGCTTTTTATTAAATATAAACCTATAAACCATATAACACGTTTTTCTATACCTGTTTTTAATTCAGTAGGAACAATAAAATGTATAGAGGTGGTCTACTATGCGTAAAAAAGAAGATAAATATGATTTTAGAGCCTTTGGTTTAGCCATTAAAGAAGCTCGATTGAAACGAGGTTTAACTCGTGAACAAGTGGGAGCATTGATTGAAATTGACCCACGGTACTTAACTAATATTGAAAATAAGGGGCAACACCCCAGCATACAAGTTCTTTATGACCTTGTATCGTTACTTCATGTTTCCGTTGATGAATTTTTCTTACCTGCTAATAACTTGGTAAAAAGCACCCGACGATTACAGATAGAGAAATACATGGATAGCTTTACAGACAAAGAACTATCCTTAATGGAATCTTTAGCCAGCGGTATCAACGAAGCAAGAAATATCGAAGACTAATTAAAAGAATCCATACATAACGGAAAGAGCCGATAAAATGAGATTGTATTAATCTCATTTTATCGGCTCTGCGTCTTTGCGTCTGGCTCTGTAATCACAGTTACTTTGAACTGCTTTATTTCAATTAAATTTTCTTGTCTGCATTTCGGACAATAGAGGGGGAATTTTTTTAATTCAGTATCTTCCCTTATCTTTAATCGTGTTTTATTTCCACATACAGGACATGTTGAGGCGGTAAGTTTGCTAGTCAAGGAGTAAAACGACGAAGATTAGCATTTACTTCCGCCCATGCGATAGCTGTCCGTGATTGACAAGTGCTAGCACGCAGACAGAACGGAGATAGCGAACCGCTGAGTGTGTCGCTCTGCTCGTAAAAGCTTAGAAACCTTTGAACGAAAGGGATAATGAAAGCCTTGATTGCAAGGCTTTTTGCTTTATGGTGGGTAAGTATCAGAGTGAGAAAATTTTTGGAATGAGTAGAAGTGATAGCTAGAAATTATCAGTTTCTATTTCCATTTACCCTGTGGGTACGTGTTTGTTTCCATTGACAAGGAGTTTGTGGGAATAGAAATGTACCCACCTTGTTTGAATCAAGTGAAGTGTAGTTGAAGGAAATCTGTTGAAAGCAATACTTCATTTTACCGAATAAGTAATAATTTAGGCAACTTCAAATCGATTAAAAAAAACTATTTTAAAGGTTAAGAGTAGACAAAAATTGTCCACTCTTTTTTGCAAACTCAATTTATCAATAAATGAAATGAGGGAATGTAAAATGAAATATTTTGAGGTTGAGTTAGAAAATCCTGATGAATTTTTAAAACTACAAACAGAAGATTTTGTGAAAGCTAATCGCTTGCTACTAAGGAAGATAATCCAGAGCGTTACAGTCTATGAAGAAAACTTCGTCATATCCTTTAAATCTGGCATCGAATTGGAAGTATGAGTCTCATTCCATAACTTTTATATTGAACATATCATCTTGTTGTGTTATACTATAAATTGATATAAACAAAGATGTAGGAGGAACCGAAACTATGACAGCCTCAATGCGTTTAAGATAAGCTGGCAATAAAAAAAGCAGAATCTATACCCGATGATAGGCTTTTTTGTTGTGCTTATTTATACGATATTGAGCATTCATTAGTTACGGTGAGGATATTGGTTATTTAACTATACCTTTATTTAACTATGTCTTTAATATGAATGTTTCCAAATTGTATGTATGCAGACCAAAAGCCACATTGTGGGGTTTGGCCTGCATTTTTTATTGCCTAGAATGCTATTCAAAATAGAAATTCAAGCAAAATAATATGCAGGAGATAATATAAATGGAAAAATACAACAATTGGAAACGAAAATTTTATGCAATATGGGCAGGGCAAGCAGTATCATTAATCACTAGTGCCATCCTGCAAATGGCGATTATTTTTTACCTTACAGAAAAAACAGGATCTGCGATGGTCTTGTCTATGGCTTCATTAGTAGGTTTTTTACCCTATGCGATTTTGGGACCTGCCATTGGTGTGCTAGTGGATCGTCATGATAGGAAGAAGATAATGATTGGTGCCGATTTAATTATCGCAGCAGCTGGTGCAGTGCTTGCTATTGTTGCATTCTGTATGGAGCTACCTGTCTGGATGATTATGATAGTATTGTTTATCCGTAGCATTGGAACAGCTTTTCATACCCCAGCACTCAATGCGGTTACACCACTTTTAGTACCAGAAGAACAGCTAACGAAATGCGCAGGCTATAGTCAGTCTTTGCAGTCTATAAGCTATATTGTTAGTCCGGCAGTTGCAGCACTCTTATACTCCGTTTGGGATTTAAATGCTATTATTGCCATCGACGTATTGGGTGCTGTGATTGCATCTATTACGGTAGCAATTGTACGTATACCTAAGCTGGGTAATCAAGTGCAAAGTTTAGAACCAAATTTCATAAGGGAGATGAAAGAAGGAGTTGTGGTTCTGAGACAAAACAAAGGATTGTTTGCCTTATTACTCTTAGGAACACTATATACTTTTGTTTATATGCCAATCAATGCACTATTTCCTTTAATAAGCATGGAACACTTTAATGGAACACCTGTGCATATTTCTATTACGGAAATTTCCTTTGCATTTGGGATGCTAGCAGGAGGCTTATTATTAGGAAGATTAGGGGGCTTCGAAAAGCATGTATTACTAATAACAAGTTCATTTTTTATAATGGGGACCAGTTTAGCCGTTTCGGGAATACTTCCTCCAAATGGATTTGTAATATTCGTAGTTTGCTGTGCAATAATGGGGCTTTCGGTGCCATTTTATAGCGGTGTGCAAACAGCTCTTTTTCAGGAGAAAATTAAGCCTGAATATTTAGGACGTGTATTTTCTTTGATCGGAAGTATCATGTCACTTGCTATGCCAATTGGGTTAATTCTTTCTGGATTCTTTGCTGATAAAATCGGTGTAAATCATTGGTTTTTACTATCAGGTATTTTAATTATTGGCATTGCTATAGTTTGCCAAATGATAACTGAGGTTAGAAAATTAGATTTAAAATAAACAATATTGGAGGAAATGTTATGGAATTAATATTAAAAGCAAAAGACATTCGTGTGGAATTCAAAGGACGCGATGTTTTAGATATAAATGAATTAGAAGTATATGATTATGACCGTATTGGTTTAGTAGGAGCAAATGGTGCTGGAAAAAGCACTTTACTCAGGGTACTTTTAGGAGAATTAACTCCCCCAGGATGTAAAATGAATCGTCTGGGTGAACTTGCCTATATTCCCCAGTTGGACGAAGTAACTCTGCAGGAGGAAAAAGATTTTGCACTTGTAGGCAAGCTAGGTGTTGAGCAATTAAATATACAGACTATGAGCGGTGGTGAAGAAACAAGGCTTAAAATAGCACAGGCCTTATCGGCACAGGTTCATGGTATTTTAGCGGATGAACCTACGAGCCATTTAGACCGTGAAGGAATTGATTTTCTAATAGGACAGCTAAAATATTTTACAGGTGCACTGTTAGTTATTAGCCATGACCGCTATTTTCTTGATGAAATAGTAGATAAAATATGGGAACTGAAAGATGGCAAAATCACTGAGTATTGGGGAAACTATTCTGATTATCTTCGTCAGAAAGAGGAAGAACGTAAGAGCCAAGCTGCAGAATACGAACAATTTATTGCGGAACGTGCCCGATTGGAAAGGGCTGCGGAGGAAAAGCGAAAACAGGCTCGTAAAATAGAACAGAAGGCAAAAGGTTCTTCAAAGAAAAAAAGTACTGAAGACGGAGGGCGTTTAGCTCATCAAAAATCAATAGGAAGTAAGGAAAAAAAGATGTATAATGCTGCTAAAACCCTAGAGCACAGGATTGCGGCCTTAGGAAAAGTAGAAGCTCCGGAAGGCATTCGCAGAATTCGTTTCAGGCAAAGTAAAGCATTGGAGCTCCATAATCCATACCCTATAGTCGGTGCAGAAATTAATAAAGTATTTGGGGATAAGGCTCTGTTTGAAAATGCATCTTTTCAAATTCCGTTAGGAGCAAAAGTGGCGTTAACTGGTGGTAATGGAATCGGAAAAACAACTTTAATCCAAATGATCTTAAACCATGAAGAAGGAATTTCTATTTCGCCTAAGGCAAAAATAGGTTACTTTGCACAGAATGGTTACAAGTACAACAGTAATCAGAATGTTATGGAGTTTATGCAGAAGGATTGTGACTACAATATATCAGAAATTCGTTCAGTGCTAGCATCTATGGGGTTCAAACAGAACGATATTGGAAAAAGTTTATCTGTTTTAAGCGGTGGAGAAATTATAAAATTGTTGCTTGCTAAAATGCTCATGGGTAGATATAACATCCTAATAATGGATGAACCCAGTAACTTCCTTGACATACCAAGTTTAGAGGCTTTGGAAATACTAATGAAGGAGTACACCGGAACTATCGTGTTTATCACCCACGATAAACGATTACTCGAAAATGTAGCAGATGTAGTTTATGAAATTAGAGATAAGAAAATAAATCTGAAACATTAAATTTAAGGTAGTCGCTGGTCAGTATAGTCTGTTCTGGTTGGCGACTCCATTGTTAAAGAGTATAAAGACTTTAGATTTTATGAATATTAAAAATAGGAACAGTCAATTGAACTGCTCCTATTTTTCTGCTAAATATATTGTAGTTTTCTTATATGTATAATGATAGATTAGCGGATTCTCATCTACGGTACTTACTTCAAATATGAAGAAGTGATCGCGGTTATCTCTGGACTTTTCCTTATTGAGGACAAAGTAATTCTTACGTGAAGTCGCCATTGTTTTTAGGATATCATCAGTTAGGAAGGTCAATGGAATATTCATGTTAGAGTAGCGGTAGAAGTCACGTTCAAAATCTTGGTAGCTCTCGCTATAATAGTCCATTTGTAGGTGATTACGCTGAAACTCAAGCTGATTCATAGAGCACCTCCTCGACAAGTTCAATACTAATAATGTCTTTTAATTTCAAATTGATGTGACCTGTTGTAGTTTTTATCAAAATGAAATCTTTGGTCAGACTTGGTATTGTTCCAGTGTAGGAAACACGCTTGTTTTTTTCAATCACTTGAATGCGTGTGCGTAGCTGCCCGGCGTATACTTGACTGAGGAGTAATAATTTCTTCTCTAGTGATAAGTCAGACATGTACGTTACTTTGTTTGTATCATCAGAGAGTGCTGATGCATGTTCAGATAGGAAAAAGCCCATCCATTTTTGCATCTTTGTATCCTGGTACTCTCTTGCTGATTGAAATGGTAAATATGAACGGTCAATCATATCAAATCCTTTCTATGCAGAGGCAAGGGTATTTTTATCAAATTGAATCGTAAAACCTTGAATTCCCCCACCTGTGTAACATTCTTTAAAGCGATTGATTACCTCAGTATAGATTATCACAGATGAGCTTGTTGGCTTAATGCTAAATGTAAATTCCAATGGTAATCGGTTTTCAGATTTAGCATGTACTAGTCGTATCGATATTTCAGTTGTTTTGAGTTTTCTCTGACGAAGTTTTGAAGTTGCTGTTTCAACGATTCCATGTAAAAATCTTTCAAGCATTTCAATATCATTACATCCTTTGCTACGGATTTCTGAAAATTGTACTGTATTTTTTTCTTGTTTCATTTTAATCCCTCCAATCCACCCGCGGAATGACCACCGATAAGTTTACTGCGTTCAATATTTCTGGAACCTTCAGTTAGGACGGTTCCTTTTTGTATGGCTAAAAAACCAAACTGTTCTCTGACAACATCAATAGCTGTCTGAAGTCTATTATCTTTTTCAATTTGTTCTACATCATCAAAGAGTGATAGTAGAGTATAGCTTTCATCTACGAAGCCACTATAAGATACACCAATTTGTCTCACTGCACCAGAGGTGTATTTTTTCGGAATAATACAAGTACATGACTCACCATTGTTTTGGGGAGATTTGCGGGTTCAATTTTATTCTGAGCATTTATAGATTTTTTCATCTCAGTCCTAGAATAGCCAATATGAATAGAAACGACAGTAGTCAATACTAGGGCTACTGTTCCGTTCCACAGTATCATTTAAAAATCATTTTCACACCCTTTCGTCTATTAGTATAGAAGAAAGCTCTCAGCACACAATATCCACTTGTAGTTTATAATAACTATCTCCTCCTTTACACTTTAATTCAAATCTTTATTAAAAAATATTTCATCTTATTTAACAAGAAACCATATTTATATAACAACATAAAATACACTAAGTTATTTTATTGAACATATATCGTACTTTATCTATCCGACTATTTGGACGACGGGGCTGGCAAACAGGTTCACCGGTAGTAACATGGTACCCTTTTAACTCTGTTAAACAAACACTACGTCCATTTGTAAAGAAAGTTAAATCACTACGATATTCTTGAATACACCGAGCAGGGATTTCTCCACTAAGAATGACCTCATTATTTTTCAATTGAGTGTCTACGATGTTCGCACAATATTTAGGAGCATCGTTGTATGCTCGTGAAAGATATTCCTGTGGCGCATAAATTTTAAAACTAAGATATGGCTCTAACAATTCTGTTCCAGCTTTTTTTAAGACTTGTTCCAATACAATAGGAGCAAGCATCCGAAAATCTGCTGGGGTACTAACAGGGCTATAGTATAAGCCATACTTAAAACAGATTTTACAGTCCGTCACATTCCAACCATACAATCCTTGTTCACAGCCATAGCGTATCCCCTCCATAACTGCATTTTGAAACGATTGATTTAAGTATCCAAGAGAAACCGAGCTCTCATACTGTACTCCGCTCCCTAATGGAAGCTGTGCTACAGATAGACCAATGGAAGCCCAGAAAGGATTCGGTGGAACTTCGATGTGAATGGTATACTCTGCTTTTTTTAACGGTCTTTCCATATAAATGACTGTAGGCTCTTTTATTTCTATCTCCACATGATACTTTTCTTGCAGCAGAGCACAAGTCACTTCCATTTGTACTTTCCCTAAGAAAGAAAGTATGATTTCATGTGTCGCAGAATCCACATAATATCGCAGAAGCGGGTCACTGTCGGAGATTTCTAAAAGTGCATCAAGTAACATTTCCCTTTGTTGAGGTTTGCTCGGTTCAACAGTCGTTTGCAGCAGAGGGAGGGGATTTTCAATTCTCTCTCTCTGTGGCAATAGCTTTGTATCTCCAAGAACACTATTTAACTTCAAAAACTCATTCTGCAAAATAACAATTTCCCCGGAATAAGCCTTATCGATTTTACATAATTCACCATTTATTGAAGTATACATTTCTGTAATTTTTATTTTTTCCTTTTCCGATATTCTAACCGAATCTCGCAAATGCAGTACGCCACTATAAAGACGTATATATGCAAGACGCTGTCTTTTTTCCGAATACTCAATTTTGAAAACATTTCCGCAAAGTTCAGACGGACCTCGATGTGTTGATGAATAAAATTTATTAGTAATAACTTCTATAAGGTTATCAATCCCTATATTACTTTTTGCACTTCCATGATAAAGAGGGAACAGAGAACAATTCTGAAATCTTATGCTTTCCTCTTGTTCGAGTTCCAATGCTTCTAATGATTTACCGGACATATATTTCTCTAAAAGGTCATCGTTTCCCTCTATTACCGTATCCCATTGTTCAGATTCGGTAAAGTTCGTCACACACATATTAGGATACAGTTCTACCTTCTGTTTGATTACAATTTCGGCAGAAAGTTTCTCTTTAATATCCTGATAAACCGTTGATAAATCAATTCCATTTTGGTCAATCTTATTGATAAAAAAGATTGTGGGAATCCCCATTTTCCTAAGTGCATGAAATAATATACGAGTTTGTGCTTGTACGCCATCTTTTGCAGAAATCAGTAGAATTGCCCCATCTAAAACTGATAATGAACGATATACTTCTGCTAAGAAATCCATATGTCCTGGCGTGTCTATGATGTTCACCTTCGTATTTTCCCACTGAAAAGAGGTTATTCCTGTCTGAATTGTAATTCCTCTCTGACGTTCTAAAAGCGTATTATCCGTCCTCGTTGTACCTTTGTCCACGCTTCCTAATTCTGTAATCGCTCCACTGTTATATAATAAGCTTTCTGTTAAGGTAGTTTTTCCCGCATCAACATGAGCTAAAACTCCAATATTAATAATTTTCATGTGATTTTCCTCCATTCAAAAGCCCAAAAGGGCATAAAAATCCCAGTGATAAATACTCTTATCACTGGGATTTTTATGCATAACCATAGGCATACAAAGCATACAGATATTCTCCGGATACTTTAGAATCACATGATAAAGGTATTCTTAAACTGGGTACAAAAAACTAAGCCCTCCTAAAAAAGGACATCCAATTATTTGTTCCCACTATCAAATTGACAGTTTATTTAAGAATACCTTGCCGCATATTTATTAACTCCTTTTAAATAGATACTTAAATAATAGCACATAAGAGCATATTTGTAAAGGAATCTCCAATTTTTTATCAAAGAGAGTACGTGATTACAAAATAGCTGTAATAATGTACCAATATTTGTTATTCTATAATCTTCCAATTACTCCCGTTCTTTTCAAGTACCAAATCAAATTGAGATACCTGCGTTGCTTTGGTCTGCTGGTCGATATACTCCACTGTCAGCGATACCGTGACTTGATTATCCTTACGATTGTGAATAGGATTTACCAGTTCTTGAAAGATGTACTCTTTTCCGATTGGTTTTAATATCCCGTCATTCACATAGTAGGAAAGTTCACTGGCTGTCGCTGTAGGATAGAGCTTGAAGAACGTCGTTAAAAACTCATTGATTTCATTGGTTGTAATGGAATCAACCGTCCCCTCACTTTCAATGGCTTTTGGTTTATAACTTGATTTCTTAGGTATGTTGGTAATGGTCGGATTCTTAACCAGTACCATATTTCCAGAACCATCTACATAGACACTCACTATATAAGCAGAGTGGACGGTCTTTGTATTTTCTCCCTCTGTAATGAGCTGGTCTACACTGTAGGTTACATTAAACTCATTGTCGCCAGTTGGCTCTACCGTCCATATCTGAAATCCTCTTACAGAAGACGATACAGGAATATCTTTGCGTACTGTATCAACATTGAGAGCTTGAAGTTCATCTGTCAGATAGCCTTTTAGACTTTCCATTCGATTATCAATGGACTTATCGGATTGCTCCCATGAATAGTAGACTTTCGCAAAGTTCTCTACAAAATTTTCTACATGATGAGTATCAACGTATTCCTTTTCTATGATAGTTGTTTCGTGAATAGTATGAGTATCTATAGCTGTAAAGTGCTTGAATATCGCAAAGCTGAAACTAAGCCCTAAAAGTACCCACAAGGCAATCACAACCTTTTTATGAGGATTGACCTTATAGTAGACACGAGGTTTCTTTTCCTTTGGTATCTGTTTTTCTTTATTCTGATTTTTTCTAAATTTCATCATTAAATCTTCCTTTCTCATTGTTTGATTCGTCCTGCTCCCACTAAATGCTGTTGCCAGTAGGGGCTTGTTAAGTCGGCATAACCGATTGGGTCGCCTGCATGAAACATACGGTTATTGCCAAGGTATATCCCAACATGAGTAATATAAGAGCCAGCGTTATAGGTAGAATGAAAGAAAACCAAATCGCCAGCTTGTGCTTCCGATAGTGGGATATGCTGGGTCACATCATATTGCTGTTGTGCGGTTCGTGGTAAGTTAATTCCAGCTTTTCCATACGTCCATTGTGTCAGTCCGCTACAATCAAAAGAAGTAGTCGGGGAAGCTCCACCGTAAACGTATCGCCAGCCCTCATATTTCAGTGCTTCGTCCATGATGGCTTGTACCGTATCATCATCAAACTCTGTTGTGACAAGATACTGCGTTACCAGTTGCACATAAAACATATTGCCATAGTTGTATCGCCAGCCCCCATTGATAGGTATGGCTATGGGATTGGGGTAAGACACTTTGTCGCCACCTGAATACTCTTTTGAGAAACTTTGAGCCAGTTCAAAGGTATATTTATTTCCACGATTAGCCACATACCCTAAGAAACCACCACCATAATTGTAGGACTGGATAACCGATTCTAAATCTACACTGAGCCTTTCGCTACTGGCTAATAATTCACTGAAATACTTCACACCTTGCTTAATGGATTCTTCTGTACTCAATGAATTAGGTGGAAGACCGAGGGATTCCGAGGACTGCATAACATCTTCCGCAGTACCGCCCGATTCCACCTGTATAATCGCAAGAAGTATGTTGACATATTCTTCAACGCCATATTCTTTGGCATATTTTTCTACCATAGGCTTATGAGCCAGCACTTCTGCGGAAACATTCACACCTCCATAATGAATATTGGAAATTCCGCTGTCCTGTTCATCTGAAAATAAAATGGCAACAAACAGAAGCAGTGAGAAGACCATCAAGAATAATCCAGAACCACCAATCACTAAAGTTTTCAACTTCATGGTTTCTTACCGACTTTCTTAATGGTGGCGGTTTTGATTGGTGGTCTACTTCTTGTATTTTGTAGTGGTACTCTTTGAACAGTAGACGGACGTTCTTTTGTGATTGGACGTTGTGAAGTTCTATCTGCTGTAGTGGTTGAAGTTGCTGGCTTTTGAACGGTTTTTTCTTGAACGGTATTGCCTTGGCGTTCCACTTTTGGACTTGAAAAATCGGACTTAACTGCTGGACGCTCTTGTTTGGCTTGTTGAGATTCCTTATATGAAGTCTGAATATTAGACTGTTTTGAGGTCTGTTCATCATGATATTGTTCTTGTCTTGTAGTCGGTCTTTCATGAACAGAAGAAGCAGGCTGTTTTTTCTGTTTGACCTGTTCCATTTCAGAGCGACGCTTCGCAATGGTTTTTCGCCTTTGTTCCTGCTGTTCCTTGCGTCCACTGGCTCTGTCCGCTTTGGTTTGAGAAATACTACTGGTTAAATCACGGACATTCTCTTTTACTTTGGATTTTCCTTGATATACTGCATATCTTGCATTGGTCGGCAAATCTTTAACCTGTTCTTTCAAACCACTAGCAGTGTCTACCATTCTGTCTTTGGTATCAGCTACTGTACCGATGGTTTGACCGATACGTTTTCCAAGTGTTGATTTTTCCTTTCCGTCTGGTCGGGAGTGATCTGCTTGTGTCCTTGCAGAACTCCCCGAACCCGACTGTCCTTTTTTACCTGTAACAATGGCAGACCCAGCCCCTAGAGTAGTCATGGAACGTCCAAGTTTCCGCTGTAGACGGTGCATGTGAGCGTGCATAAGCATACGAGGTTTTCTCATCACACGACTTCCCACACTTTGAGAATCGTTACTCTGTAGAGAAAACATACTCATTAAATCGCCCAGCTTGAAGTAGATTCCTGCAAAGGTCACAATCTGTAGAAAAGCAATCAAAAAGAACGGATAACCAGCCGATAAGGTATAGAGCATGGTTGAAATACTAAATGCTGTCGTAATAATCAATGTGATTCCAGCTCGTGTCAAAATGGTATTAAAGAGCTTTGTTATGGCTCGTTTTGACATACCATCAAATGATGGAATCATGCTTAAAATAAAGCTCACAGGCAGAAACATAGCATAGATGATAAAAAGTACCTGCGAGAAAATCATGATTCCTGTTAATAGGAATACAAATATGGAAATCCCAATATTGAAGACAAATAGGAAGAAGACTGTACCTAAACGGTTAATGGTCTTTGTAATGGTTAGATTGGTATTGCTTCTGTCTTCAATTTCTTCCGCAACAATTTTTTCTCTGTCTTCGCCATTGTTGGAATCTGGGCTGGTGGAGAGCAGGCTTTCCACACGGTCAATACCGATACTTTCAATGTCTGAACTGTTGTATTGAAGCAGTAGCCACGGTTGCTGAACCTGTATGGAAAACAGGCTATCTCTGATTAAGTCCACGCTGTCCTTGCCTTGACTATCGGAATGGGGCATGACAATCTTCGTGCCAAGTGATAAACTGGCATTACTGATGTCTGATGAAAAGTCATTGATTTTTTTAATGTAGTCGGGAGCGTAGGCAATAAAGGAAGCCGATAGGATAAACACCAGCACAAAATTCATAATGGCATGAATTGCCTTTGTGGTTTCTCTCTTTATCAGTCCCGTATAGGCAACATAAACCCCAAGAACCAAAATCAAGAGTAAGAGGAATCCAACATAGAAACCCTCTGTTGAAAATCCGTTTGCACTCACACCAGCTAAGGTCTGCATATTCTTACCAATGGAATCTGCTGTAGCGGAAATGAAGTCTAAGGAATAGGCTTCCTGTACTAAGTAACCTGTCGCATTGGAAACATACAAACTGATTGTCCAAATAAAATTGGTAATGGCATATAGTCCATACATGACCTGTTTTCCAATCCCGTCCGACCAGTTCCACGGAAGCCAGCCCCAGCTATTATCCACATAAAAATCCAGTTGATAGTTTTCAAGTGGGTATCGGCTGTATTCATTTGCCACATTGACCGTATCATCTACCAAGCCCGCAGCTTGAACCACCGTTCCCAGCATGGCTAAAAGAAAAATGGCAATCACAAGTGTGAAAGCCACTGTCATTGCCACTTTACCTAGACGTTTCAGCGTCCAGTTTGATTTTATTCTGTTTACTATTGATGGTTTCACATTTACACCTCTTTTCGCACAGGCGGTCTGGTATCAAAGGCATGGAGCAGTTCTTCAAATACAGGGTGGAACTGTATCACACCGACACGACCATATAAATCACTGATAAGGCACTGTCCATTTTCCAAATCACGCAATCGCTTCTGATTATTTTCGTCCTCTGGGTCAACGCCGAAAAAGGCAAGGGTCTTTTTAATCTCGTTAAGGTCAGTAGAGCGGAACGCAAATTTCAAACCAAGATTATTTTTCAGCTTTTCATCTAAAAGGTCATCTGTATTCTGGGTCACGAAATATACCCCAGCGTTCATAGCACGTCCAGCACGAACCAGTTTCATAGACAGTGTTTTACCTTGTGCCACCTGTAAGAAGCTCCACGCTTCGTCTAAGTCAACAATTTTAAAAATGCTTCTGTCTGTATGGATAAAGTCTAACGCAAAGGTACTAATGACAATCAGCATTGCCACCGATAGTAACTCCATTGTGGTATATTCCTCAAAGGAGGTTTCTTTATCGGGAAGTACCAAGTCGGCAACCTGTATGATGTTCAGTTGTTTTTCAAGACTGATAGACTGCTCCACATATCCATCACTAAAGAGCAGATGTGCAAAGTCATAGTCTGTAAAACTTTCGATATGGTCGGCTATGCTGGTGCTTATTTGAGTTCCCTCAACCCGTAATTCCTCAATCACTTTCAGAAGACCTCGCACTTCACTATTAGTTACAGCACGAATGGCTTTTCGTAGAACAGGGAAACGGTCAGAATCTCGTGATGAAATCCCCGTAAGGAACGTCAAAATGTCGATTGCCAGTGATTCAGAATCTTTGGGATTTTTCATAATCACGTAAGGGTCAAGTAAGCCTTTATTTTTCTCATCAGAAGTCAGATTGACAATATTAATTTCGTGAGCGATTTCTGGCAAGGTTTCTTTCCATCTGCCACGTTCCGCTTTCGGGTCAACAATCACTGCTTGTGCCCCATAAAGCACTGCATAATAGACGATAAGGTTATTCGCAAAGGATTTTCCACCGCCTAGCGAACCTACAAAGGCAGACGCTAATGCATTGGTTACTGAACCCTTAACCCCTTGACTGGCAAGAGCAGGTTTGAGGTAGACATTGCGTCCTGTATCTAAGCTATAGCCAACATAAATACCCTCATTTTCGCCAAGCATTTGAGTAGCACCGAAACCAAGTCCAGCTAAGAAATCAGAGGTTACATACTGAATATAGTCATTCATATAACGCTTGCTGGCAGGTAAAAATTCTTCATGTAAGCCGAGCATATCCCCAAATGGTCGTACCAGTTTTACGCTTAAATCGTCATAAAAATCTTTCACTTCATTACAACGACGTTTGAGTTCGTCAAGATCATTTGCTGATACCCTTACAACATAGGACAGCTTATACATAGATTCCTTGCTTTGGTCTAAATTGGTTTCCAGCTCGTTCACACTTTCCAGAGCTTCCGCCACATTAGAGCTGGTTTCATTATCACTTTGCCATGCGTGGTTATCCAAGTCTTTCAGTTCTTTCTTTTTATTGCGGACAGTAGATAGGGCTTTACGATTCGCTACAATTTCCACATTCATTGACGTATCAATCGGAAAGGTAAATTGCTGTTGCTGGTAGTAGAAGATTTCAGAGGACGGGAAGTCCAGTTCGCCGACAATACTGTTGATGGTAAAGTAAGCTACATAGGCGGTTTCGTCTTCCTGCTGGATTTTCAAATATCGCTGTTTTTCTTCCACCAGACAGCGAGTAGGCTTAATGAGGTCATAGGTTTTAATCAGTGTTTCATGTTCCAGCTTTTTCTTTGATAGAGGATACTCATACTCTTCATAGGCAGTGCCTGTCTGTCCGTAAAGGTGTTCAATCAGATAGCCGAAGTCGTCCTTATCTAATCTTCGGATTTTGAAACGACGGGAGATTTTATTTTCTAAAAGCTTTTCCATCTTCTGAAAACGCAGGATTTCATCATTACTCATACTAACAAAATCGCCCATCAGCTTATGGTTCACATCATAGACAAAATCAGTAAAAGCATTTTTTGCTTCAACGGTAAGACTTTTCATAGAAAACTCCTGATCGTTGAGAAGCAACTTAAAACCGATAAAGAAACGGTAGTCCACTTGATTTTCGCCAATCATGGATATTAAAGCGTCTGTCTGTTGGTCGATTTTGTCATAGGCAACCGCTTTGAGCTTGCCAGTGACTTCATTTTTGGAACGCTCTTGTGCAGAACGTATGCTGGATTCTGTACTGATTTGTAAAGCATGAATTTTGCCATCACGATTTTGTGCGATAAGCTGTCTGAAAGAATCATGCACTTGTATTTTCTGTTCTGGACTTAGAAATGAGTAATTGTAAGGAACAAGCTCATAATAAGCATAACATTCCCCGTCTTTATTCCAGACGAGATTGTTTTCAATGTATTTAATTGGATATGCCATAAAATTCACTCCTAACTGCTGTAATGGCTTCTTGTGGCTGGTTTCTGCCAAGCGTTACTTTTTTTCCTGCATAGGTCAGCTTTGGTCGCAGTGCATAAGCAATGACAGACTTCAAAAATCCATAAGGCTTTTTACCATCAAAAGTTTTTGTAGACATAAACCATGTGAAAGCCACAGGAATCCCAAAGTATTTGAGAAATGCTCCCTCTATCATGGAAAGAGGGGGCAAGTTGCCAAGTATCATCACTGCAAAGAGTGACACGACAAACCATGTCATTTGCGTAAAGGTTATGGGAAACGGAAGTCTAAAATCATTGATAGAATACAGTACCTTTTCCACAGACCAGATACTGGTATAGCTTCGTATTTTCTTCATGTAATCAATCCTTTCATAAAAAATAGGGGTAGCTGATTGAGCCACCCCGTAAAATAGAAAATCTGCCAGTAGTAATGTACCGACAGATTTAATAGACGATTTCAAAAATCCCATGATTGGTTGAGATAAACGTTCCTGAAAGGTCTAAATCCCGACCATAGGCTTGATAATCAATATAGTTTTGAAGACTAGCTGGTACTTCGCCTAAAGCACCCGTTTCTTCAATGTAGTAGCGTGCCACGTCATACATATCATCACAATCGGAATGAATGATAATATCCTCTTGATGTTCGCTTAGTTCTTCAATGCTTGAAAAATGAGTGAGCAGAGCAGATAGCTCCGATTGTAATTCTTCGGGTAATTCCGATACCATTTCCCATAGTCGATTGAGTTCGCCAATGGAAGTGTATTCGTCAACCGTAAAGGGTAACTCGTAGTCATGAATGGCGTATTCCTCATATTCATCATTCAAGCCGATTTTCTCTTTGACTTCCTCAAAATCAATGGGAAAGGTAAACCATGCACCAACTAATTCGCCCTCATTGTATTTGCCTAAATTGGCAATGTAGACTTGCATATCGTCCATGTATTCACACGTCCTTTCTTTATAGAGATTCAAAAATCCCTACCGCACTTCGTTTGGTGTACCATTCTTTTGCGGAACATAAGAAAACCACTTATATTCCACAAAATAACGGTTTAATTTAAGCACCAATAATGCGATTGAATAGCTCTAGTAAAATGTCTTTTACTCCAGCAGCGTTGAAGACTAAGCCTACCGCAATAATCGCAATAATGAGAAAGCCAATGAGTTTACTGAACTCACGCTTGAAGCCAAGATACAAGCCAATCACAACGATTGCTAAAAGTACCAGTGATTGAGCGTTTGATAGAAACCAGTTATAAAGGTTTTGTCCAAAATTCATAAAAATGTTCTCCTCTCTATATTCAATGAATTTGTGTTTAGGTTATTTCTTTGTCGTTATCACGTCCTTATCTTTTGCCGACTGTTGCTTCAAAATCTGCTCATGCCGGTCTGTCAGTTTCGCATGGTCGAGAATGTCTTTCACAACCTGCGTCTGGTTGATTTCATCAAGTTTAATCGCAACCTTTAAAGTGGGTGCGACTTGATGGGAAAGCCAGTTCAGCGTCCGCTGGAAAGAGTAAGGCTCTGGTTTTGTGGTTAGTTTTAATCGTTCACGGTTGTTCCCAATAAACCAAGCCCATTCTTCATTCAGCTTCCAATCAGAACGAGGTTTGGAATCGTCTTTATCTACAAAACGGATATACCGATTGATAATTTTAAAAGCAGTCTTTTCTGGATTGTCATAGACGAGTAAATCACGGACTGCATAATAGGCACGCTCATTTTTCAGCCGAATCTCAAAACGGTTTTTTACTTCTGCGTCTTCAATGGGAATATCATTTTTCTTGTACTGTTCATAGTCCTTTTCATAGATACAGAAATAAACTTCACTCTGTAATGAACCGATATAGAGGGTATTTCCCATACATTCCTTTTCATCTTTGCGTACCAGTTCGCCACTGCGATAGCTTTTGAAACTGCGGAAGACGGATATACATTCTTCCTGTCTGCATTTTTCAGTGAGTACAGGGATATTCAAAATCCCTGTCTTATCGTTAATGGCAAGGTCAAGGCGTTTCATCACACCGCCAGCCACCAAAGCGTCCATAAAGAACTCATACCAGCTTCTTTGTTGAGCCAGAAGATAGCTTTCAAATTGCCGACACCCACGACCTTTCAATTCCACCAGAACTCCTTTGTCCAGTTCGTGGGAGCAGAGAACGAATATATCGCCTAAAGCATAATGCTCTGAATAAGAATAGAAACCATAGTCCTCATGAAGAAAATAGGACAGTTTCAGTTGTAAGATGTTTTCGACCACATGCTGTACGTCCGTTGTGGGAAAGCGAATCCTTACATAATCAAAGAGCATTTCAAGGGGAGCGTCGGGATTGAAGCGTTCCAGAGCTTCAAAAAGAGATTGCTGTAAATCCTCTGATGGCTTGACTTTTCCTGTTTCAATATCGCTTAGATACTGCCTTGTAATACCAGTCGCAACCGCTAAACGATTTTGAGATAGTCCATAAGCCAAGCGTTTTTCTTTTAACTGCTGTAACCAAGTTTGTTCATTCAGTAAAAATCCCTCCAATCAAAAAGGCGTATGTCAACTTTTAAAGCCCATTTTACATACGCTGAAATTTTGTAAATCCCTTGTAACCAAAGGATTTTCTAATGTTTTTTTGACTGTTTCCTGTCGATTTGTACCCCCCTGTTAGATACGGGGGGTTAAGTGCTGGCGTGGCTATTGCCACACCAGCCAGCAAGATCAGTCCACACCTGCGACTTCCGCTTCGCACGTCGCCTGCGTGGACTGTCTGCTGTTGGATAACTTTTTAATTTCCTCCAAGAAATCATATCCTTTTGGTACAAGGGGAGTATAAAACTCTGATATGACACTTGTTCCTACATCAACATAGCCACGACCTTTGATTCGCTTTAAGAAGAAATCCTTTTGTACGTCACTGCCAAACATCATGCCATAGCCCATTTCAGACATACGACCTAAAGCCACTCTGAAATTAAACTGATCACGGATTCCGTCGCCTAAATATTTTGCGTCTGGACGTTGACAAGCCAGTATTAGAAAGAAGCCAGCTTGACGACCTAACATGACAATCTGTTTCAGCTTATTCATAACTGCGGTGTTTTCTTTTGTTCCCAGCATTTCCATGAAAGCGACGTATTCATCAAAGATTAAGAAGTGTGCCGGGAGACCTAAGTAAGCATAATTTTTGCCAGTCTTATAGTTCTTCATCTGCTTCATTTCCTCACTACGTTTCATCATTTCTTCATAGAATGTTTCAATGCAAGAAAGCAAGTCTTCTTTTCTATAGTAGACATTTGCCATCACAGAACCTAAGTCCGCAAGGTCAGCATTTTTCGGGTCAAGAATATACAGTTTTGAATCTGTATGAAGCAAGGCTTCAATCAGTGTCAGTATAAAGTAAGTTTTACCGCCACCTGTACCACCAGCAATCAACATATGAGGGAGCTTATCATATTCCCACCATACGTTTTTCATTAAGCGAAGTTTACCATCTTTAGCTTCTACTTCATCAATAGAAATACGACTGGCTATGGTGTCATAGAGCAAAGTATATTCCACATAGGAATCCTTTAACTCTTTATCCGTCAGCTCACAGTACAAGCCACTCTCTAATTTCTTTTCCAAGTGTAAGAGTTGGTCTTGATATTTTCCCAGCGTGATTTCCACCCGTATCTGTATCAAGCCATTTTTAAGTCGATAATACATTTTAGGGAAGTAGGTTATCTTTTCCTTTGTACGACCAGCACTATCTTTAAAGAAACCCTCTGTTTTGACCTGTTCAGATTCATACCACTTGTTTTCAAGTATCATCTTTGCCAGTTTTTGACGGTGGTAAAGTTGTTTAACCGTATCATAGCGAACCCGTTTGAATACAAACGCTACCAGCAAGCAGATAAGAATTGCGACACTGAAACTGATAATTAAATAGGGAATGTCAATCTTATCTGCTTGTGATAGGTTAAAATCCTGCCAGTTGATCTGCTGGATTGTCTTCACATGAAACAGTCCGACAACCAGCAGGAAAACAGGCAGGAGTGACGCTATCGTAAAATGAAAGACTAAATCTTTACCAGATGGGCGAATCCTTTTACCACGCTGTTTCATGCGAAAAAGTCTCCTTTCTACCTAGCGACTATTTGTCTTGTGTCGGTTCTTTCTTTGCTTGTGGTTGAGCTTTGAATGAACTAGAATACTTTGTCAGCACAATATCGTCTGCCTTGATATACCAGTCAACATCTGCTCCTTGATAGGTGGCAGTAGCAACGGTGTCCGCAATGGGATTGATAAGTTCCACCCGTGCGTTATAATCAAACTCTTTCAAAGGCACGCTGGCAGGAATACTTACTTGAATCATGCGTCCTTGTCCTTTGGATTTTAAGTCATAGGTACGTTCCTTGATTTCATCTGAAACCGACCCGTCTTCATTTTGGATTCTCACTTCACGACGTAGAGCAGAGAATTTCAATTCTCCAAAAGTCGTGTCTTTATCTAATACAATGCCATTTGCTAATCTCATCATTTTTCCTCTCTTTCTTTATTCTTTTATCATGTCGTCAGCATGTAAAAGGTAATTTGTAAAACCACGAGTGCCGATTTTGTAGCCCTCTGCGGTAATACGTGGATTGACTAACTTCACACGTTCCTCAAAGCCGAAATGTTTTTCGCCAGCTTCAGCAGGAAGCACCACCACAATATCATCTGCTCTTTGAACATCAGAATAGAGATTATAGCTTCTTGATAAGACAGTTAGCCGTCCGTTGATTCTTCGCTGAACGACTTTATCCTCGCCAGCAAATTCTAAATTGCCGAATGTTTTTTCCATGTTGGGAATCACAAATTTAAGTTCCATATTTTTACCTATCCTTTCTTTTTTATTGGCTGAATGAATGTTTGATGGTCTTAAAGAGTGGGGAACGACCTTTTGATTCTTGATTTTTTGTTTTCATAAGTTCACTTCCTTTCAAAATCGGGTAAAAAAATAGACACCTCATTTTTTGAAGTGTCTACCTATTAAATATTCAAATTTTATTGGAAGTATCTTTATATCTTCACTTTTCAAGGATAAATCGTCGTATCAAAGCTCATTCATAAGTAGTAAATTAGTAGTAAATTGAGTGGTTTTGACCTTGATAAAGTGTGATAAGTCCAGTTTTTATGCGGATAACTAGATTTTTATGCTATTTTTCTTTGAAAAATTTTACACATATTACTTGACAGGGCTTACAAATAGATGTATGATGTATGTGTAGAATAATTATATATAAAATTTTTACATACTAAAAAAGGAGGTCCCCCATGTATTTTCCAACATCAGCGGCTTTGATTGAATTTCTCATCTTGGCCATTCTAGAACAAGGGGATTCCTATGGTTATGAGATTAGCCAAACCATTAAACTCATTGCCAAAATCAAGGAATCTACCCTCTACCCCATCTTGAAAAAACTGGATACCAACCGCTATCTGACTACATACTCTCGCGAATACCAAGGTCGGATGCGGAAGTACTACTCCTTGACAGAGATTGGGGAGGAGCAACTATTTGTACTCAGAGAAGAGTGGACACTCTACACTGACACCATCAATGGCATCATAGAAGGGAGCATTCGCCATGACAAGAACTGAATATTTGAATCAGCTTGAAGCCTATCTGATGAAGCTTCCTCAATCTGATCGCATTGAAGCCATGGATTACTTCAAAGAACTCTTTGATGATGCGGGTCCAGAAGGTGAGGAGGAACTCATAGCTAGCCTCGGTAGTCCAAAAGAAGCTGCCCATGATGTCCTGACTACACTTCTTGATAAGAAAATCAACGAAGAAAATTCCAGCAAGAACGACCGCCATATTTTACGCATCGCTCTACTAGCCCTTCTTGCAGCTCCTATCGGAATTCCGGTCGGAATTGCTCTTCTCATGTCTATCATCGGCATTTTTATCGCCGCTGTCAGCGTACTTATAGCCTTCTTTGCTGTATCAGTAGCTGGACTAATCCTAGGAGGCGTTCTCCTATTTGAAAGCTTCTACATTCTAGCTGAATCTATATCTGCTTTTATTCTGATTTTTGGTGGAGGTTTACTGGCAATCGGAGCTTCATCCCTGGTCTTGCTAGCAACTTCCTATGTAGCACGTTTCTTTGGATTACTAGTCCTTCGACTTATCCAATGGATTCTTAATAGAGGAAAGAGAGGTGAAAGACATGCGTAAATGGACAAAAGGATTTCTTATCTTTGGTGTTGTTACCAGTATCATTGGTTTTTCCATGATGATCATCGGGATCCAAACAGATGGTGTCAGAAGCCTCCTTGCAATGTCTCAAAATCCAGTATTTGAAAGTCGAATGGAAGAACTCGTTTTTGATCAAGATATCGAAAACCTTAACATCTCACTGAAAGAACATTCGCTCGTCATTACGGAGTCAAACGATGATAAGATTCACCTTCAGTATCACCCGACCATCTCTGAAAAAGAAAATCTTCAACACTCTATCAAAGAGAAAAGTCTTGAAATAACTGATACCAAATCAACTACACGTCGCTCTATAGGTTCTAGTATCGAAGGTATCCTCTTTATCGCAAGCGGAATTTCTAGCCGCAATGATGAAGTTGTTCTCTCATTACCAAGAGGAAAAGACTTAAAAAATCTAACTGCCCAGGTAAACCATCGTATCCTTTCAATTGCCAATGCAAAACTCAGCAATGCCAAGATTCTGTCAAATGGCTATCTTCTTCGTATCACTGATAGCGAGATTAAAAATAGCCAACTGATCACAACTGGAATTGTCAATGTATTTGAAACCAGTCTAACAGATAGCCGCATCCAAGCAGACCATGAACATATCTCTGCTGAGGATATTCAAGTACATGGTAAGGTAGAGCTAGAGTCAGAAAAAGATATAGTCATCAAACTAGCTAAAAAAGAACTTGAGAGAATTAATGTAGAACTTTCTTCTGACCATGGTTCCATCTATCATCGTAGTAGGGAAGGATATAATCCAAACGAGGAAAACATGGAAGATGAAGAGTTCTCTAATCCTTACAAATCAGAGAAAAAAGATACACAAGATTTACTTGTCGCAAAAGCTGGTCAAGACATCAATCTACCAAAAGAGGATGTTCGCTCGCCTTCTTATAGACATCATGAATAAAAAGTTACTAATCAAAAAGGAGGTCTCATCATGACTCAAGAATGGTTCGAAAGTGCTGATTTCGAGAAAACAGCCAACAATGAGAAAAAAGATAACCCATCTGACCCAGTCATTCCCCAAGAAGAGTTAAAAGAAAAAGAAGAGTTGCCAGTGGTTGAAGAAAGCCTTCAAGCCAATCCTGAAGAACAAGAAGCTGACCTAGAAAAAGTAGAGAATGACGAACACGAAGAAATCGTTGCAAAGACAGACAAGTCAGAAGAACCTGTAGAGACTGAAGAACAAGAAGAACTGGCAACAAAGACAGACCAAGCAGAAAAAACAGTTAAGAAAGCACATCAGCCTAGCAAATCTTTGGAAAGTCCATTTGTCCCAGATCCTGTCCCTACAAAAACTGCAATCTTCAAAGAAGAATTGGCTGATTTTTGGACTTGGCTACTAGGTGCTCTGAAAGAGCCGACAGCTCGTTTTGATACAGATAAAAAAAATAGTTACACCGCCTTTGCCCTCCTAACTATCTTTTCTGCTACGAGTTTTCTCTTTACTGTTTACCACGCCAAACATAGCTACTACGGCCATATGGCGGCTATCAACTCTCATGTCAGCGAGCAGTTTCCTTCACTGAATCTCTTTTCTATCTTCTCCATCTTGGTAGCGACAAGTTTATTCTTCTTTTCTATCCTTATGGGTGGATTTGTAGTTAAACGTTTTGTCAATCAAGACAATGACTGGACACTGGAAAAATCCTTGCAAGAGTATAGCAGACTCTTCGCCCTTCCTCTCCTGCTCACAGGTATTGCCAGTTTCTTTGCCTTCTTTAATAGTCTACGCTTTGCGGCTCTTCTCTGCCTCATTAGCATTGGTCTGGTACTTCTTGCCAACCTCTATACCATCTCAAGACCAAGTAAAGATAGCCAAACTGATCCTTTCTATCGCCTTCTCTTGGCATTTCTAGTTAACGGTGGTATCCTATTTCTCTTCTTCCTAGCAGAAATGACTCTAGTTTTTGAATATCTACGAATCCTAGCTTTTATGTAAGATAAAGGCAGCGAGATAGAAAGATATTAGCTTTAGAGGATCATTACTATAAAATTTTAGAAACACAAAAGCGAACAAGACAGAATTTTGATAATCAGAAAACTAATCTTGTCCGCTTTTTAACTTTATAGAAACTTTTATCACAGATTCCTTATTTATCTATTTGCTAAGACTTCAAAATCCTCTCCTGAAACTGGTCCTACCTCTATTTGGTTGGCGTCCAAATCCTGACAAAGTTCCTTTGGAAGAGCTTCTAAAAAGGCTTGATAATCAAGTCTAGCTACTGCTTCGTAGTCTTCAGGCTTAGAACCATCTCCAGAGATTTTTACCAAGTCAATCTCCCAGATAAGTTCCTTGCCAGCCAACTGCTCAACATAAGGCACAGGAACAACAGGACCTTTCGGCAAAATTGTCTTAACCCCCTGAGCCAGGTGATAGATGCCGTGGATCTTACCTTCACTATCTGGGTAGAATTTTGCACTTGCAGGGTAGGCATCTGACTCTTGAACCTTTTTGACTAATGCTTCAAAACGTGCCACTCCATCTTCTTCCAAGAAGCTTTCTAAATCCTTCTTATCAAAGTAAATAGTTGATAGAATTCCTTGGCAGAAGCCCAAACGAGCACCCTTATCAGCTAGATAGTTTTTAACAGTTTCTTGGAAATAGTTTTCCAAGTCAAAGTCTGCCAAGCCTTCAACTGCTTCACCAACCTTGCTAGACAAGGCTTGTAAGAGAGCTTCGACAATCTCCCAATCAGCTCTTGTAATCAAGTCAGGAATGATTACTTGATAACCTTTTTGAGAATCTACATAACGAACTTTAAAGAGAAACTGAGACTTGCCTACGATTCCACACTCGATATACTCGAGGCGATTGAGGGGTTGACGGAGATAGACTGCATCATAACTATGTGACTCTAAGCCATCTACCAAGGCCAAGACTGACTTAGCTGTTAAAATCTCCTGTTGTCCTAAAATACTTTGTTTATTTGGAATAAAAAATGTTTTCACCATAAATGGTCTCCTTTGAAATCGTTTACATATAGTATACACCATTTTCCTGAAAGATGCAGAAACAAATTTAAGATTTTTTAGTCAAAAGCATAGAAAAACAGCCCCTTATCAAGGACTGTTGATACTATTATACGACTTCAGAATGATCCAAGTTCTCACCAATAGCTGCTAAACGCTCGATGACTTGGTCTTGTGTCAATTCATGTTCTAAAACATAACGATTACGTGGGTGAACACGGCATTCGTGTGAGCAACCACGGAGATATTTATCTTCGTTGTCTTCTGATGCCAAGATACGACGGTTACAGAAAGGATTTCCACAGTTGACATAGCGTTCACATGGTGTTCCATCAAACCAGTCTTTCCCTACAATGGTTGGATTGACATGGTTGACATCGACTGCAATACGTTCGTCAAAGACATACATTTTCCCATCCCAAAGTTCCCCTTGAACTTCTGGATCTTTCCCGTAAGTGGCGATTCCTCCATGCAATTGACCGACATCTTTGTAGCCTTCACGAACCATCCAACCAGAGAATTTCTCACAGCGGACTCCACCAGTACAGTAAACTACGACGCGCTTG
This sequence comes from Streptococcus sp. HMSC034E03, assembly GCF_001811505.1. GTDB lineage: Bacteria > Bacillota > Bacilli > Lactobacillales > Streptococcaceae > Streptococcus. The sequence continues at coordinate 89,634 of NZ_KV804942.1, forward strand.
TCCATGAACTTTTCCTTGTTATCACGGACCCATTGTGGCAACTCACGGAAGTTGCGGATGTCTGGACGGATAGCTCCTCGGAAGTGGCCAAGATCGTACTCGTAATCGTTACGTGTGTCAAGGACAACTGTATCTTCGTCTAGAAGGGCTTCTTTGAATTCTTTTGGTGACAAGTAAGCACCTGTTGTTTCAAGAGGATTGATGTCGTTATCAAAGTTATCATCCTCTAAACCAAGGTGAACGATTTCCTTTTTGTAGCGAACAAACATCTTCTTGAAGGCTTGCTCACTTTCTTCATCAATCTTGAACCAGAGGTCTTCCATACCTGGAAGGCTGTGAACGTAGTCCATGTATTTTTGCGTTGTTTCGTAGTCTCCAGAAACGGTTCCGTTGATCCCTTCGTCAGCCACTAGGATACGACCCTTGAGGCCAATAGACTTACAGAAAGCTAAGTGGTCTGCAGCAAATTGTTCCGCGTTTTCGATGGGAACATATTTATAGTAAAGTAAAACTCGAATATCTTTTGACATAAGATTGATTCTCTTTTCTAAGATTAAATTATCAGAATTTTTCATTCAACTATACCAGTATACTCTCCCAAGAAAGCGAATGCAATTTATTTGACCGAAAATTGAAAACAAGACCATTTTCAGATCTTGTTTCAACTAAATATTCGGTGAAGAAAAGTTAACAAAAATGGCAAGGTTGCTACAATATTATTAATCACATGAATTGCATAGCTAGGATAGATACTCTTGGTATAACGAGTTAATCCAGCACAACATACTCCAAATGTCGAAAAAACAAGAATATCTAAGAAATTTGGAAAGCTAGAAAAGTGAGGAAGAGCAAATAAAACCGAAGGAAGAATCAGGTCAAGTCCAAGCTTCGAATCTTTAAAGAAGGCGTGTTGGAACAAACCCCTATAAATCAACTCTTCCATCAGAGGACCTAGGAAAAATAAGGTCAGGTAGAGACCCAACTCGGCAAAATTTGTCCCACTATAGCCGATTAGTACAGCCCAGCCCTCAGAGGTTGACTGTACATGTCTTGCCGTTTGAAAATTAAAAGATATGCAAAGTACGGTTACGAAAACCGTCAAAACTGTATACCATAGCCATTTTTTCTTTTGAATAACAAAAAGGTAGCCATGTCCTGCCTTGGCTAAAATCCAAATCATGAGGCCAATAAAGACAAGACTGATAAGATTTTTAATCCAGAAAAAATTGCCAATCTGAGAAGAATATTGCCAGTAATTTTGAACCACCAGTGTTAGCTGAGAGAGTCCATATACGAAAAATAAGTAAGATAAGATTGCACTGATTTTAAAGAGTAGATGGTATTTTTTCATATGTCTGTGTCCAATGTTATATGTAAGAGCAAATATCTAGATAGAAATACAGATAATTATATGCACTTACCCTAAAAAGAATCACCACCCCGTCTGGAAATATCCAGACAAGGCAGTGATCGCTCTTTTTAGGAATGAATACACGAAATCAATTGTTCTTGCGATTATTTGCTTTTCAAGAATTCGTCGTATTGTTTTTGCATTTCATCCAATACTTTTTGGTAAGCACCTTCAGATTTAAGTTTTTCCATCAATTCTGGAATAGCTTTTTCTGGGTCTACAGTACCAGTGTTGATAGCTGTATCGAATTGTTGCATAGTGTTAGTGATAGCTGAGATTTCAGATTTCACGTTGTCAGTGTTAAAGATGAATCCAAGCGCTGGAGATTCTTTTGCAGTTTCCAAGTCTTTCTTAGATTGTGCAATTTGCTCATCTGTAACGTTTTCGTTGATGTAAAGGATCCAGTTGTTACCAGTGTTCCATCCTGACATGTGAGTGTTTCCTTTGTATCCATCAAGGACTTTAACACGGTTTTCTTTACCTGCTACTTTTTCCCAGTTCTTGCCTTCTGGTCCATAAACAAGTCCGTTCAAGAGTTCTGCATTAGTGTTCAAGAGGTTCAACACTTCCATTGCTTTTTCTTTGTTCTTAGAGTTATTTGAAATTACAAAGTTAGCAACTTGTGTTGTTTGGTTTTTCTTGATGAAGTTAGTAAATGGTTTGATTTGGATGTCTCTGTTAGCAACACGAGAAAGCAAGCTGCTACCGTAGTCAGCTGGTCCTACTGTTTCTTCGCGAACAAACCAAGTATCTTGAGTAAGGTCATATGAAGTTTCGCTTGTTGCTACGTCTTTTGGAATGTATCCTGCTTCATAGAATTTGTGAAGAGTCTTCAAGTGTTCTACGAAACGAGGAACTTCGTAACGGTTTACGATCTTAGTAGTGTCGCCTTCAAGATCGATGACGAATGGAAGTCCGTTTGCAACTGGGTAGTCAAAGTTTTCTGATGGAATAAAGTTTTTACCAACAGCAAATGGCATTACATCTGGAGCTTTTTCTTTGATTTGTTTCAATACTGGTTCAAGTGTTTCGTATGAAGTTACACCTGAGATATCAATTCCATATTTTTCAAGAAGTGGGCCGTTGAAGGCAAAGTTTTGTGAAGATGCAACGTTGGCTGCTACTGGAACTGCGTAAATTTTACCGTTTACAGTGTTACCTTTGATGTAAGCTGGGTCAAGTGCTTTGTAAAGGTCAGCTCCTTCTTTCTTGTACAATTCTGTCAAGTCAGCATAAGCACCTTTTTGAGCGTTTACGACATAGTTATCTGCAAAGGCGATATCATAGTTTTCACCTGATGAAGTGATAACTGACATTTTCTTGCTGTAGTCACCCCAACCAAGGTATTGGATATCCAATTTAGCGCCAACTTTTTCTCCGATGATTTTGTTTGCATTTTCTAGCAATTCATCCAAGTTATCTGGTTTGTCACCGATTTGGTACATTTTGATAACAGTTGTATCACCTGATGATGATGATTCAGCAGCTTTTTGGTTATTTCCTTTAAGGTTTCCACAAGCAGCAAGGCTAGCAGCTAAAGCGACAAGGCTAGCAGATGCAAAAGCATATTTTTTCCAGTTTTTCATTATAAAAACTCCTTTTTTTATTTTTAAAGTTATTAACAAAATTAAATTGTTGATTTTCCTTTGTCAGAAAAATCAGAGTTAGAGAAGAAACAATGTTTCTTAGACTTCCTTACTCTTTAACACCACCGATAGTCAAACCTTTTACAAAGTAACGTTGGAAGAATGGGTAAAGGATAGCAATCGGAACAGTCGCAACTACGACCATGGCCATACGACCTGTTTCTTTTGGTAGGGCAACTGCAAGCTGTCCTGACATACCAACTGACTTAGCAATGTAATCCATGTTGTTTTGAATTTGCATGAGCAAATATTGTAATGGATACAAGTTATCACTCTTGATGTAAAGAAGGGCGTTAAACCAGTCATTCCAGAAGCCAAGCGCTGTCAATAGTGTAATCGTTGCGATACCTGGTAATGACAGTGGCAAACAGATTTGGAAGAAGATACGAGCTTCACTAGCTCCATCGATACGAGCTGATTCGAGGATTGCTTCTGGGATGGTTTTCTTGAAGAAAGAACGCATCAACATGATGTTGAATGGTGATAGAAGCATTGGAACAATCAAGGCCCAAATGGTATCACCAAGGTGAAGCAATTGTGTCACCACGATATAGCCTGGTACCAAACCAGCGTTGAACAACATACTAAGAAGAGCGAAGATTGTAAAGAATTTACGATACTTAAATGTTGAACGCGAGATGGCATAGGCATAAGTTGTAGTGATAAAGACGTTTGTCAATGTACCGACAACTGTCACAAACACTGAGATAAAGAGTGCTTGTAAAATCTTATCTTTGAACTGAGCCAAAAACTCAAAACCATCTAATCCAAACTGTGATGGGAAGAAGCTATATCCATATTGAACGATACTCTTCTCATCTGTAACTGAGATAATGATGACAAAGATGAAAGGCAAGATACAAGAGAAGGCCAGCAAACCAGATATGATACTAAAGAAGATATCTGCCTTTTTGCTGAAGGAGTGTATGCCAACATTATCAATTTTTTCTTTTTGAATTTTTTTTGCCATATGCTCCTCCTTTCTAGAATAGTGCCGAGTTAGGATCAACACGTCTTGCAAGTAAGTTTGATAGAATAACCAGAATCAAACCGACGACTGACTGATAGAGACCGGCTGCTGATGCCATACCGATATCTGCTGTCTGAGTCAAACCGTTAAAGACGTAGACGTCCAATACGTTTGTTACGCTATAGAGCTGACCAGCATTGTGAGGGATTTGGTAGAAGAGACCGAAGTCTGCACGGAAGATGTTTCCGACTGCAAGGATGGTCAATACTGTCACAAGTGGTGTTAACTGAGGGATGGTTACGTTGCGGATACGTTGCCATTTGCTAGCACCGTCCACTGTCGCTGCTTCGTAGTAGGTTGGATCAATACCCATGATTGTTGCATAGTACATAACACTACTGTATCCAAAGCCTTTCCAAATTCCTAGGAAGAGGAGAAGATAAGGCCAGATACTGATGTCAGCGTAGAAGTTAATCCCCTTCATGCCAAGAGCTTCTAAGGTGTGGTTAATAAGCCCTTTATCGATATTTAGGAAAGCATCTGTAAAGAAACTGATGATAACCCAAGATAGGAAGTAAGGGAATAACATAGATGTTTGGTAGATTTTAACCATTTGCTTAGAGCGAAGTTCACTAAGGATAATAGCGATACCAACTGACACGATCAAACCGATAAAGATAAATCCAAGGTTATAAAGGACAGTGTTTCGAGTAATGACAAAGGCATCTTTGGAACTAAACAAGAATTTAAAGTTATCTAGTCCGACCCATTTACTATTTATAATACTGTGAACGAATCCTTCACCAGTCATATGGTAGTCTTTGAAGGCAACCACATTTCCAAATACTGGGATGTAGAAGAATAAGATCAACCAAAGTGTCCCTGGTAAAACCATTAAGAGAAATATCCAATTATCTCTCAAAGTTTTTGAAAACTTGTTCATAATTTCCTCCCTTTTTATTTTTCTAAAACTTGATAATCTCACAATTTTTAGACTTGATAACGTTTACAAAAATAGTATACTCCTATTTTAAGGATAGTTTAAACTACTAATTATAGAAAAAACTCCACAAATTATTTTATGTGGAGAACTTTTTTATATAAGAAGGATGTTTCACGAGAAACGTCTTGCTTGCAAGAGGTGTTGCCCATATTTGTTACTTGAAAACTTGTTCTAATATCGGTTGGTGAAAATCAACAAAATGAACCTGGGCATCTATAATAGCACCTGCTTCGTTTTTATAAATCTCTGGTTCCCCCTCAGTATGTAAAATAGTTGGGTGACCATCCTTGTAGCCAAAGAGAATCACTTCTGTCCCTGCTTCATTTACATAACAGGCCAAGATTTCAAATCGTTTTTCTCCAAGACCAGCAGTATAGCCATGCCATTTAAAAGTATATTTGACTCCATCGACTTGCCCAAATTGCATCATCTGATCCGGAACTGCAAGCCCATAATAGCGACCATATGTTGCTAGGCTAGTTGACTTAAATCTTTCACCCTTACTATCTGAGTAGGATTCCATGGCTATTTTTATCTTGTCTGTTAGAGAACTATTGTCTATATCTGGCTCATTCTCTGTAGCTACGCTTGTTTTTAATAGAAATTCCTTAAAGCCTTGTGCTAAATCTGTGTTTTCAGTCTCTTCAAAGTTTGCAGCACTGATAGTTTCTAAAGTCTTATCGGCATGTAAGACCTGTGCTTGCCCATCTTTCAGTGTAAATAAGTAGAAATGTTTGTCCTGATCATCATAGTAGGCATCCAAAACCAAGTAATCATAGGCGTTGTCACTGGATACCCCGAAAATATTCCATCTGACTCTTTTCTGAGAGACAGTGGTTGTTTCCAATTGTTTGATGAGTTCATTTTTTTCGTCAAAGTTTCTATGCTCTAGTCTATAATAGGACTGTCCCATAGAAGCAGCCCAGCTTGCAAACTCTTCCTGCCACTTTTCCGTGTTGTATTGGATTAGCTTCTGAAAATCCGAGTAGTTCTTCATAATCAAGGCTTGGTCAGTCGGATTAGATTGCTGGAGCTCTTCCATGGCTACAACCGTAGCAGCCATGGGTGATTGAACACTTGTATCCTTGTCTTCTTTTTCGTGGAAAAGAGCCTTTTGATAGGAATCCGCTAGGTAGTGAAAATAGTTTGTTACTTCCTTGGTTTGTTGGTTTTTTGGTGTTAACGAACTAGTTGCGCTATCTTCTGTCGTCTTTTGACAAGCAGATAAAACTAGCATACTTGCACCTAGGACTAGTAGTAGCTTTTTCATGGTCAGACCTCCAAACTATCCTTATACTTTCATTATACTCCTTCCCTAGCTCCAAATCAAAGAACATCTCCATTTATTTAAAAGGAGATGTTTGGCTATCTGTGATAAATTTCTAGGTTGTATAAATAGTCGAAGCTGTCGCGATGGTATGCCACTGGTTGGCTGTCGTTGCTGCGAAGTCCTTGTCTGCGTGGAAGTCAGTAAATGGAAGAATCTCTACTTCTAGTTCGTCAATACGAGAGATTTCGCCTGCCAGGTAGTTTTCAATGCGACTTTCTGCTCGCTTGATGCGTTGCAAGAGCCCACCCATACGGATATCTACTGTATCCAAACCAAAGACCTTGTTTTCCTTCAACCATTGTTGGCTAAAGAGCTTGTGGAAGGTTTCAATCTGGCTTCTTAATTTTGGTAGTTCTTCTCTAGCAATTTGCTGCAAGCTCTCTTTATCGCCTGCTTGATAGGCTTGACGGATGCGTCGGCCTACATCAACCTTACTACTTAAAATAGCATTCAACTGAGCCTGAGTTTCAAAGAGATAAGCGTAGATACCTGCTTTTTCTTTAATGTCAGTAAGAATCTCAGCTGCCTGAGCAAAGTGTGGCTTGTCCTGTTCAGGAGTCATGTGCTTGTCAAGGATTGGACAGAGGACATCCTGATAAAAGACATAGCGGTTAGGGTTAATTCCACTGAGATTGTCTGGCAAGTCTGGTAAGAGGTTGGCCAGGTCAAGCTGCATAAAGTCCTCAACGGATAATCCTGTATTGGTCTTGAAATGAGCTGACAGACGTTCTAAATCATTGCGGTAGCTGAGTTCTGCCCAGATTTGTAAGCTCGGTAGGATCGAGAACTGGGCTGTTTCACCACCATTATCTCCCCAACCAGTCACAATGACTTCTTTGATCTGATTGGCACGGCAGGCTTTGTTTGCTTCAAGAGTAATGAGACGGCTGAAATGGTTATGAGGTGTAAAGCCAATCCACTTCCAAGCACCACCTGCAAAGGCGATATCCTGGCTAATCTTGTGATGGTTACTGAAGTTACGATTGTATTTTTCTTCGCTATCTTGGTAATAATCCCAGTAAACCAAGGTCACACGGTCTTTGAGACGGTCAAGGTAAACACGAGTCTCCTCTGGAATCTCCACATCACGGTCGTACTGGCCGTCTGCTGACATGAGTTTGAAGAACATATCGCTCCACATCTGGCAGTGGAAACCGTATTTGTCTGCAATATCCAGCACGCGCTCCAAGTGTTGGCACATGAGGAGACTACGATCAACCACACCGTTCAGGATAAGATAACGCCCCAAACCAACTAGGTGAGCTTCATCCATCCCGATATTGACCTTGCGAGTTTGTAGTTTAGATAACGTCGCAAACATACCGTCAATCAGGTCGTAGACTTTTTCTTCGCCGATGAGGAGAATGTCCTCTACATCACGAAGTTGCTGCACTTCCTTGACACCCCATTTGACAAAGGCTGATAAGTGGGCCAAGGTCTGGATACATGGGACAAAGGTCATATCAAACTGATGAGCGTAGGCTTCAATTTCCTGTAACTCTTCAGCTGAGTATGCTCCACGGAAATAACCAAAATAGGGTTGTCCCTCAATCTGATAGGTGTCTTCCATATAGAGCTCAAAAGTTGAGTACCCCATGAGAGCCAAGACTTCAATCATCTGCTTGGCAGAAGCGACATTGAGCACCGCATTTCGGGAACAGTCAGCCATATAAGCCAAATCTTCGTAAGTAGCTTGTTCTTCAATTTCTACCTTGTCACCTTCTGCCAAAGCTGTTGCTAGCACAGATAAAGCGCGGTAGAGTTGATGAGGTTTGCGGTAGGTCAGTTGATACTGCCCATTCTCACCCTTGATAGAGATAGAAGCTTGGTCAGACTGAGCGACTGCCACCTCTACATCCGGTAGGGAGATGTGATTTTTTAATACTTCAATAGCTTGCGCTTGTTTGGGACTAAGTCCTGTAAATCTTACCATTGGTTTTCCTCCTGTAACCAGTTGACAAGGGCACCGTAGAGATTGGCATCTGCGTGATAGGTGCAAGCTTGAATGACTGGAGCAATTGTATACTCTTCATATCTTTCCACAAAGGTGTCTACTGCTTTTTGCACACCTTTGATAAAATCTGGGTTTTGACTGATAGAGCCACCTAGGCTAATCACATCTGGGTCAATCAGGTACTGGATATTGAGCAGTCCTTGAGCCAGATTACGATTCATACGCTCAATGGCTTCCTGGCAAAGAGCATTGCCGGCTGCCGCTTCTTGGTAAACCTTGCGGCCATCCCAATCAGACTGACCAGATTTTTCAATGACGTAACGAACCATGTTTCCTGTAGAAGCTAGTAGTGACCAGTTGTTGAGCTTTTCCGCCGGTTCGATGGTTGTCATATAGCCAAACTCACCGCCCAAGCCATGACGTCCTCGGTGAAGCTTACCATTGATAATCATAGCCCCACCGATTCCTGTACCAATCACGACACAGGCTGCATTTTCAATCTCAGGATGAGCCAACAATTCACTGAGTCCAACGCAGTTGGCATCATTTTCTAGATGGATTGGAAGCTTGTGATGAGCAAGGGCCTCATACCAAGAAAATCCATGGATGTAAGGAATGGCGCTAATTCCCTCAATCACACCTGTTTCTTGATTAACTGCACCTGGTACACTCATAGCAATCCCACGATAGTCCTGTTCTGACAAGCGTTGGTCCAACCAAGCTAGCAAATCTTCTAGAGTCTCTGGAGTTGGTGTGCTGGTCTTATCTAAAATCTTTCCATCAGGAGTTAGACTGGCAAATTTAATCCCAGTCCCTCCGATATCAATGGTTGCAAGGGTCATTGCTTTCACCTGTAAAAAGGAGCGAATCAGCAGTTGGTTCTTACTTTTTCGCTCCTCCTTTCTGTTTATGTTTTCTTTTTGAAATTAAATTTCTTCTTTTTTAATCAATTCTGTACGAATTTCTTGTGGTGCCAATAGTCCTGAATGGACTGGGTATGGGCGTTCCAACAAGTCAAGAATGGTTTGTTGTTTTTCAGACACACGGATATTTTCTTGACTCATGTTGTAGTAACGAAGGACATAACCTTCTTCATTCTCAGCTACCTTAAAGGCTGTCGGGCAGACTTGTGGCAAGTTCAGTGCCGGATGGTTAAAGAGGCTACCCGTTGCTGCAACGCTCCCCTCTTGTTTTGCAACTTGAAGAGCTGTAAATGGCACCTGGAAGGCTTTGGCACGACGGAAAGCGGAGAAGCGTTCCCCTGCTTGGTGACATTCTACTGCAAACTCAACTTCGATAGCTCGCAAGCACTGAGCTTCTGGTGTTGGGAAATAGCCCCAGTCACCGAGTTCGCCTGAAGCACGAAGAAGGGTTACAGCCATGGTGTCATCTCCAAGAATTTCATATTCGTGCAATCCTTTATTGGATACGGTCACTCCTTTAACATCATCATACAAGCTGACAAAAGCTTGTTGGTGTTGTGGATTTTCAGGATTTTCCCAAGAAGCTGCTGGTTTATTTGGTCTTGTCACAACTTCATAGATGCTTTCAGAAGCATTGCTTGGACGAGTGTTATGAGTTTTCACCAAGAGACGAATGCGGTGGTCTTTGGCTGTATTAGTAAAGCGAGTCTTGAAGCGAATCTGTGGATTGTCCACAAAGACAGTCATTTCTGTTTCAAGAGGAATGGTTGTCAACTCTTCTGAACGACCTGCATCTCGTTTCATGAACTCGATGATACCTCTTTGTTCTGCATCCAATTTTTCATCTGCGCTAACTGGAACAGTCAAGTCATGTTTGAGCAAGATTTTGGCATAGCGAGCATTGTTTTCTAAGACTTCATAACCTTTCAGTTGAGCATAAATTGGCTCAGTTCCTTTCGGCTGGAAGTAAATGTACTCGTTACCAATATCTCCACGGTCCTCGAATTGGATGAAATCTTCGTAGGCTTCATTCGTAGTCTTGTCGTAAACTGTAATTCCTTCATCTACACTCACTGTTACGAATGGGGTATCAATGACTCCATTTTGATAAATACCATCTCTGTATTCTACTTGGCCTTCAACTAATTGGAAGCTTGCCCAAGAAAGCGGAGCAAGGTGGACCGGGATTGTCACGCGCACTTGACGAGCAATATAGGGTTGGCGGAACTTGTCTTTTGGTAAAGTATAACCAAAACTTGCTCCCAAGTCTTCAATCTTAGCTTCAATGACATGACCATCCAAATCTTCAACATGGTAGGTTGGTAAGGTCACGGCTGCCATCTTCTTGTAACCTTCAGTCGGATGCAATTCTTTGAAATCACAAGTAGCCACATCCACTACAACACTAACTGTATCAACCTTGTCATGTAAAGCTGTGTTGACAACGGTAAAGAGGTAGTCGCTTTGCGCATTTTGAGTAGCTAATTTACCCTTCCATTCGTTAAGAAGATTGGTCTTAACAAAATTCCCGACTTGATTAACCTTGGCAAAACGAGTTTCCATTTCACGGTGAACTTCGTCAATACTACAACCACAGATACTATCGTGTGGTGCATTTTGCAAGAGCACTTTCCATGCATAGGTCAATTGGTCCTTATGGTTATGACCACCAGTGAGAATAGTCAATGGTTCCACAACCTGCTCTAACAAGTTGCTATTTTCTTGGAAGGATTGTTTGAGGTAAACGCGTGAAGAAGAAGTATTGGCAAGAGTATACCAACCATCCGTTTCCTGACTGGTCAACTCACCTGTGACCGTTGATAATTGTTCAGGAAGGGCACTTTCCAGTGCTTGGACATATTCGTCAAATGAGCTATGAGTAAAGGTCACGTCAGGGAAGAGTTCGTTTGCCACACGAATGGCTTCGCTCAGATTTCTCTGAACAGGTTGGTGGTCACAGCCGTTCATCATCAACCATTGGTTGGTCGATGCATAATCACGGACGTCTGCTAACTTTTGCTTCCAGAAAGCCAAAGCCTCGTCTTTATCCACTGGAATTTCATTCCCGTTACTGTACCAGTTAGCAAAGAGAATACCGAGCACACGACTTCCATCAGCCCCCTGCCAGTACATCTCAGAAAATTGAGAAGTAAACTGTTCATCTTCAAGGACTTGGTTATCAAATCCGATTGGCTTGACACCGCGACCAAAGGCTGCCACGTGAATACCTGATTTTTGAAGAATTTGAGGCGCTTGTCCCATATTTCCAAAGGTATCTGGGAAGTAACCAATCTGAGTTGATTTACCCCATTTGGCACATTCAGCTTGTCCAATCAAGGTATTGCGGACATTGGCTTCGCTGGAAATCAAGTAGTCATCCTGCAAGATGTAAAAGGGACCAATCTTCAATTTTCCTTCGTCAATGTAGCGTTGAACTTTGTCGCGATTTTCAGGGCGAATATCCAAGTAGTCATCAAGGACAATGGTTTGTCCATCCAAGTGGAAGCTCTTGAACTCAGGGTCATTTTCAAAGAGATCAAAGAGATTGTCAAATAATTCCACCAACTGCATACGGTGGCTTTCAAAAGGCAAGTACCACTCACGATCCCAGTGACTATGTGAGATAATATGTACGACAACATTTTCCATGAAGTAAAACCTCATTCTAAATTTAAATTTTTATTGTTAACGTTTTAAATGTAAATTTGTGATTCTTTCCAAGAATCAGTTGCGCTTAAGCATGTTCCTTAGCGGATATCCAAGTAATCCAAGACCAACTCACAAAACATCATGTTGGCCCAAGAGAACCATTCACGAGAGTAGAGGGTCGGATCATCTACGTGGAAGCTTTCGTGCATAACACCTGTTCCACCATCGCAAGCAACCAGCTGATCTAGCAAGAATTTTTTCTCAGCTTTATCTGTAGCTGTCAAGCCTTGGATAGAAAGGGCGATTGGCCAGATATAGCGATAGAAGGTATGAGAACTTCCGAGACCGCTAGCGTATTCTCCTTGGTAGAAGTAGGGATTTTCAGGGCTCAGAATGGTGCGACGAGTGGCTTGATACACTTCGTCATTGACATCACAGTAGCCAAGATATGGGGCAGCCAACAAACTTGGTACGTTTGGATCATCCATGATGCTAGCATTTCCTAAACCATCTACCTCAAAGGCATAAATCTTCTCACCCTTGCTGTTAGTAGTGTAGGCGTAATTTTCAATCCCTTCCTGAATCTCCGCCTGGAGACGCTTAGCATCAGCAATGATGCTCTTGCTATCAGCTAGATTCAATTCTGCAAAGATTTCTTGGACATAACCTAAGACAACCACTGCAAACATATTTGATGGAATCAAGTAGCTATACTGACAGCAGTCATCACTTGGACGAAAGGCTGACCAGGTCATCCCTGTCACAGCAAAGTCTGGCCCAAAGCCGTCATTTACCAAGGTATCTTCCTTACGATCAGTATCACGGACGAAGTGATAAGGCGAGTTCTTATGATCTTGTTCCACCGTCCAGAGATGAAGGATTTCCTTAGTCGCTGTAACAAAGGTTTCATCAAATTGGCTAGTCTCACCAGTTTCTTTCCAAAGGAGATAAGCCAATTGCAATGGATAACAAAGCGAATCTACTTCATACTTACGTTCCCAAATCCAGCCATTGAGGTCTGTATGGTCTGTCTCATGATGACCCTTCCAGTTCTCCTCAATATTAAAAGAGTTGGCATAGGGATCCTTGAGAATCAAAGTCATCTGGCGTTTAACCAAGCCAGCAATGGTCTGGCGCAAACGAGGGTCTCTTTTTGCCACATGAAGGTATGGTCTAAGCTGGGCAGTCGAGTCACGAAGCCACATAGCTGGAATATCTCCCGTCAATACAAAGGTCGAGCCATCTTCTAAAATCTCAACTGTATTGTCCAAGGTGTCTGTATAGCAACGTTCAAAGACATCAACCCACTCAGGATGCTCCTTGGCACGCTCTGCTACCTCATCTAGCCACTCTCTGACAATTTCTTTTGAATAAACCATAAACTATTTTGCCTCTTTCAAACAAATTTTCATTTTCAGTATATAGCTTTTAGTCCAGAAAATATATACACAAATGTTAGTCATTATTCTACAAAATTGTTATATTTTGAAGTCGCTTTCTAAAAGTCTCCTTTTTCTGATATAATGTAGAAAACTACTGAAGGAAACCACTATGAAACCGATACTTGAAACCATTGATACCCGCTTTGGCACAGCTAGCAAGCACGCCTTTTCTCAGGGAAATACCCTACCTTACGCTGGAGTACCTTTTGGGATGAATTACTTTGTTCCACAAACTAGTGACCAGGAAGGGTCTTGGTTTTTTGATCCCCATCTTCCCATATTTCAGGGTATTCGACTAACCCATCAGCCTAGCCCTTGGATTGGTGATTATTCTTGGTTGCTACTGACTCCTGTTACAGGAGAAATCAACGGTGACACCCTCTTCCATCGTCAGTCTTCTTATAACCTTGATCGTGCTATTTTCAATCCCCATTATCTCAGAACTTTTTCTGAACGTTATCAGATTGAAACCCAACTCACACCTACTTGCTATGGGGCTTCTATTCAACTAAGACAGATACAAGGCAAGAAGCTCTCACTCTATCTGCATGCAGCTGATGATTTATCATTAGAGCAAGTAGATGAGCGGACTGTCAGCCTTGGTCAAAGCGGATTAACCGAAACCAACAAAAGTCCCCTCGTCATGTTCACTGCCCTCGCATTCTCTACGGATATTCTATCTATCTATCAAGTGGGGCAAGACTGGCGTATCGACTTGGCTGGAGCAGAAGCTCTAGTTCAACTAGCTACTTCTTTTATTTCTAAAGAACAGGCCCTCTTTAATCTGCCTAGAAAAGACTTTGAAGAAACGAAATCAGAGGCCAAAGAAAGTTGGGAAAACCTTCTAGGTCGTTTTGATGTCGTGGAAACTGGCCCTGTAGACCGAACATTTTTTGATCACTGTCTTTATAGACTCTTTCTTTTCCCACAAACCTTCTATGAGGTAAATGAGCAAGGCGAGACTATTCATATAGACCTTGCTTCAGGAACGATCAAGCCTGGTCTACTCTATACCAACAATGGTTTTTGGGATACCTTCCGCACTTCATTCCCGCTCTTTGCCTTGATTATTCCAGAGCACTATCGTCAGTTTATTGAAGGTTTCCTCAATAGCTATAGAGATACCGGGTATCTCCCTAAGTGGCTGGCTCCTGACGAAAGAGGAATGATGCCTGGGACTTTGATTGATGGCCTTCTTGCAGATAGTGCTTGCAAGGATATGGCACCTGAACTTGAAGAAGAATTTCTCAAAGCCATGATTGAAACTGCGACCAAGGCAGATCCAAAAACTATCAACGGACGACACGGCCTGGCTCAATACCAAAAACTAGGATACCTATCCACGGACTTCCATGAAAGTGTCAGTCATACACTGGACTATGCTTACAGTGATTTTTGCATCTCTACCTGCGCAGCAAAATTAGGTCAAGAAGAGCTGGCTCAAACCTATGCTCAATATTCTAAAAACTATCAGAATCTATTTGACTCTGAGACGGGTTACATGAGGGCGCGTGATGTAGATGGCAACTTCCGTCCTGACTTTTCTCCCTATAGTTGGGGGCGTGACTACGCTGAGTGTTCAGCTATTCAAGCCAGTTTGGGTGTCTTACACGATATTTCTGGACTTAGCCAACTAATGGGTGGAAAAGAAGCCTTTAGTAACTATCTTTTAAAAGCTTGTCAAAGTCTCCCACTCTTTGAAACGACGGGTTATGGATATGAAATTCACGAGATGAGCGAAATGGCAACAGCACCATTTGGTCAACTAGCCATTTCCAACCAACCAAGTTTCCACATCCCTTATCTCTTCCGCTATAGCAATTATCCTCAATACACCAGTCTCTTAATCAAGACCCTCCGTCAAAAAGCCTTTCGAGCTGGCTGGGATGCTTATCCAGGAGATGAGGATAACGGTAGTCTATCTGCCTGGTATGTCTGGTCTGCCCTTGGGCTTTACCCGACCTGCCCAGGAAAAGCTATTTATGACCTTGGGATTCCACTCTTTGACCACCTTCGTGTCTATCTAGCAGAAAAAAACCAGTGGTTGGATATTCGTACGCAACAAAATCATGAACACTTCCACTTTGTACAAGACTGTCATCTTGACGGAAAAGAAGTTCAGAGTATTGGTCACCAGGATTTGCTAGATGCCCAAAATCTAGACTTTACACTCAGCTGGTTACCAAATCACTAATAGTTCAAATCCCTTTGTCATGTACAAGGGGACTTTCTGATTTATACCAAATCCTCCACAAAGTTATCCACAGATTGTGTATAACTTTCAATCAACTTTCAAATCAATTTCATGTACTTCCAAACGATTTCTCTCAACCATTTTTTTGACATCCTAAACTAAAACACCCTGAATAGCCTGTTCTATCAGTCTTTATATCCGACTAGCTTAGTACCCAACTCATACATTCTATCTCTTTTTTCTAAACTAACATTTGGAAAACAATTTTTTATTTCACAAAGTTATCCACAGATTGTGTATAACTTTTACTCAAGTACAAACTCCAGCTGATAAATTCCCCCTACATTTTTTATAGGAAATTTCGGATTTTGTTAGGCGCTTTCAAAAAAACATGATATACTGAAATTAATAGAAAAGGAGACATTATGAAAAAAGATCAACACCAACTTAATTGGCTGATGGTTTCTCTGATTGCCTTCAACATGGTTTGGGGGCTAGGAAACGTCGTCAACAACTATTCTCAACAGGGAATTTCAGTCGTCGTATCTTGGATTTTAATCCTCGCACTCTACTTCATCCCTTATTCCCTCATCGTTGGACAACTAGGTTCTACCTTTAAGGAAAGCGGAAGCGGTGTTAGTGACTGGGTTGAAAAAACATCAACCAAACGTTTAGCTTACTTTGCTGCTTGGACCTACTGGGTTGTGCATATCCCTTATCTCGCACAAAAACCTCAAGGAATTCTAATTCCGCTTGGTTGGGCCTTGCAAGGTAACGGACAATTCCTTAAACAAATCGACATCCACTGGATCGTTATTCTCTGCTTGCTAATCTTTGGACTTTTCCTCTACCTTTCTACAAAAGGATTGGCAACTCTAAAAGTCATTGGTAGCTTAGCGGGAAGTGCTATGTTGATTATGTCTTTACTCTTTGTGCTTTTGGCTGTCGGTCTGCCTTTCATCAAGCCAGATATTCAGTTTGCGACACCGCACATGGATCAACTGAGCACCTACATTCCAAACTTTGATTTTTCTTATTTTACAACAATCTCACTATTGGTCTTTGCAGTTGGTGGTTGTGAAAAAATTTCCCCATATGTTAATCAAACTCGCAACCCTGCAAAAGAATTTCCAAAAGGTATGATTGTCATGGCCATCATGGTGGGGCTCTCTGCTATCCTCGGATCAGTTGCCATGGGAATGCTATTTGATGGCAATAACATCCCTGAAGACCTCATGCGTAATGGTGCTTATCAAGCCTTCCAAATGTTAGGAAATTCTTGGGGAGTTGGAAACCTCTTTGTCGTGATCTACGCTCTTACAAACATGGTCGGACAAATCGCTGCGCTTGCCTTCTCTATTGACGCACCATTGCAAATCCTTCTCAATAACGCTGATGAAAACTACATCCCAAGCTGGCTTCGCAAACGTACTGAAAAAGGTGTCCTCATTAATGGCTACCTTCTTACAGGTGTCCTCGTTAGCCTTATCATCATTCTTCCAATTTTTGGTATTCAGGAAATTGATGGACTTGTAAAATGGATGACAAACCTCAATTCGATCGTAATGCCAATGCGTTACCTCTGGGTATTCCTTGCCTACATGATGCTCAATCGCGCTTGGAAGACATACAAAAATGCCGAATACAAGTTTGTGAACAATCCTAAGCTTGGTTTTGTTATCGGTACTTGGTGCTTCCTCTTCACTGCCTTTGCTTGTATCCTAGGTATGGTTCCAAAAATTAACTACGCTGAAAATCCAACTGCTTGGCAATTCTCTCTTCTTACAAACATCTTGACCCCAATTA
>NZ_KV804942.1:107061-120321 GCF_001811505.1 Streptococcus sp. HMSC034E03
TCTTCTTACAAACATCTTGACCCCAATTATTCTGATTGGATTAGGTGTTATTCTACCAATCCTTGCAAAAAAAGAACAAAAGAAACAAATCAAATAATTCTACTATATAGTTAGATAAAATCGAGTTTATCTTTGCTTACAAAAATTTTCTCACCAAAAATCCCCTTTGAACAGTAACGTTCAAGGGGATTTCTTTTTTGTCTGATAGGCTATTTTTTATTTGGCCTCATACCAAGTCACGCCTTCATTTTCATCAGCAATCAGGGGCACACTGAGTTGAATGGCTTCTTCCATGGTTTGTTTGACAAGTTTTTTAATAGCTACCAATTCTGACTTAGGCACTTCAAGAACAATTTCATCGTGTACTTGTAACAGCATCTTAGTTTGATAACCACCTGCTACCAAGGCTTTATCTAGCTGAATCATAGCGATTTTGAGAATATCTGCAGCCGATCCTTGAATAGGTGAGTTGATAGCTGTACGCTCTGCAAAACCACGAACGTTAAAGTTACGCGAATTGATATCTGGCAACTCACGACGACGTTTGAAGAGAGTTTCTACATAACCCTTATCACGCGCTTCACGAACCACTTCATCCATGTAATTTTTAATTCCTGGGAAGCGTTCAAAGTAGGTATCGATGTATGCTTTAGCCTCTTTACGACTAATGCCCAGATTATTCGATAAACCAAAGTCTGAAATTCCGTAAACCACTCCAAAGTTGACAGCCTTGGCATTGCGGCGGTCGTTCGGAGTTACATCCTCAGGACGTTCAATTCCAAAGACACGCATGGCTGTCGAGGTATGGATATCAGCTCCCTCTTGGAAGGCCTTGATTAAGTGCTCATCTTTAGAGATATACGCCAAAACTCGCAACTCAATCTGTGAATAGTCAGAGCTGAGAAGGACACTATCTTCCCACTCTGGCACGAATGCCTTACGAATGAGGCGACCTTGTTCCAAGCGAACAGGAATATTTTGCAAGTTTGGATCCACACTAGATAGACGACCTGTCTGAGTCAAATCCTGAACATAGCGCGTGTGAATCTTGCCATCCGCTAAAATCCAATCCTGTAAACCAATCACATAAGTCGATTGAATCTTAGCAATTTGACGATAATCTAAAATTTTCTTGACGATTGGGGCAATCGGAGCTAGGCGCTCTAACACATCCACTGCTGTTGAATAACCTGTCTTGGTTTTCTTGGTGTATTCTATGGGGAGACCTAGCTTTTCAAAAAGCAATTCGCCAAGTTGTTTAGGCGAGTTGATGTTAAACTCCTCACCAGCCAATTCATAAATCTCTTGAGTCAGATTTTCAATGACAAGCTCATTTTCAGCTTGCATCTCGAGTAGAGTTTCTTTTTTAACCTTGATCCCAGCGATTTCCATCTTAGCAAGAACAAAGGCCAGAGGTTGCTCCATATCATAAAGAAGGTCTAATTGTCCGTTTTCACTTAATTTTTCAAGTAAAACAGGCTCTGTCTCAACCAGCACAGCAAGCTTGCGAGCCAAGTGCTCCAAGAATCTCTCTCTCTCAGGGATAGCTTTCTTGACACCCTTACCATAGAAGGTTTCATCATCGACTAGGTAAGTTTGACCATAGAGACTAGCAATGGTTGAAATTTCATTATTCTCTACAGTAGAGAGAAGGTATTTGGCCAAGCGACTGTCAAAAGCAGGAGTCTGCAAGTCCAAACCAAAACGATTTAAGAGAACTTTAGCTTTCTTAAAGTCATATACTTTCAGAGGTGTTTTTTCTAGAAAATCCTTTAGAATCGAATCCTGTAGAAGTTCCAGCTTATCTGTAGCATAGAACTTATCTCCGCATGACCAGGCAAAACCAACCAAGTCATCTGTATGGTAGTTTTCACCAAAAAGTTCAAAGTGAAAGATGGAGTCCGCGCTTAGCATATCTTGACTGACTTGGTCAACAATAGTAAAGTCCAAACTCTCAGCCACATCAGCTGATGATACATTTAAAGCCTGCTTGAGTTGTTTGAAGCCCATCTCATCGTAGAATTTCCCAAGATTTTCCACATCTGGACCGCTATAAACCAAATCATCCAGTCCAATCTCAATCGGCGCTTTCGTGTCGATGGTAGCTAGTGTTTTAGACAGAAAGGCTTGTTCCTTATCATTGATGAGATTTTCTTTCATCTTAGAAGCCTTCATACTATCGATATTTTCATAAATACCTTCAAGCGAGCCGTGTTCCAGCAAGAGCTTAATACCAGTCTTTTCACCAATCTTGGTAACGCCAGGGATATTATCTGACTTATCCCCCATGAGAGCCTTAAGATCAATAAATTGAGCTGGTGTGATTCCCATCTTTTCCATGAGATATTCTGGTGTAAAGGCCTCAAACTCAGCCACACCTTTCTTAGAAATCTCAACCACAGTATGCTCATCTGTCAACTGAATCAAGTCCTTGTCTCCGCTGACGATAGTTACATCAAAAGAATCCTTTTCAGCCAAACAACCCAGAGTCCCGATGATATCATCTGCTTCATACTGAGCTAACTCATAATGACGAATCCCAAGATGGTCTAGCAACTCACGAATAAAAGGAAATTGCTCACGAAACTCATCCGGAGTCTTGGCACGACCACCCTTATAGTCTGCATACATCTCTGTACGGAAGGTCGTCTTCCCCGCATCAAAAGCAACCAAGATATGACTCGGTTGAACACGCTCCAGTAGGTGATTTAGCATCAGGTGAAAACCGTAGATAGCATTGGTATGAAGTCCATTGTCATTTTTAAAACGATCCAGTTGCTGGTAAAGTGCAAAAAATGCTCGGAAAGCAACTGAAGAACCGTCAATTAGTAGTAATTTTTTCTTGTCCATACACCCATTATAAAGGAAAGCAGGGAAAAATACCATTAGGAAGAGCCCAAATGCTGAATAACACTTATGATGCTGGATTTTCTACTCGCGCACCACTGCTATCAACTTGGAAACCATCGATAGTCGTATTGACTGCTAAAGCTCCCGATGAATTTACATAGTAATATTTCCCTGAAACCTGAAACCACTGGCTAGCCTTCATAGCACCTGAGCTTTCAAGATAGTACCATGTTCCGTTATCCTTTAACCAGCCTGTCTGCATTTCGCCAGACGATTTCAAATAATACCACTTAGAACCATCTTTTAACCAACCTGTCGTCATTGTACCATCAGCTTGCAAATGATACCAGTTTCCATTAATCTTCTTCCAACCGACTGCTTTCTGACCATTTTCATAATAATACCAAACAGTTCCTTCTTTTTCCCAACCATTCTTAGAGGTTTCCGTTTTAATTAACGGGATATAACGTCTGTTCCCACTTCGTGAAATATAACTAATCCATTTATAGCCATCTTTTTCAAGAGTCTGATCATAATGAACACTTTCTCCCGCATAGTAATAATCGATAATCGTTGCTG
Source organism: Streptococcus sp. HMSC034E03 (assembly GCF_001811505.1). Taxonomy (GTDB): domain Bacteria; phylum Bacillota; class Bacilli; order Lactobacillales; family Streptococcaceae; genus Streptococcus. The sequence goes on from NZ_KV804942.1 coordinate 110,491, forward strand.
TTAGTGATGGCTGATCCATAATGGCTGCTTTTTCTGTAAAAATATGTGTCCCGCTAGAGACAGGAGCAGACTGATAATTCCCTGCGCTAGCATTCCCCACGTCTTTAAAATGAATGAATCCAGTCATAGAATTGGCCTTTACCGTTCGTCGATTGTACCTTTCTCTGACTCCATAATTGTATTCTTCAATTTCAATCATATCACCAAAAACATTGGATACCCAAGCGACATGACCATACTGTCCACTCGTATCCCAAGCGATAGAACCAATTGCTGGGCGCTGATCTACGCGATAACCTTCTCGTTTAGCACGATATCCCCATTCATTAGCATTTCCATAAGCCGCCGGAATTTCAAAACCATTGATATTGCTCAAACGAAAGGCTGCAAAAGAAGTACACTGACGAGAATACATGCGCCATTTATCAATCTCCTGACTCCCATTTTTATAATAAGTAGGATAATCATCTCCTCGTGCTAGTGATCCATTGTTTGCCTGGTTGGCATGAACAGTTCCTCCACTAAATAAAAAAATACCTGCTAAAACTAGTGAAGCTGAGCCTACAGCTGTCTTTCTGAGAAAAGTTCCCTTTTTATGTCCTGCTTTAGTAAATGTCATGCATTCTCCTTCAAATAATTAGATTTTTGAGGTTGACCTCATCTATATCATTCGAAAGAAAAAGAAAAAAGTGAGAAACTTCCCACTTTCATGAATATCCTTAATCTAAATAATGAATTAAGTTCTTTTCCGTTAAAATATCTGAATAAGTGAAAGATTCAACATAGACATTAGCCTGTTTGTCTCCTTCAACATTTCCAAACTCAACGATGAAGAGCGATGGGTAAACCTCAATTAGTTTTCCTAAACGATTTTTTTTGGCGTTTACGACCATTTTCTAAGGTCATTTCTACCACTTGTCCCTCATGCGCCTTAATTTCTTCTTTGATTTTTTTCATTTTAGCCACATCTGTAAATGCGTCTGTCATCTTGGTTCCTCCATCTTCGAAATACTTGAAAATTTATTATATTCTTTTTGGAAAATCAATTCTACCGTTCCGCGAGCACCGCTACGGTTTTTCTCGATAATCACTTCTACTTTATTATTTGGAATGCCTTCCTCCTCTTCACCACCGCGCTCATAATAGTCATCACGATAGAGAAAGGCTACGATATCAGCATCCTGCTCAATAGATCCAGATTCACGAATATCAGACAAAACTGGTCTCTTATCTTGACGTTGCTCTACACCACGAGAAAGCTGACTGAGAGCTATAACTGGAACTTTGAGTTCTTTTGCTAGGATTTTCAACTGACGGGAAATCTCAGATACTTCTTGTTGACGATTTTCTCGACCAGTCCCTGTGATCAGCTGAAGATAGTCAATCAAAATCAAGCCTAGATTACCTGTTTCCTGAGCCAGTTTACGGGAACGAGAGCGAATTTCTGTGATTCGAATCCCTGGTGTATCATCAATGTAGATACTTGCATTAGCCAGATTACCCTGAGCAATCGTATACTTGCGCCATTCTTCCTCAGTCAATTGACCTGTACGGATAGAATGCGACTCTACCAACCCTTCCGCAGCCAGCATACGATCGACCAAGCTTTCAGCACCCATTTCCAGAGAGAAAATAGCAACTGTCTTGTCTAATTTGGTTCCGATATTTTGCGCAATATTCAAAGCAAAAGCTGTCTTACCAACCGCAGGACGAGCTGCCAAAATAATCAATTCTTCCTCATGCAGACCTGTCGTCATGTGATCTAAATCTCGATAACCTGTCGCAATACCCGTGATATCCGAAGTCTGTTGAGAACGAGCTTCTAGATTTCCGAAGTTGATATTCAATACATCGCGAATATTTTTAAAGCCATTTCGATTGGCATTCTCACTGACATCAATCAAGCCTTTTTCTGCACGAGCAATAATTTCGTCCGCAGGTTGAGAAGCTTCATAGGCTAGGTTTACAGACTCTGTCAACTTAGCAATCAGGCGCCGAAGCATAGCCTTTTCTGCTACAATTTTAGCATAGTATTCCGCATTGGCAGAGGTTGGCACTGAATTGACAATCTCAACCAGATAAGACAAGCCTCCAATAGTTTGTAAATCACCCTGGCTATCTAGTATCGTCCGAACTGTGGTTGCGTCAATAGCATCTCCACGATCAGACAAATCAACCATAGCTTGAAAAATCAAACGGTGAGCATACTTAAAGAAGTCCTGTGAATCGATATATTCTCGGACAAAAACGAGTTTAGTCTCATCAATAAAAATGGCTCCTAAAACAGATTGTTCTGCTAGGATATCTTGAGGCTGAACACGCAGTTCTTCAACTTCTGCCATCAGACTTTCCTTCCTTTTACAATATTGTCAACCAATCGTAAATTAAGCTTCCTTGACACGAAGATTGATTACACTTGTTACATCTTGATAAATCTTAACCGGAACATCAATCAAACCAACTGCTCGAATTGGTGATTGAACTTGAATATGGCGTTTATCAATTTTAATACCAAATTGTTTTTGTAATTCTTCTGCAATTTTCTTGTTGGTAATAGATCCAAAAGTTCGTCCATCTGGACCAACTTTTTCAACAAATTCAACGATTGTTTCTTCTGCTTCCAGTTTTTCTTTAATTTCCTTCGCTTCTGCAAGCATCTCTGCATGTGCTTTTTCTTCTGATTTTTGCTTACCACGCAACTCACCAATGGCTTGAGCTGTAGCTTCCTTAGCAAGGTTTTTCTTAATTAAAAAGTTTTGTGCATATCCAGTTGGTACTTCTTTAATTTCACCTTTTTTCCCTTTACCTTTAACATCTGCTAAAAAGATTACTTTCATTCTTCTGACTCCTTTTCTTTTGTTTCATTAAAAATAACTGTTTTCAGTTTATCTCCTGCTTCTTGCAGGCTCATATCTGTCAAACGTGCCGCAGCTAAGTTAAAGTGACCACCGCCACCTAACTCTTCCATAATTCGTTGGACATTGATCTTACTTCTGCTTCGCGCAGAAATGGAGATTGCTCCTTGACTATTCTTAGCAAGTACAAAGCTGGCCTCTATACCAGACATGGCAAGCATAGCATCAGCAGCCTTACTAATAACAACCGTATCGTACTCTTTATCCTCCAAAGCTTGAGCAACCAGGATTGATGGCTGTACCATTTGCCCTTGTAAAATTAATTCATTTACCAATCGATATTCTTCAAAATCAGTGGCTGAAATTTCCTGAATGACAATGCTATCACTCCCTCTAGTTCTGAGATAACTTGCAACATCAAAAGTTCGACTAGTTACCCGAGAGGTGAAATTTTTAGTATCCAACATCATCCCTCCCATAAGAACACTAGCCTGAATACGACTCAAACGTTTCTTCTTAGAGTTTTGAAATTGAATCAACTCAGTTACAAGTTCACTAGCACTACTAGCTCCACTCTCGATATAGGTAATGACCGAATTATCTGGAAAATCTTGGTCACGACGATGATGGTCAATGACAATCGTCTGGGTAAATAAGTCATAAAACTCTTTGGATAAGGTTAAAGCTGTCTTAGAATGGTCAACCATCACCAGTAAGGAGCGTTTGGTAACCATTGTCATCGCTTGATTTAAAGGAAGAAGTTTTGAAACACCCTCATCTTCCAAATAATTGACCGCTCGAGCGATATCTGGAGACATCTGTGTAGGATCATAAATCACATAACTATCTTCTAGTACATTACTCGAAAACAACTGCATTCCAACTGCTGAACCAAGAGCATCCATGTCAAGATTCTTGTGACCAACAACAAAAACTCGATCGACACTTTTAAGTTTATCTGAGATAGCTGTCATCATAGCACGAGTTCGTGTCCGAGTACGTTTAACAGATGCTGCTGAACCGCCTCCAAAGTAGATTGGATTTTTGGTTTCATCATTCTCTTTTACAACTACTTGGTCACCACCACGAACTTCCGCTAAGTTGAGATTGAGGAGAGCAACCTTCCCAATCTGGTCATGATTCCCATCACCATAGGAAACTCCTATACTCATCGTTAGTGGCAAATTTCGTTGCTTAGCTTCCTCACGAAAGATATCAATCACAGAAAATTTATCCTGCATCAAGTGATCAAGTACGGTATAGTCCGTAAATAAATAGAAGCGATCCATGCTCACTCTACGAGAAAACATGGCATGTTTCCCAGCAAATTCTGAAACAAAATTTGCAACAAAGCTATTAATATGACTAATGTCTGATTCAGACGTTTCATTTTCCAAATCATCATAGTTATCAACTGAGATAATTCCAATTACAGGACGACTTGTTACCAATTCAGCAGTCGCCTCATACTCACCAGAAACATCAAAAAAGTATAAGACACCCGAATTTCTATCCAAATGCACTGCATAACGTTTCTCCCCAACAATGGCATAAGCCCCTGGGGAAGAAATCGAACTCTTTAAAATCTTTTGAAATTGAGGAAAATCAATTTCTCCATCCTCGGTTGTCAAAATTAACTCCGCATAGGGATTGAACCATTCAATCTCACTGCTGTTCATATTTAATTTAACAACCCCGACAGGCATTTGCTCCAACAGAGCACTCAAACTATCCGTAGCCTGATGATTGACATACTGGATTTGCTCGATATCTGTTTTTTTGTAATATTTTTTCTGGAAATTAAATAGCAAAACATAGAATACAATAAATAAAAATAGACTTGCTATAGTGATAAGATTATCCTTTACTAACACAATCAAAATGGTCATAATCGTAAAGGTTACCATAGCAATCAGATACATAAAAAAGGGATTTATTTCATTTTTTTTCATTACAAACCTCTTGCGCATTATTATACCATAAATGTAGCCAAAAAGCGACTTTTAAAGAGGGAACCCTATATTCAGATAATAGTAAATCATCCAAACTAAAAAGTGGTTTACACTAGTGTAAACCACCTTTACAAACTAATTATTAAGATTATTTAACTTCTAGAAGACCGATATCTCCATCTTCACGACGATAGATAACATTTGTTGTTTCATCTTCAACATCTACATAGATAAAGAAGTCATGTCCCAATAAATCCATCTGTAAGATAGCTTCTTCCAAATCCATTGGTTTCAAATCAATTTGTTTTGAACGAACAACTTTTGGTTGTGCTACATCTAAGTCCTCAACTAAAGCATCTGTAAAGAGTTGACTTGTTGATACTTTATTTCTGTTCTTACGTTCAATTTTAGTTTTGTTTTTACGAATCTGACGTTCAATTTTATCTGTCACCAAATCAATAGAACCGTACATATCTTGAGAAATATCTTCTGCACGAAGAGTAATAGATCCAAACGGAATGGTTACTTCAACTTTAGCAGTCTTTTCACGGTAAACTTTCAAGTTAACACGCGCATCCAATTCTTGGTCTGCTTGGAAGTATTTTTCGATCTTTTCGAGTTTAGAAACTACATAATCACGAATTGCTTCTGTTACTTCTAGGTTTTCACCACGGATACTATATTTAATCATATAAGTACCTTCTTTCTAAACATATTTGTTTTTCTAATTATATTATAACGCTTTCATATTTTTTTTGCAAACTTTTTCCTCATCTTGCGAGGGAAAAAGTTTTAATATTCTGACAACCAGCTGCTAAAAGCATACTTTTAAGACGATTCAAGGTAGTTCCAGTTGTATAAATATCATCAAAGAGTAAGATCTTTTCTGGAAGCTTCACGCCATCTTTCAACAAAAAGGGAAATTCTGCAAGTAAGCGATCCGATCGATTTTTTGAAGAACTAGCCTCCACTTCTTTTTTAACCAAAATATCCAGATATGCTAACCCAGTATCCTTTATCAAATCCTCTACTTGATTAAAGCCTCTGCTTTTTAAACGCTGGTCACTCAGAGGAACAATCACAATCTGATAGTCCTTATACTTCTTTAACTCTTTTTGCAATATCTCAGAAAATACCTTTCTAAGAAGATAATCACCATCAAATTTATAGCGACTAAAATACTCTTTCATAGCCTGATTATAGGAATAAAGAGCTCTATGATCAACCTTTACACCTTTTTTACACCAAAATTGACAATCTTGACAAATAGTTGACAAACCTTTTTTAAAACAACTCGGACAATGATTACCACCAATGCTCTCGAAAGACGAAATACAGGATTCACAGACTAGTTCCTCCTCCTTTTTAAAACAGAGCAGGTTAGTAAAGGTTATCTCTGTTTGCAAGTTTTTACCACACAATAAACACTTCATACTCCTGCCTCCTGATTCATTTGTTTAATCTCCTTTATGGCTCTATTAATGGACAGATTGAGTCCGTCATGGAAAAATATCAGTTCTCCAGTAGGACGATCCATGCTTCTTCCAACTCGTCCACCAATTTGTATTAAACTTGACTTGGTAAAGAGTTGATGATTGGCTTCCACCACAAAAACATCTATACGAGGGAAGGTAACTCCACGCTCTAATATAGTTGTGCTTATTAACATCGTTAACTCTCCATCTCGAAAGGCCTGTACCTGCTCTAATCTGTCTTCTGTGATTGAAGATACAAATCCTATTTTCTCATTCGGAAACTTCGCCTGCAAAATTTCTTTTAGCTTTTCTCCCTTTTTTATTTCAGATGCAAAGATTAGTAAAGGATAGGCTGTCTTTCTCTGTTTCTCGATGTAAAGTTTTAATTTTGGAGGTAAACCATTTTTTTCTATATATTTATTAAAATTTGATAACCAGATTGGCTTGGGAACAATGAGAGGATTTCCATGAAAACGACGAGGTAAACTGAGACGCTTTAACTCCCCTTGTTTAACTTTTCTATCTAACTCATCTGTTGACGTTGCTGTTAAAAATATTCTCAATCCATTTTCCTTTACACAATTGTTGACAGCATGGTAAAGCACTGGATTATCAACATAAGGAAAGGCATCCACTTCATCCACAATCAATAAATCAAAAGCTTGATAAAATTTTAATAGTTGGTGAGTGGTTGCTACAACTAAAGGTGTACGAAAATAGGGATCCGACTCCCCATGTAGTAGCGCAATCTCACATGCAAAATCATTTTGTAGTCGTTTATGTAGCTCTAAGCAAACATCAATTCGTGGACTGGCCAGACAAACAGCTCCACCTTGATCAATCACCTTGGCGACAACTTGGTAGATCATCTCTGTCTTACCAGCTCCTGTCACTGCATGTACCAAGGTAGCCTCCTTCTTATCTACCGCCTGAAGGAGTCCTTGTGATACCCGCTCCTGAAATGGAGTCAGTTGACCTGACCATTTGAGTACATCTTGTTTGGGAAAACATTCTTGCGGAAAGTAATAGAGTTTTTGATCACTTCTTATTCGCTTCATAATCAAGCATTCTCGACAATAAAAAGCACCAATAGGCAAATGCCATTCTTCTTCTATCTGACTACCACAACGCTGACAAGATAGTTGCCCCTTTTCTTTTTTCATGGATGGAATTTGTTTTGCTTGTTGTCTCTCCTCATGACTTAATTCTTGCTCGGTAAAAAGGCGACCGAGATAATTTGGATTTACTTTCATATTTCTTTATTCGTAAAATGTAGAACTTTACGCTATTTTTTAGTACAATAAAAATATGGAATACAGAACTATAAAAGAGGACGGACAAGTCCAAGAAGAAATCAAAAAATCACGCTTTATCTGTCATGCCAAACGTGTCTATAGTGAGGAAGAGGCTCGTGATTTTATCACAACTATTAAAAAAGAACACTATAAAGCTACCCACAACTGCTCTGCTTTTATTGTCGGTGAGCGTAGTGAAATCAAGCGAACTAGTGATGATGGAGAACCTAGTGGGACTGCTGGCGTTCCTATGCTAGGAGTTCTGGAGAATCACAACCTTACTAATGTCTGTGTGGTAGTTACTCGTTATTTTGGTGGTATCAAACTAGGAGCTGGTGGTTTGATTCGCGCTTATGCTGGTAGTGTTGCCCTAGCAGTTAAGGAAATTGGCATTATTGAAATCAAAGAGCAAGCAGGGATACAGATTCACATGACCTATGCCCAGTATCAAGAATATGGGAATTTTCTTAAAGAGCATAATCTCATAGAATTAGAGACAAACTTTACAGATCAAGTTGACACGATGATTTTCATTGATAAAGAAAAGAAAGACGGTATCAAGGCTGATCTCATTGAATTTTTCAATGGAAAAGTTACTCTAACTGACAAAGGTTTACGTGAAGTTGAAGTACCTGTAAACCTATCATAAAGAAAGGAAATATCATATGGCTTTTGGAAGATTAATTCAGGGACTGGCTGGAAACTTCAGTGAGCAAAGTAAAGAAGCTCTTACCAAAGAATTTGAACAGTATTTATTGGACAAGGAGGAAATTCAAAGCGGATATAAACTCATTCGTGATTCAATTATCTTTACTAATATCCGTATCATCTTTACAGATAAACAAGGGGCAACTGGACGAAAGATGTCTATCAAATCAATTTTCCTCATGAACATCGTCAATGTTGAGATGGAAACTGCTGGACTTGGGATTGATGATAGCGAGATTACGATTACTTATTTAGAAAATGCCTTTTTAAAATCTCACAATGAGCATTTTAATTCTCACAAATTTGAATTTCCAAAGAAAACTGATATTGTACCTCTTTACACCTATTTATTTGACTTAGCTTATCATAATCGTTTGAATATGAATGGTTTGAATCACTGATATAAAAAAATCCTATCACTCCGATAGGATTTCTATATTTTACAAAAGTTAAAGTTAGCGTTATACTAGTAGCATCTTATATAAAGAGGTGCTAATATGGCAATTTATAACAATATCACAGAACTCATCGGTAGAACACCGATTATTAAATTGAATAACATTGTACCAGAAGGTGCAGCAGATGTTTATGTAAAACTTGAAGCTTTTAACCCAGGATCGTCCGTTAAGGACCGTATCGCCCTAAGTATGATTGAAAAAGCAGAACAAGAAGGTAAACTTAAACCAGGTTCTACTATTGTGGAAGCAACAAGTGGAAATACTGGTATCGGACTTTCATGGGTTGGTGCTGCTAAAGGCTATAAAGTTGTTATCGTTATGCCTGAAACCATGAGTGTTGAACGTCGTAAAATTATCCAAGCTTATGGAGCTGAACTAGTCCTCACTCCTGGTAGCGAAGGAATGAAAGGTGCGATTGCAAAAGCGCAAGAAATTGCTGCTGAGCGTGATGGTTTCCTACCATTACAGTTTATTAACCAAGCTAACCCAGAAGTTCACGAAAGAACAACAGGAGCTGAAATTCTAGCTGATTTCGGAGCTGATGGTTTAGATGCCTTTGTTGCTGGTGTTGGTACTGGAGGAACTATTTCAGGTGTTTCTCATGCTCTTAAGACTGCTAATTCAAACATTCAAGTTTTTGCAGTTGAGGCAGATGAATCAGCAATCTTATCAGGTGAAAAACCAGGACCTCACAAAATTCAAGGTATCTCTGCTGGATTCATCCCAGAAACACTTGATACAGAAGCTTATGATGGTATCGTTCGCGTAACCTCAGACAATGCTCTCGCACTTGGTCGTGAGATTGGCGGAAAAGAAGGCTTCTTGGTAGGTATTTCTTCTGCAGCTGCTATCTACGCAGCAATCGAAGTTGCTAAAAAACTTGGGGAAGGTAAAAAAGTTCTTGCGCTTGCACCAGATAACGGAGAACGTTACCTATCTACAGCACTCTATGAGTTTGAAGTATAGTCTCCTAAATACACTAAGCCCTTGTATAGGGCTCAGAACGAAGACAAACGTCATTTTTGGTGTTTGTCTTTTTCTGTTTTCAAAAATAGTTTGTCTCATCATCTGATATTCCATTCAAAAAT
>NZ_KV804943.1 GCF_001811505.1 Streptococcus sp. HMSC034E03
CACCAGCAGTCATTACTTATTCAGGTACTCCAGCACCAGAAGGGAAATTTACACAAAACGACTTAGATGCTGCCACTAGAGGTGAAAATCCAAAAGGTGTAGCTTTAGGATGGCGTTATGCAACTGCAACGGATACAGATGGTGCGAAAATTGAGAATGGAGCAACAAGTGCTTCAAACCCAACTGACCCAGGTGCATTCCGTGTCATGCTTAAGGG
>NZ_KV804944.1 GCF_001811505.1 Streptococcus sp. HMSC034E03
TTGGTAGAAGATACCTATAGTCCAGATAATGGTCGTCCTAGTCTTGATCCCGTCATGCTAGTCAAAATTCCTTTGATTAAATGTTTTTATGGTATCCGTTCCATGCGCCAAACCATGAAAGAGATTGAAGTAAACGTGGCCTATCGTTGGTTTCTCGGACTAACTTTAGATGATAAGGTTCCTCATTTTACTACCTATGGCAAGAATTACAGCCGTCGTTTTCAAGATAAAGAACTCATTTCTGAGATTTTTTCCCAAGTTCTCAACCAAGCTTTGTATGCAGGTTTAATTGATCCTTCTGAAATATTTGTGGATGGTACCCATATCAAAGCGGCAGCTAATAGTCACAAGTATCGTAAGGAAATGGTGAACCAACAAGCTAAATTTATGAGTGAACAATTGGCAGTTGAGATTGATTTAGATCGGAAAAAACACGCAAAAAAGTCCTTAAAGCCCGCAAAAGAAAGTGAAGC
>NZ_KV804945.1 GCF_001811505.1 Streptococcus sp. HMSC034E03
TTTTGGACCGAAAAAATTCCGTGTAAATTTTGTGGAGAAAATCCTGTCAATAGAATTGATATAAAGAACAATAATTACAGTGGTTATTATTTTTGTTGCTTAGAGCATGAAGAACAATTTTATGAGAACAGGGTTGCTGAAGATATTAGAACATACAAGAATGGGGACATCGTTGGTTTTATCTATAAGATTACCCACAAACAGACTGGTAAGGTCTATATCGGAAAAACTGTTAATCATCCTATTTTTCGTTGGTTCCAACATTTTAAAGCACAATCAGGAAGTTACTTTCATGAAGTGATGAAAAAAAGCGATATCACAGACTGGACTTATGAGGTTATCGACAAGTTAAAAGATGGCACAGAAAATGAACTACTTGCGTTAGAAAGTAAATACATAGCTGATTTTAAAGCAACAAATCCTGAATATGGATATAACACTAAAAATTAGAAGAAAGGAGTAGTGCA
>NZ_KV804946.1 GCF_001811505.1 Streptococcus sp. HMSC034E03
AAAATAAAGCCGAGTGAAGCACTGAAACGGTTTTATGGTTTTGTCAAACAAGCAACTGAAGGACCATACGGCATGAGTATCCGTGACGTTATGGATACGAGCTGGGAGGACCTGATGGGCGTTCTTGGTGAAACTGAATCTGCTAAAGCTGAGGAAGTCATGGATCTTGCTGACTTTCTAGAAATGATTTAAAAAGGAGGATTTGAATGGCAGGTGGAACGCCGTTAGGTCAAATGTATATCGAGCTAGGGCTGGACGTGTCGAAGTTCAATCCTACTCTAAATGGTGCTAAGAATGCGGTTAAATACTTTCAAAGCAATGTAAAGGCGCTAGACAGCTCCCTTAAAAACAATGGGAAAAACACAGACTTGCTTCAAGCTAAGTACAAGACACTTGGTCAAGCGATTGAAGCGCAAAAAAGTGTTTTGGACCAGATGAAGAAAAGCTTTGACGCTCTCGAACCTGGTACGGCTAAATTTGACAAGGCTGCTGCTGAGATTGAGCGTGAGAATGCTAAGTTGGCAGCTATGGAAGGTCAACTTCGTAGCGTGCAACAAGCCTTGATTGCGGTTGGTAAGGAGAATAGCTTTGCGAATCGCATCAATAAATTCGGAGACGGACTTATCAAAAGTGGCGATAAAATCAAGACTTTTGGTGACAACGTTTCGAGCTTGGGAGGTAAGCTGACTACTGGCTTGACTCTTCCTTTGGTTGCTAGTGTTGGTATGGTCACGAAAGCAGCTGTCGACTATGAATCTGCTTTTGCAGACGTCAAGAAGACAGTAGATGAGACCGCAACCGTATCCTACAAGAACCTATCTGATGGCATTCGTCAAATGGCTAAAGAATTGCCAGCTAGTGCTGTTGAAATCGCAAATGTAGCAGAAGTTGCTGGTCAGTTAGGTATCAAAGCAGAGGATATCCTTACCTTCTCTCGAACCATGATTGACATGGGAGAATCAACTAACTTGAGCGCTGAAGAAGCTGCGACAGCCATTGCCAAGATTGCAAATATCCTTGGTCTAACATCGGACGAATATGGACGTTTTGGGGCATCAGTGGTCGATTTGGGTAACAACTTCGCGACAACTGAGCGTGATATCGTTGAGATGACGAACCGGTTAGCAGCAGGTGGTAAACTTGCTGGACTAACTGCTCCAGATATCCTTGG
>NZ_KV804947.1 GCF_001811505.1 Streptococcus sp. HMSC034E03
GTGTCGCAGGTTCGAATCCTGTCTTCCCGATTCATGGCGGTGTAGCTCAGCTGGCTAGAGCGTCCGGTTCATACCCGGGAGGTCGGGGGTTCGATCCCCTTCGCCGCTATAATGATCTTGTTGGACCTTTAGCTCAGCTGGTTAGAGCTCTCGGCTCATAACCGAGTGGTCGTAGGTTCAAGTCCTACAAGGTCCATTAAATACTATGGAGGATTACCCAAGTCCGGCTGAAGGGAAC
>NZ_KV804948.1 GCF_001811505.1 Streptococcus sp. HMSC034E03
ATGGCGCGAGACGGAATCGAACCGCCGACACATGGAGCTTCAATCCATTGCTCTACCAACTGAGCTACCGAGCCTTATTGCGGGAGCAGGATTTGAACCTACGACCTTCGGGTTATGAGCCCGACGAGCTACCGAGCTGCTCCATCCCGCGTTAATAATAAAGGAGGATGTGGGATTCGAACCCACGCACGCTTTTACACGCCTGACGGTTTTCAAGACCGTTCCCTTCAGCCGGACTTGGGTAATCCTCCA
>NZ_KV804949.1 GCF_001811505.1 Streptococcus sp. HMSC034E03
CTAGTCATCTTGACCACCACCGATAACAACTATCAAAAAATCCCGATTGTCAAAATCAGGACGCACATCGATAATTTGCCATTTTTCACCACTGAGACGACTGTCTCCGACTTCGACAAAATGCTCATTCTTCGGCTGATAATCAGACAAAGGATCACGAATTTTCAGAGTCATCTTAGCTTTCATCGACTTACCAGTCGCAATCTCGATATCTTTAAAGCTAGGAGAGTAAACTTGGCCCATCGTAAAAAA
>NZ_KV804950.1 GCF_001811505.1 Streptococcus sp. HMSC034E03
ATGTGTGCGATTTTTATTGCCTCTATAGGTCTAAATATGAATTCAACAGCTGTCATTATTGGAGCCATGCTGATTTCCCCTCTTATGACACCGATTGTTGGACTGGGATTCGGTTTAGCTATTTTTGATACGCGTTTAATCAAGCAATCTCTAGAGGTTTTATTTACTCAAGTATTAGTCAGTTTGCTTGTCTCGACTCTGTATTTCTGGATTTCTCCCTTATCTTATGCAAGTAGCGAGTTGATTGCACGAACCTCTCCAAC
>NZ_KV804951.1 GCF_001811505.1 Streptococcus sp. HMSC034E03
CGGAGCGAGACGGACTGAAAGTCACATAATAAGAAACAACGAGCATCTCCAACTATGGAAATACTCGCTGTTTTGATATTTAGAAGTGAGTTTTTACCCAGCTTCTTTTCTAGCAAACTCATAGAATCAAAATTCTCAGGTTTGCTGTATCAGAGTAATGGTTTACTCTTCTTCCTTACGTTTTTTAGAGATAAGGAGTCCTCCTGTCACTGCTGCAAGAAGTGCTAAACCAAGTGAAGCGTTAGATTGTTCTGTACCAGTATTTGGCAATTCTTTCGCTCCTGCTTTCTTAGTTGTTTCTTTAGCAGATGACTCTTTAGTTGCTTTCTTAACAGCTTTCTCAGTTGCAATTACCGCTACTGATCCATCTGCAAAGGTTACAACTACTGATCCGTCATTGTTAACCTTAACATCTGTTGCTGTTGGGTTAGCTTTCTTAACTTCGTCCGCTACTTTAGCTTTTTCGGCATCTGTCAAGTTGCTTGGATCTACTACTGGAGTAAGGGCTGGTGCTTTAGCTCCGTTTGCTTCAGACACTTTACCATCGTTCACGCTTGGTGCTGTTGGCGTTGCTTTCGCTACTGTTGCTGTAGTTGGAGTTGA
>NZ_KV804952.1:0-44446 GCF_001811505.1 Streptococcus sp. HMSC034E03
ACAAGTGCATCGACCTCAGCGTCAGAGTCAGCAAGCACAAGCGCATCGACCTCAGCATCTGAATCAGCAAGCACAAGCGCATCAACATCAGCGTCTGAATCAGCGTCAACAAGTGCATCGACATCAGCATCTGAGTCAGCAAGCACAAGCGCATCAACATCAGCATCTGAGTCAGCAAGCACAAGCGCGTCCATGATTCATTCGACTTCAACTAGTCAATCTGCTCAAACTAATACAACTAAGACTCGTAAGCAACTTCCAAATACTGGAACAACGGCTTCAGCTACAAATGCTCTCCTTGGAGTTGTAGCAGGTCTAACAGGATTAGGTTTAGTAGCTAAACGTCGTAAACGTGATGATGAAGAATAAATCTTCTAACGATTCTATTAGTTGATTAATTCGATCAAAAAACCTGAAAGATATAACTTTCAGGTTTTTTAGTTTTAAAATAGGCTCTTGCCAGTTTGTCAAGCGACGTCTAGCGCCCAAGAGCCCTACGACTTTACAAGACACCTCTACTTTAACATAAAGAAAAAGTAGTGAGTACTCTCTCCCGTCGGAGATTTTCTCACTACTAATCTTAGTATGTTTGTCAACTGTAGTGGGTTGAATAAAAAGCTAACATCTGGAGAGGACAATCGTTGTCCTCTCCATTTTTATATTCAGAGCGATGAAAATTCGTTTCTTAAAGTTGTCAAAGTTTCTAAAACCAAAGGCATTTCGTTTGATAAGTTTGATGAGATTATTGGTCGCTTCCAATTTTGCGTTGGAATAGGGTAATTGAAGGGCGTTGACTATTTTCTCTTTGTCCTTGAGAAATGTCTTAAAGACAGTCTGAAAGACAGTCTGAAAAATAGGATGATCCTGCTTTAGATTGTCCTCAATAAGTCCGAAAAAATTGTCTGGTTCCTTATTCTGAAAGTGAAAAAGTAAGAGCTGATAGACATTGTAGTGGTGTTTCAAGTCTTCTGAATAGCTCAAAAGCTTGTCTAGAATCTTGATGTTTGGGTCTTTAATATCAAGGAGTTTTGTGATAAAATGTAATTGTTCCATATGGATCTTTCTAATGAGTTGTTTTGTTGCTTTTCATTATAGATCTTATGGGACTTTTTTTCTACACAAAAATAGGCTCCATAAGATCCATAGGGGATTTACCCACTACAGAAATTATAGAGCCACTAATTGAACTTTTGTCTATTCGTAAAGCAATTGAAATTCAATATTCTTTGCCAGAGTTAGAAAAAATAAGGTTCTTAGGGTTATCTCACTTTATGAAAGTGCATAAAAATGGTATAATATATAGTAGAGTTTTTCATTTTAAAATGATTGTATTGTTTAGAATATTTATTGATTTTTATGATATAAGAAAAATCTCAAGAGAATTAGGTTATTAAATGTTAGTTGAAATAAAGCAATAGCAATAATGTTTATGGTTAAAAAGTGATATAAAGTGATAATCGAGATATAAAGGATTTATGATAGAAATCTGTTTCAATTACTTAGAGATTATCGTCATAAGGAAGTTCTATAACTACTTCTTTAAGTTGATATGTGTTGTTTCCACGATATGAAAAACGATGGCAGTTAGTTTCAGTTTATATTGCGGTTGAAAATTAAATGTATGTAATAACTATCTATGTATAAAGTAACTTCTATAATATCCAATATAAATTGGGTGGCAGAAGTTGTCTTTTTCATTGTCTTTATCATAAAAAAAGTATGAGAGATATGAAAAAAAAATTAGGAGTGGGATTGTATGGGAAAGGAATTAATTAGTGTCATTGTTCCAGTTTATAATGCTGAAAAATACTTACAGAAATGTTTAGATAGTATTTTGGAACAAACATATCAAAATTTGGAAATTATCATTATAAATGATGGTTCTACAGATAACTCGGGACAAATCTGTCAGGAATATGAAAAACAGGATGATCGTATCATCTATATAGAAAAAGAAAACAGTGGTGTATCTGATACGCGAAATGCTGGTCTGGATCGAATGACAGGAACGTATGTTACCTTTGTTGATTCCGATGATTGGGTAGAACCAAACTATATTAAGTTTTTATATGAGAAAGTGATAGAATATCAAGCAGATATTGTAGTTGGAAATTATACTAGTTTTAATGAGTCTAATTCAGTTTTTTATTTCCACATCTCTACTGACTATTATGAAAAAGTATATGATAATAAGTCTATAATACCTTGTTTATACGACTCTAAAGAATTGTTAAAGTCTGCTTTGATTGTACCCTGGGGGAAAATTTATAAAAAAGAAATAATAGCGAATTTGCGTTTTCCAATTAATAGAATTGGAGAAGATGCATTATTTAATTTGAAGGCCTTATTAGATTCTGAAAAAGTTGTTTATGTTAATAAATCAGCCTATATATAGAGAGTGCGTGAGGGAAGTTTGTCCAATACTTGGACAGATGAATGGATTAGAGATGCCATTTATATAATTGAAGAGAGATTATCTTTATTAGCAACGTTAGGATATCCACTTTCGGAGCATAGGCGAGCATACAAAATGAGTTTGGATTATATCAGTTCTGAAGCTTACAATAGAGGTTTAGCTAATTCTCACGAATTAAACTACATAAAAGAGAAAAAGATGTTATTGGATAGACTTCTTCCTCAGAGTAAAGAAGACAAAAAAGCCGTCGTACTGGCAGCTGATTTTTCGAATCTCGATCAGGTTGTGACAACCATAAAATCTATTTGCTACCATAATCGTTCAGTTCGTTTTTATATTATCAATAGGGATTTTCCAAAAGAGTGGTTCATACAATTGAATGGTCGATTAAGGGACTTTGATTCGGAAATTATCAATTGTCGAGTAACATCTGATCAAATATCACGTTTTAAAACAGATATTAGTTATGTAGCCTCTCTGTGTTATTTTATACCTGATTTTGTAAAAGAAGATAAGGCACTTTATTTGGACTGTGACTTGGTTGTTACGAAAAATCTAGATGATTTATTTGCGACTGACTTACAAGGTTATCCATTAGCTGCGGTGCGTGATTATGGCCGAAAAGTGTACTATGATCAAGAAATGTTTAATACAGGTGTATTGCTAATCAACAATCGTGTTTGGAAGCAAGAAAGTATGAATCAACGATTAATTGATTTAACTGATGATCTGCATGATAAGGTGGACATGGTTGATCAACTTATGCTGAATAAGCTTTTTGAAAATAAGTGGCTAGAGTTAGATTTTGATAATAATTATATTGTGAGTCATAAGCAGTTTACAGATTATAAACTACCAAAATCTCAAGACTATCCTGGAATTATTCATTATCCTTCGAATAGAAAACCGTGGGATAATTTGGGGATTCAAGCTTATCGCAATGTTTGGTGGTATTATCATAATCTTGAGTGGACAGAATTAGGCCAAAATTACTATTTACATACGCTTAAAAAGGCTCATATCTATCCTCAAAAACTACCTGTTACTTGTTTAATTTATACTTTTTCGGATCGTATTGAGAAATTAGATTCCCTAGTTCAAGCTTTACCGGAAATTCAATTTATAATTGTAGCCAGCGTCAAAGTTAGTGATCAATTGACTAAGAGGATAGTTAATCCCAATGTGACTATTTTGTCTGAATTTAATGATTTATCAGAGCTTGAGCAAGAATTAATTGAGATAAGTCAAAATCTTTTAGATATTAATCACGGCGAAAAAAATGTAGAAATACTGGAGCAGTTTGCTAAATTAGGGAAGCCTATTCTTGCCTTTGAAAATACAAAATATTGTGAAGTTGGACAGATAATCTATAAAGTAGAACAAGTTCAAGAAATGATTAATAAAATAAGAGAAGTGGAAGATAAACATGGATTTTAAAGATTCTGTAAAGTTATTAGGAGATTTTCATCATATAGAGATTTCTCCTACTAGTAGCATTGAACTAGGAACAGATGTTACATTTCGCTCATTTGTAAGTCTAGAAGTGTCTAATAATGCTAAGCTGATACTAGGAAATAGAGTTTTCTTTAACGATCATTGTACGATTCGTTGTGGTAAAGAGATTGAAATTGGTAAGGATACGATGTTTGGTGATGGTGTGAGAATTTTTGATCACAATCATAAATACTCTAATTACCATATTGAAAAAATTCAGTTTAAAACAGATAAGATAACTATAGGAAAAAATTGTTGGATTGGAACTAATGTTGTCATTTTAAAAGGTGTGACCATTGGAGATAATGTTATTATTGGGGCAAATGCTTTGATTTATAAAGATATACCAGCTAATTCTATCGTTACTTCTCAAGAGGATTTAAAAATCATTCCTAGAAAACAGCATCAGTTTCACGCCTTTACTTTAACAGCATCAGATACTTTAGAACATTTAGACTATCTTGTACAAGAACTTCCTGAAGTTGCATTTCATATAGCTGCTAAAACAAATATCTCAGACTATCTAGAAAGCTTTAATCATTACGAGAATGTGAATATTTATACTAATGTGCATCATGATGATATTCTCGAAGATTTATTAAATAGAGCAGATATTTACTTAGATATCAATCATTGGGGAGAGGTTGATAATATTGTAGGTCGTGCTTTAGAGATAGGAAAACCGGTATTTTCTTTTGAAACAGTTGTCCATAGAAGAGATAAAAACGTTCGAGTTTTTAGTTTAGAGGATAAAGAGAGTATGATTAATAGCATTCGTCATCAACTAGCGAATGATGAAAATGGAGATTAGATAATGGGGCTTGATATTTTGGAAGAAAGAAGGGCAGTTGTTCTTGCAGGAGATAAGAATTACCTTATCCCGATACTTACAACAATAAAATCTATTCTATATTATAATCAAAATGTTAAAATTTATATTCTCCATCAAAATATTCCTAGTGACTGGTTCAATGATCTCAAGATACAAGTGGAGAAATTGGGAAGTGTTGTAGAAGACATTCGTATAGATGAAGAGATTGATTCTGAGTGGAAAACCCAGGAACATATTTCAGCGATTACGTATGCTCGCTATTTCATTCCTCATTATATTGAAGAGGAGAGAGTACTCTATCTGGATAGTGATTTGATTATTAATGGTAGTCTTGATTTACTCTTTAATATTGATTTGGGTGATAAGTATCTTGCTGCTGTTCGAGATGTAGATGGTGTTGGTTTCAACGCAGGAATGTTATTGATTGATAATTCTAAATGGAGACAATATGATATCACTACTAAATTAATAAATAAGACAATTGATTACGTATCTTCACCTGATTTTGCAACCAATGATAGATTTAATGGTGATCAGACTATATTAAATTTGATGTTTGAAAATCATTGGCTAGAGTTGGATAAGCATTTTAATCTTCAAGTTGGTCATGATGTCATTGCATTCTATAGCCATTGGGATTCACATTTTGAATTGGATAAAGAACCTTTGGTCATCCATTATACGACCTATCGAAAACCATGGTCCACTCTGATGGGCTATCGTTATCGGGATTTATGGTGGGCATTTCGGGATGTTAGTTATGAACAGATTGCTGACCATTATGCTGGACGTTTTGCCATCAAGAGAGTTTATGACCTTCACAATGTCAATCTATTTACATTTACAGATTCGCAGGATTTTCTGTATATTGAAGAACTAGCCCAAGCTCTACCTGATGTTGGATTCCATATTGGAGCTTATACAGATATGGGTTCCATTTTAATGGCTTTGGACAAATATCCTAATGTTTACTTATATCCCAGCATGGTTGGGGCAGTGATTGATGAAATGATTGAGAAGACAGACGCCTATCTGGATATTCATAAAGGGAGTCCAATGGACGTTATCGTCAGTCGCTATACCAGTGCAGGTAGACCAGTACTGACCTTTGATACGACCAACAAAAATCAATTGGAACAAATAGTCGTTTCCTCTCAATCTCCACAGTTAATGATAGAAGCAATTAAAGAGTTAAAGAAAGAAAAAATGGACATGAAGGCAATTGTACTAGGAGCCAACTACCAATACGCAGATAAGGTATTAACGACAATCAAATCAATCTGCTGTCATAATCGAGGGCTACGTTTTTATCTGATTAACAGCGATTTTCCGACAGAATGGTTCTATAATCTCAATCGTAAATTAAAGAAGCTAGACTGTGAAATCGTCAATGCCCGTGTCAATAGTTCTCATATCAGCCAATATAAGACCAACATTCACTATGCAACATTTTTACGTTATTTTATTTCGGATTTTGTTGAGGAAGATAAGGTCTTATATCTGGACTGTGACTTGGTTGTTACAAGAGACTTAAGTCCTCTATTTGATGTTGAATTAGGAGACTATCCTTTGGCAGCAGTCAAGGATCTGGGGGCTCAAGTATATTTTAATGAGCATAGCTTCAACGCAGGTGTCTTACTTATCAATAATCGCCTTTGGAAGCAAGAAGAAGTTCGTAAAAAACTGATTGAAATGACTAATGAGTTGCATGACAAGGTTGCTCAAGATGATCAAAGTATCTTGAATATCTTATTTAAAGACCGTTGGTTAGCTTTAGACTTTAAATATAACTGTATTACCTTGCACACACATTTTTCAGATTATCGACCAGAACCTGGGACTTATCCACCGATTATTCATTATTTGACAGAGAGAAAACCATGGGGATTGTATGAACGCTCCATCTATCGAGATGTTTGGTGGTATTATAACGCTCAAGAGTGGTCGGATATGAGTCAGATGACGCCTTGTCTGACAAAAGATCAGGTGAGTCAATATACAGGGGTTCAACATTCGGCTCTAGTCTATACCTTCTCAAGCGACTTGAGAAATATGGGCTACTTGATTGAACATCTACCAGATGTCAAGTTTTATGTGGCGGCTCCCGTTATGGTGGCTGATAGTATTACAGCTTTACTGGCTTACCCAAATGTCTCTGTCTTAGCGGATATTGCCGGACAACCAGCTTTGATTGATAGTTTGGTTGAACGATGTGATATCTTACTGGATATCAATGCAGATATCGAAGTTGATGGGATCATTGGGAGTTTTCGACAAGCTGGAAAACCAGTATTTGCTTTTGAAAGTGTAGCCCATGGTGAACAAGGTCAGTTTCTTTATGACCAAGAACATCCTGAGGAGATGGTTCTAGCTATTGAAAACTATTGCCAAAATGGAGAGCTACCTGTAAAAAAGCTGCAATCCTACCCAAAGGTACTGGATATCCAGCAGAGTCTTGATTATATACTGGAGCACCATTCTTCTGTCATTCGTTATGGAGATGGGGAAATGGATATTATGATGGGGCATGGGATTCCTTATCAAGACTACGATGAGACATTGGCAGAACAGCTTAGAAGTATGATCCAACTAGAAAGCTCTCCAGAATTGCTGGTTTGTCTTTCTGATGTTTTTGAAGGTTTGGAACGCTACAATCCTGAAGCAGTCGATTTTTGGCAAAAACATTTAGAGCATTATAAAGAAGCTTATCATAGATTTTGTACAGCAAGTTTCTATGGTTCTACTTTTATATCTCGTCCTTATATGGACCTCAAAGATAAGTCTGCTTCGGTAACCCACTTTGAAAAATTAAAGAAACTTTGGGATAAACGAGATATCTTGATCGTCGAAGGTGAAAATTCACGTTCAGGAGTTGGTAATGACCTTTTTGACAATGCTCAGTCAGTTGAGCGGATTATCTGCCCTTCTAGAAATGCCTACAGTAAGGTTAAGGATATTCAAGAAGCGATTGAAAAGCATGCGGCTGGTAAATTAGTATTCTTGATGCTTGGACCTACAGCCAAGGTTTTAGCGTATCACTTAAGCAAAAAAGGCATACAAGCGATTGATTTAGGTCATATTGATTCCGAATATGAGTGGTTTAAGATGGGAGCAACTTCAAAAGTGAAATTCTCACACAAGCATACCGCAGAGCATAATTTTGATCAAGAAATTCAGCTAGTTGCCGATGCGGCTTATGATGCATCTATCATCGTGAAGCTATAGTCAAGGAGTAGTGAATGAATAAAAAAGTATTTGTGTTAGCTGGAGATTACGGTTATATTCGACAGATTGAAACAACATTAAAATCTATTTGCTATCATAATAGTGATGTCAAGATTTATATTTTTAATCAGGATATTCCCCAAGAATGGTTTGTCTTCATCAGGGAAAAAATGGCATACCGAAATAGTGAGATAGTTGATATCAAGTTGTTTGAAGGTAATATGCGAAATTGGAGCCTACCACCTGTTGGGCAGCACATAAACTTTATGACCTTTGCTCGTTATTTTATTCCGAGTTTTGTTTCAGAAGATATTGTTTTATATTTAGATTGTGACTTAGTAGTTACACGTGATTTGACAGATCTATTTTCTATTGATTTAACCAATAAACCTCTAGCTGCTGCAAAAATCATATATGGTTTAGAAGACAGATTTAATGCAGGAGTGTTACTGATCAATAATGCGTATTGGAAGGATAAGGGAATCCAGCAGGAACTCATTAACATTACTGAAAGAGAACATGAACACTTACTTGAAGCTGATCAAACAGTTCTCAATCTAGTGATGGGAGAAAATTATGTATTATTAGATGATACCTATAATTTTCAGATTGGATATGATCAGTTGGCTGATAGTCGGGGGCAATATTTTATTTTTGAATTGCCTTTGACTCCATTACCAGCGATTGTTCATTATTTGTCTGCCGATAAACCTTGGAATACTTATTCGGTAGGTCGCCTACGTGAAGTTTGGTGGAAATATAATCAACTAGAGTGGTCTCAAATAAATAGTCAAGAAGAACTTGTCGTGAAAAAAGCTAAATATCAAGCATTGATCATTACAGGCAGTCAGCAATTAGAACAAATTGATTATCTGATTAAACATTTACCTGAGTATGATATTCATATTTTAACTTTTACGGATATGGGAGAAATTCTCAGAAGTCTAGCCAGTTATGAGAATATTAAGTTGCATCCAACTGTTATGAGGTGGATGTGCAGGAAAATGATTGAAGAATGTGATGTTTATCTGGATATCAATCATGAGTTTAAATTTCCTGATGTTTTAGAATGGGTGCAAGAAGCTAAGAAAACAATTTTAGCGTTTGATAATGTGGCCAATCCTTATCATGTAGATCAAGTATTTCCTCATGATAATCCTCAGGCTATGGTCGATTTTTTGAAGGAACTTTAAGTTTGTGAGTGGTTTGTTTTAAAAAATACTAAATTAGAGATTCAAAATGAAAATTAATATTACAAATATTTACGGTATGTCTGGTCAGAGTACAGCCTTGATCGCCCAGAATGAAACCGTTAAAATTGCAAAAAAGTTAGACTTTCACGAGCTTAGCTTTTACTTTTACAATATCTATAGTGATAGTCAAGGCGAGTTGAATAGCCGTTTAGATGGCGTTTTAGCTAAGCTGGGTTATGGGGATATCGTTGTTTATCAATCTCCTACATGGAATGGTAGGGAGTATGACCAGGCCTTTATCAGGAAATGTAAGATTTTAAACACGAAAATTATTACCTTTATCCATGACGTACCACCGCTCATGTTTCCATCAAATTATTATTTGATGCCTGAGTACATTGAGATGTACAACCAATCGGATCTAGTAGTTGTTCCTTCAGAAAACATGAAAGAACGCCTGATTCAGGAAGGATTAACGGTTCAAAAAATTATTATTCAAGGTATGTGGGATCATGTTCATGAATATCCTTTGAGACAACCAGTTTTTCAGAAAAAACTATCTTTTGCAGGTAGTGTGGAGCGCTTTGAACACATATCCAACTGGACTCATACAACACCTCTCGATATTTTTTCCGAGTCTAATCAGGAAAATCATAATCCAAGTGTTTCTTTTAAAGGCTGGAAAACAGATCCAGAGTTGCTTTTTGCTTTGTCAGATGGTGGATTTGGCTTAGTATGGGGAACAAGTGAAAATCCAGCTGATGAGGCAGACTATTATCGATTGAATATCTCTCATAAAGTCAGCACTTATCTTGCAGCAGGAATTCCAGTAGTAGTACCATCCTATCTCTCAAATGCCAGTTTCATAAAGGAAAAAGGCTTAGGTTATGTAGTAGATAGTTTGGAAGAAGCCAGTCGTCTTGTAGAAGAAACTACAGCAGAAACTTATCAACAGATGGTTGAAAATATATACAAAGTTAGTTATGCCTTGAAACAAGGCTACTTTACAAAAAAATTATTGATTGATGCAGTGATGCAGGTTTTGGATATCTAGAACATGATAGTTATGGATCGCCCTCATCCATTAGGATGAGGGAATGCCATTATTGGCAAAGGATTAATTTATAGATTCAGCTATGTTTATCAAAATATCCCATCAATCGAATAAGTAGGAGAAAAAATTGAAGATAAAATTGACATCAGTTGTCGTGAAACGGGTCCTGTGGACGATTTCTTTCTTGTTCATTTATGTTCTAGGAAGTAGATTGACCCTTCCCTTTGTAAACGTTAATGACACGAGTTTTTTGGGTGGAACTGCTGCTTTCTTAGCATTTTCTACTGCTATGACAGGTGGCAACCTTCGGAGTCTTTCCTTATTTTCAGTTGGACTATCTCCATGGATGTCGGCGATGATTTTATGGCAGATGTTTAGTATGTCTAAGAAACTAGGTTTTCAAAATTTACCAATTGAAATTCAAGATCGTGGGAAAATGATTCTAACGTTTGTTATTGCTTTAATCCAAGCATTAGCTATTACTCTTAATCTCCCTATTCAGTCAGGGGTTAATTATGGACTGGTATTGACAATGAATGTTCTACTCTTGATCGCGGGTACCTTTTTCTTGGTTTGGTTATCGGATCTGAATTCTTTGTTTGGGATAGGGGGTTCTATAGTTATCTTAATGTCCAGCATGGTTATTAGTATGCCACAAAACATCCTAAATAGTATAAAAGAATTACAGGTTAGTCCTGTATTGATTATGGCTCTTCTAATACTTTCCATCGTATTTTTAGCAATTGTAGTCAGAGTTCAGCGAGCACGTTATAGAATTCCTGTTAATAAGATTATGATTCATAATCGTTTTAAGCGTTATTCTTATTTGGATATTTTGCTAAACCCAGCTGGAGGAATGCCTTTTATGTATGCGATGTCCTTGGTATCCATCCCACAATATAGCTTGTTGCTTCTTCAGATGGTTTTACCGAAAGAATCGTGGATTGGAGAGTGGATTAGCCGCTTTGCAATTGGTCAGCCAATTTGGATCTTCACTTATATTGTTGTTTTATTTATATTGGGACTTGCTTTCTCTTTTGTTAATATGAATGGAGAAGAAATCGCTGAGAAGATGAAAAAATCTGGAGAGTATATCTATAATATCTATCCTGGAGAAGAAACAAGTCGTTATATCAATTGGCTGATCTTACGTTTTGCAGTAATTGGTTCGACCTATACTGTTCTTATGGCAGGATTACCAATGTTGATTGTATTATATGATCCACGCTATATGCAACTAACGATGCTTCCAGGTTTATTTTTGATTTTTAATGGAATGGTGTTTAATATCAAGGAAGAAATTGATGCTTTGACCTTAAATGAGAATTATAGACCACTCTTAGAAATTGATTCATAATTGTGAGGAGAATATATGTATTATTTCATTCCTTTTTTGGAGCGCAACAATCCATCATGGCAAGCAAATATTGTGCCTTGGTATAGGACTCCTTATCGCTTAGAATTTGATGATATCTTACACCAAATTCGTATCTTTAAACGCCAAGAATTAGAATCTAAGATGCTATGGTTGACTTATCATCCTCATCTACGCTATTTGTTACACAGACAAGATTTATTGGAGTCTGATGTTTTCTCCGTTTTTGATGCTATTCAAAATATTGAAGCTGAGGAGATGCATCCTTTACAATTAAAGGATTTAGCATGGGATGAAGATTGTGATTTTATCTATACTCCTTTTGTAGTTGTAGTTAAGCAACAAGGAGAACTCTATGCTGAAATTGAATATGGTTCAGAAGGCTTTATCAGCTACATCACGTATTTTAAGGATAACCAAGTTGATTTTATTTGTTATTTTGATGATCGTGGCTTTTTATCTAGTCTTGTAGAGTTTAAGGATCAGAAGCCAGCTACTCGCTATTATTACAATGCAAAAGGCCAGTGGCAACTTAGGGAAAACTTGCAGGGGGAAGAGTCAATTGTAAAGGTAAACCCAGCGCTAAGCTATCGTTTTGAAAAATTAGCTTATGAGAGTATAGATGAAGTTATTTGGGAATTCTTAACAAAATTTTTAAATCAAGACTATCAAGTTGGAGATTCATTTGTTTTGGCAGCTAATACCAAGTTTCAAGATCAATTGTTAGAAAAATTACCAAAAGAAGCTCCTAAAATTATAAGTTTCTTTATTGAAAGAAATCAAGCAGATGATTTACAAACTCATTGCCAGGTAGTAGAACAGTCTAGAATGTTGATTAGTGATCGGAAAGATTTTCTTGAGCGATTACAAGAGACCTATCCCCAATTTGCTTCTAAAATGCATCATTTACCGTCATTTGATACGCGCTTAAAATTAGGGATTAGCCAACGATTAAAAGAATCAAAAATTTATGTCCAATTAGATATACAGATGCAACAAGATCCAGAAGTCCTGTATGAAATCATGCATTTTGTTTCGAAAAATCCCTTGACAGAGGTTGTTTTTTCAGTATTCAATGCAGAAGGTTATCAAATTGAAGCTTTGCAGGAGCAACTCGATTCGCTCATTCTTGAACGTCTTAACCTAAGAGATCTGTTAAAGGATTCTGTGGTATCTGATGCAGAAAATACATTAGAAGAAAATACCAGAGATGATTATCGCTTTAAGATTATCAATCTAAATGATGAGATGGGCTTAATTCGTGAGTTAGAGTATACTCGTTTAATTGTTGATTTGAATCCAGTCGCTAATATTTACACACAGATTGCAGGGATTAGCGCAGGAATCCCTCAAATCAACCGACACGAGTCAGAATATGTTACCCATTTACAAAATGGGTATATCCTATCGGATTTATCGGAGTTTAGTAAAGCTGGGCACTATTTCTTAGATACCCTGAAACATTGGAATCAAGCCTTAATTTATTCAATTGATAAGATTCGACAAAATACAGGTGATCAATTTGTAGATAAGTGGGAAAAATGGTTAGAGGAGGCAAAGGGTGAGCAATAAATTACAGATTTTGCAGATAGGTAGCAGAAACTGGAGCCATATCTATGAGCTTCCTGAAAATATGGACTGGCATTTCTTTTGGCCGAGATCAACGACTGCCATAAAGAAGGTCATGAAAATGGAAGGCTTAAGAACTTTTTCAGCTATTTTGGTTGAAAATCCTGAACATTTATCGGATTTGATTCCTTTGATCAGAAAGCTGACTCCTTATACGATTTTCTACCCTGATACAGATAAGCCTCAATCAAAAGATGTTCAAGATTTTTTGAAAAAAACCTGTGCTCAAGCAACAGATTTTTCAAACCCATCAGAACTTTTGCGACTCTTATCTAAGGCCCTGTTTAGAGGGCAGTATGGAGATAAGTTAGTTCCAATTGATATGATTGTCAATCCTGCTTTTACGGGAAAGGTTCGATATAACGGTTATGAAAATCTAGAACTCCTAGGAAAGTATGGTCAAGACTTTCGCCCCTTAATTAGTTGGAAGTATAATATTCGAGCTAGCGAATTTAACCCAGTCGAACTTTGGCTCGAATATGAGAAAGATTGGACTTGTGATATTCGTCTGATTGTTCGAAATATCCAAGATGGCTCCACTGCTAACTTTGTTAAAGAACGAGTTTTCACAGTTGAAGATATGAAGTCTGCCCTTGTACTGGATGATGACTTTTCTTCATTTATCAGTATCTCTTTAGAAGCTAGAGGAGCAGGATGTCTGAAAATAGGAGCTCTTCACCAGCGTTTGACGCGCTACCAATTTGGTAAATATGTTCTTGGTGGGGGAATCATTCATAATGAAAAGCGTGAGGAAATCAATTACTTTTTCTATCCAGGAGACTTTAAGCCACCGTTGAATATCTACTTTTCTGGTTATCGTCGAGCGGAAGGATTTGAGGGATTTGGAATGATGAGATCCTTTGGGACACCTTTCCTTCTTTTTCAAGATCCTCGGATAGATGGAGGAGCTTTTTACTTGGGTGATCAGAGTATCGAAAATGGTGTTCGAAATGTCATTCAAGAACATTTAGATTTGTTAGGATTCTCAAATAAGGAACTAATCCTTTCGGGCATGTCTATGGGGACCTATGGTGCTATGTATTACAGCTCTTTCTTTGAACCTAAAGCTGTGATTGTTTCAAAACCCTTGACCAATCTGGGCTTGATAGCAGAGAGAGGCCGACTTGAGGCACCTGGGATTTTCCCAACTGCTTTTGATATCTTACGTCATCATTCTAAGGGAGAGGCTAGCTTAGATGCTATGAGAGCCTTAGATGACCGTTTTTGGACTCCTTTTAAAGAAGCAGATTTTAGTCAAACAATCTTTGGGCTCTCTTATATGAAAGAGGAAGACTACGATCCGCATGCCTATGATGATTTAGTAGCAGCCCTTTATCATACGGGGGCTCGTATTATGGTCAAGGGGACCTCAGGCCGCCACAATGACGATAGTACTACTAGTGCTGCTTGGTTCAAGAATTTTTATAAGATGATTTTAGAGCAGGATTTTGGGAGAAAGTTTTAATGATGATCAAACGGAATAAAGAAATATATTGGGGAGAATTTAAGGGAGCTAGTTTAGGTGATACGAGGCAAAATACATTTTTGTTTGGTTCTATTGTCCTCTATTATTCAAGAGACCATGTTTATCTGGAAAATGATATGGTGAATTCTGGTACTATGATTCATGAGTGGACCTCAAGTTTTAACTTTCAAGGAAATCGCTTAACCCCAACCTTACCTCTTTTAAAAAGGGGATATCGTTACCGTTTGTCTAGTCGTATGACTGTGCAACCTCAAAATGGTTTATACTTTAGGCTCATCTTTATGGATCGTTATGATAAGCAGGTTGGTCAAGTGATTGAAAAAGACTTTGATTTTACCTTTACTTATCCAGAAGAAGCCTATCATTACAGAGTACAGCTGTTGAGTGCAGGATTTCAAGCAGTTGACTTTCATTCATTTTCAATAGAAGAGGACGATTCTGAACAAGATGTGGAAAAATAATAGACAATTGAGCAAGGTGAAAAAAATCTTGCATCAAATCAATCTAAAAAAAGATGAGATGGCCTCGCTAACAGATGATGAATTAGCAGGTAAAACTCAAGAATTTAAAGAGAGATTAACTGCTGGGGAAAGTTTAGATGATCTTCTAGTAGAAGCTTTTGCAGTTGTCAGAGAGGCTGATAAACGAATCTTAGGGATGTTTCCCTATGATGTACAGGTCATGGGTGGGATTGTCATCCACCAAGGGAATGTTGCGGAGATGAATACAGGTGAAGGTAAAACCTTGACCGCTACGATGCCAGTCTATCTCAATGCCTTATCGGGAAAAGGTGTTATGCTGGTGACGACTAACGACTATCTTGCCAAGCGTGATGCAGAGGAGATGGGACAAGTCTATGAGTTCTTAGGTTTGACCATTCGCATTCCCTTTTCTGAAGACGATGATGAAGAGTTAACGCCTGAAGATAAGCGGGAAATTTATAGTGCGGATATTGTTTATACGACAAACAGTGGTCTTGGTTTTGACTACTTGATTGATAATCTAGCCTCTAGTGAAGATAAAAAGTACATGCCCGAATTTAACTTTGTTATCGTAGATGAGGTAGATTCAGTCTTGCTGGATAGTGCTCAAACTCCCTTGGTCATTTCAGGTTCTCCTAGGGTTCAATCCAATTTTTATGGAATTATTGACACCTTGATGACAACTCTAGTTGAGGGTCAAGACTATATCTTTAAAGAAGAGAAAAAAGAAGTCTGGCTCACTACTAAGGGCGCTCAAACTGCGGAGAGCTTTTTAGGTATTGATAACCTCTATTCTGAAGAACATGGCGTACTAGCAAGACACCTGACCTTTGCTTTACGAGCTCATACCTTATTTAAAAGGGATAAAGACTATATCATCCGTAAGGGTGAGAAAGAGGAAGAACTCGTATTGGTAGATCAAAGTACAGGTCGTTTATTAGAAATGACCAAATTACAGGGTGGTTTACACCAAGCCATTGAGGCAAAAGAGCATGTTCCCTTGTCTGAAGAAACACGGGCGATGGCTTCCATTACCTACCAAAGCTTATTTAAGAAGTTTAAAAAAATCTCTGGGATGACTGGGACAGGAAAGGTTGCAGAGAAAGAGTTTTTAGAAACTTATGGCATGTTAGTCATTCGAATCCCTACAAATCGTCCGAATCAGCGAATTGATTATCCAGACAATCTCTATGTTACCCTACCTGAGAAAGTGTATGCATCGCTTGCTGAGATTAAATATTATCATGAAAAGGGTAATCCTTTATTGATTTTTGTTGGATCAGTAGAAATGTCGGAACTCTACTCCTCTCTATTATTACGTGAAGGAATTGCTCATAACGTTTTAAATGCCCATAATGCAGCGCGTGAAGCTCAGATGATTGCAGAGTCAGGTCGTATGGGAGCCGTGACAGTTGCGACTTCTATGGCTGGTCGTGGGACTGATATTAAGCTTGGTCCAGGAGTTGCTGAACTGGGTGGTCTAGTTGTCATTGGTACAGAACGGATGGATAGTAAACGTATTGACTTACAGATTAGAGGACGTTCTGGTCGACAGGGAGACCCTGGCTTGTCGAAATTTTTTGTCTCACTGGAAGATGATGTGATCAAGAAGTATGGACCTTCTTGGGTCCATAAGATGTATAAGGACTATACAGTAAATAAACAGATAAGCCCAGAACTTTTAGAAGGAAGACGCTATCGGAAATTAGTAGAAAAAGCGCAGAAGGCAAGCGATAGCGCTGCTAGATCATCAAGAAGGCAAACCTTAGAGTATGCTGAGAGTATGAATATCCAAAGAGAGATGGTCTATAGTCAAAGAAATCGCTTGATTGATGGAACCGAGGATCTTGATGGTTTTGTTGTAGATGTGCTAGATGAGTTCGTAAGAAAAAGCTTGGCAGAAGAACCCTTTGAAAGTAGAGAAGAACTGTATCATTTTATCGTTAAAAATATCAGTTTTCTTTACCATGCAGTTCCTCAAGAGTTAGATCTGACGGATAAGGATGCAATCAAGCTAGTTCTGGAGACAACCGTTCAAAAGAGTCTACAAGAGAAACGAACGATTCTGGAAACTCATGACTTCTTTTCAGATTTTCAGCGTTTAGCATTGCTAAAAGCAATAGATGATAACTGGGTAGAGCAGGTAGACTACCTTCAACAATTGAGTCTAGCAATCGGTGGGCAATCAGCTGCTCAAAAGAATCCTATTGTCGAGTATTATCAAGAAGCCTATCATGGATTTGAAGAGATGAAAAGGCAGGTCAAGAAGGATATGGTTCGAAATCTTCTATTGAGTCGAGTAGACATTTCACCTGATGGGGAAATTATGGCTTATTTTCCATAAAAAGGGGACAATATGACAATTTACAATATAAATTTAGGAATTGGCTGGGCCAGCAGTGGTGTTGAATATGCCCAAGCTTACCGTGCAGGTATTTTTCGCAGCCTAAATCTGCCGTCGAAGTTTATCTTTACAGACATGATTTTGGGTGATAATATCCAGCACTTAACCGCAAATATCGGTTTTGATGATGATCAGGTCATCTGGCTTTACACTCACTTCACAGACATCAAGATTGCACCGACCAGTGTGACGGTAGATGACGTTTTGGCTTATTTTGAAGGTGTAGAAAGCCGTCGTGAACGAAATGGGAAAATTGAACGAATCTTCTTCTCAGATGAAGACAAGTTTATCACTTGTTATTTGGTAGATGAGGAGAAGGATTTTGTTCAACATGTGGAGTATGTGTATGCTGGTAAATTGATCCGCAAGGATTACTTCTCTTACACACGCTACTGCACAGAATATTTTGCTCCTAAAGACAATGTAGCGACCCTCTATCAAAGAACCTTCTACAATGAAGATGGGACTCCGGCTTATGAGATGTTCATGAATCAAGGGACCGAGGAAGTCTACCGTTTCAAGGATCGCATTTTATACGGGAAGCCTGCCTTGATTCGTTATTTCATGCAAACTCTTGGGTTAAGCAAATCAGATCTAGTGATTTTAGACCGTGAGACAGGGATTGGTCAGGTTGTTTTTGAGGAAGCGCAAGCGGCGCATCTAGCGGTAGTTGTTCATGCGGAACATTACAGTGAAAATGCGACCAATGACGATTATATCCTTTGGAATAACTATTATGACTATCAATTTACCAATGCAGATAAGGTCGATCTCTTTATCGTTTCAACGGATCGTCAAAAGGAAGTCTTAGAGCAACAATTTGCTCGCTATACCTCGCATGCACCTAAGATTGTGACCATTCCAGTTGGAAGTGTTGATCAATTAACAAAACCACAAGAGAGCCGTAAACCATTTTCGCTCATTACAGCTTCTCGTTTGGCTAAGGAAAAACACATTGATTGGCTCGTGAAGGCTGTGATTGAGGCTCATAAGGAATTGCCAGAATTAACCTTCGATATCTACGGTAGTGGTGGCGAAGAAGGACGTCTTCATGAGATTATCACTGCAGGTCAGGCAGAAGAGTATATTAAACTCAAGGGTCATGCTGAACTTTCTCAAATCTATTTACAGTATGAAGTTTATCTAACTGCTTCTACAAGTGAAGGATTTGGGTTAACACTCATGGAAGCAATTGGTTCGGGCTTGCCATTGATTGGTTTTGATGTTCCTTATGGAAATCAAACCTTCATCGAAGATGGCGAAAATGGCTACTTGATTCCAAGTTCATCTGACCATGTCGAAGATGAAATCAAGAAAGCTTATGCAGAAAAGATTTGCCAACTGTATTTGGAGAATCATTTGGAAGGCATGAGAGAAAAATCTTACCAGATTGCTGAGAAATTCTTGACTCAAGAGATTTTGAACAAATGGGAAAAAACAATCAAGGAGGTAGTGGATGATTCAGTTATTTGATGTATACAGTCAAGAAAGCCAAGATTTGCACTATAGTCTGACTGAAGCAGGCCTGTCTGATTTGGCTGTGGTTATTGAACCAGATGGATTTTTACCAGATGGAGTTGTCTCTCCCTTCACCTATTATTTGGGTTATGATAGCGGTAAACCCTTGTATTTTAACCAAGTTCCTGTACCAGACTTTTGGGAGATTGCTGGGAATAATCAATTTGGGACTATCAATGACCTTAATCAAGAACGAGCAGTGATTCATTTTGCAGATGGCTTACAGGCTCGTTTGGTGAAAAAAGTCGAATGGAAAACACCAGCAGGTCGCATCTTCCAAGTGGATCACTATAATCGTTTTGGAGCTTGCTTTGCTAAGACGACCTTTGATGCTTCTGGCCAAGCTATCATGACTTCTTATCGGAATGTAGATCAAAAAGAAGTTATTTTGGAAAACCATGTCACAGGTGATATTCTGCTGACCTTGGAAGGTCAAGGATTGCGCCATTTTTCTGGTCGAGTGGCCTTTATCATAGACTTCTTACAAGGTTTGAAAGTGAATCTTGACCACATTCTCTTTAATACTCTATCTACATCGTTTTTGACTTCCTTCCATTTCCCAGACAAATCAGGTCAGGATATTCTAGTTTGGCAAGAACCATTACATAATGATATACCAGGAAATATGCAACTGATCTTAGAGAATGACCAGCTTCGAGCTAAGACCATTATCATTCCAGATTATGCAACTTATGAACGCGCTCTGCAATTGACGGATGAGAAATTCCATCATAAGTTTAGTCACCTAGGATATCATTATCGCTTTAAGCGTGATAATTTTGTTCGACCTGATGCCCTGGTAGTGACCAATTCGGATCAACTAGAGCAAGTCGAAAAACTGGTGGAAAGTTTACCAAGGGTCACTTTCCGAATAGCAGCAGTGACAGAGATGTCATCCAAGTTGCTGGATATGCTACGCTACCCGAATGTCGTACTCTATCAAAATGCCAGTCCCCAAAAGATTCAGGAGCTTTATCAGTTATCAGATATCTACTTGGATATCAACTATGGTAATGAACTTCTCCAGGCTGTTCGCCAGGCCTTTGAACATAACCAACTGGTCCTAGCTTTTGAAGAGACAGCCCATAATCGTCGCTATATTGCCCCAAATCATATTTTCGCTAAGGAAGCAGTTGACGACATGATTCACACCATTGAGTTAGCTCTTTCTCATGTCAAAGAAATGGGACGAGCTCTTGGAGAACAAGGTTACCATGCCAATTATGTGGATCCAATCATGTATCAGGAGCGGATGGAAACCATTTTAGGAGAAAGTAATGACTAAAAAAGATCTATTTTATCAGGATGTTGAAGGTCGTATGGAAGAGATGAAACAAGAACCCATCAAAAAAGAAAAATCTACACGTGGTGAAAAGATTAGTAAAACATTCTCTTTCTTGTTGGGTTTGATTATTTTGATAGGTTTGCTCTTTACTTTAATAGGGCTTTTGAGGTAGTTAAATGACTGAATTGTTGATAATTTTAACCATTGTTTTAGCTATTTCCTTAATCATTCTTGTGGCCATACAACCAAGGCAAACTCAAATTTTCTCTACTGATGCAACCAGCAATATCGGGAAGCCGAGTTACTGGCAAAGTAATACGCTTGTTAAAGTCCTAACCTTACTTGTTAGCTTAGCTTTATTTGTGATGCTTATCCTCTTTATGGCCTTAACGTTTGCGTAAGCTTTGATTTCTGGCGAGAATGATTGACTTTAAAAGTGCTCATTTAAAGAAATTTAAGTTTTAGGAGAATATTTTAAGAAAACTTTTAGGAATCTAGCTTATACTATAAGCATAAGTTAAGAAGACCTTAACTTTAACTCCTAAAAATTTTTCATAATAATCTCCCTATAAAATAAAGTCGCCCAATCAGGCGGCTTATTTTTGTATTAAGATTAAGCTTGTTCATGGTATAATAGTGCTATGAGATTAGATAAATTTTTAGTTGCCTGCGCTGTAGGAAGCCGGACGGAAGTTAAAAACTATCTGAAGGCAGGGCGTGTGACGGTCAATGGCAAAAAGGAAAAATCAGCCAAGCTGCAAATCAATGAAGAGACAGACGAGATTTGTTTTGACGGGGAAAAGCTAGACTACGAGGAGTTTGTTTACTATATGATGAACAAGCCTCAGGGTATTATTTCAGCAACTGAAGATCCAAAACACAAGACTGTGTTGGATTTGTTGGATGACTATGCACGTGCCAAGGAAGTTTTCCCAGTCGGTCGTTTGGATATCGATACGCATGGGCTCTTGCTCCTGACCAATGATGGCAAGCTGGCTCATGCCCTTCTTTCACCAAAACGTCATGTGGATAAAACCTATCTAGCGCAGATCAATGGAATCATGACAGATGCAGATGTTGAGACATTTTCGCAAGGAATTCCACTGAAAGACTTTACCTGTCAGCCTGCCAAGCTGGAGCTTGTGTCTATTGATAGAGAAAAAAAACAAAGTTTGGTTCGAGTGACCATTGCCGAGGGGAAATTCCACCAGGTTAAACGGATGGTAGCCTACTGTGGCAAGGAAGTGGTGGACTTGCAACGTCTGACCATGGGAACTTTGACCTTGGATGAGGATTTGAAACGTGGAGAATGGCGTCGTTTAAGCCAGGAAGAGCTAGAAGCTTTGCTTGAGAGTGTTCAATAAAGTGGATAATCGGAAAAGGAAGGGAGAATATCCCTGCCTTTTTCAGTTTTTGGTTGCTTCCTTTGTGAAAAGAGTTATAATAGACTGTAGAATAAAAGGAGGATTTTATGAACGCGATTCAAGAATCATTTACAGATAAATTATTTGCCAACTATGAAGCAAATGTCAAATACCAAGCTATCGAAAATGCAGCTAGCCACAATGGAATTTTTGCAGCCCTAGAGCGTCGCCAAAGCCATGTAGACAACACACCAGTTTTCTCACTTGATCTGACAAAGGATAAGGTTACTAACCAGAAGGCTTCTGGTCGTTGCTGGATGTTTGCGGCCCTCAACACTTTTCGTCACAAACTCATCTCTCAATACAAACTTGAAAACTTTGAATTGTCACAAGCCCACACCTTCTTCTGGGACAAGTATGAAAAATCTAACTGGTTCTTGGAACAAGTGATTGCGACTGCTGACCAAGACTTGACAAGCCGCAAGGTTAGCTTCCTGCTCCAAACTCCTCAACAAGATGGTGGACAATGGGATATGGTTGTGGCTCTCTTTGAGAAATACGGTGTCGTTCCTAAGTCTGTTTATCCAGAGTCTGTTTCATCTAGCAACAGTCGTGAGCTCAATGCCATCCTTAACAAATTGCTCCGTCAAGATGCTCAAATCTTGCGCGACCTATTAGCTTCAGGTGCGGATCAAGCAAGTGTTCAAGCTAAGAAAGAAGACCTCTTGCAAGAAATCTTTAACTTCCTTGCAATGTCACTAGGTCTCCCACCACGTCAGTTTGACTTTGCTTATCGTGACAAGGATAATAACTACCAAAGCGAAAAAAACATCACTCCACAAGAGTTTTACAAGAAATATGTCGATCTTCCACTAGAAGATTATGTTTCTGTGATCAATGCTCCAACTGCTGATAAACCTTACGGTAAATCTTACACAGTTGAGATGTTGGGCAATGTCGTTGGTAGCCGTGCAGTTCGCTACATTAACGTACCTATGGAACGCTTGAAAGAATTGGCCATTGCTCAAATGCAGACAGGAGAAACTGTTTGGTTTGGTTCAGATGTCGGCCAGCTCAGCAACCGTAAAGCAGGAATCCTTGCGACAGATGTTTATGATTTTGAATCAAGCATGGACATTCAACTCACTCAAGACAAGGCTAGACGCTTGGACTACAGCGAAAGCTTGATGACTCATGCTATGGTCTTGACAGGTGTTGATTTGGACGAAAATGGTAAATCAATCAAGTGGAAAGTTGAAAACTCATGGGGAGACAAGGTCGGTACAGATGGTTACTTTGTTGCCTCAGATGCTTGGATGGACGAATACACTTACCAAATCGTTGTTCGCAAAGAATTGCTAACAGCAGAAGAACGAGCTGCTTATGAAGCAGAACCAACCGTCCTTGCACCATGGGATCCAATGGGTGCCTTGGCAGAATAAATGAGATATAAAAAGAACGGTTCTATAATTTTTAGGGTTGATGGAAATTTTCCACCAACCCTATTTTAGTGTATACAAAAAGGCCAACATCCATTATATTAAAAGCGCTGAAACCTAAAACAAAAGAATGATGACCATATGAACAATATACTAGAAGCTACACTACAAATCAAAGATAAAAACATTATTTGGGATAATAAAGTTCAAGAGAAGATATTTAAAAAGAGAAAATCTTTATTTTATGCAGCTACTTATACGCATAAACCAGAATTTTGTACCGTTTGTGGGTGTGTTAGCCGAAATAATAATATCGTTAAAAACGGCACGAAAACATCTCGTATCACTCTCTGTTCTGTTTCAGACCTAGCGGCCTACTTAAATCTACGCAAGCAGAGATTTCTCTGTAGAGAATGCGTCTCTTCATTTACCGCAGACACTAGTCGAATCGTAGAAAAACACTGTCATATCTCTAAACGCTTAAAAAACGAAATTAAATCAAAAATAAGTGAAACAGTATCTGAAACCTATATCGCAAAAGAAACAAATGTTTCAGTTCATACGGTAAGACGTATCATAGATGATACAACACGTTTACTAAAGATTAAACCATTACACGATTTACCTGAGCATTTGTGTTTTGATGAATTTAAATCCGTCAAATCTTCCGATAGTAATATGAGCTTCATTATTTGTGATAGCACTACACACAAGCTGGTCGATGTTGTACGAGATAGAAAATCTTACAGCTTGAAAAAGTATTTTCATCGTTTTGAGCCTAAGACTAGATTAAAGGTAAAAACTATCTCCATCGACATGTACTTACCGTACATTCAATTAATAAAAGAAATGTTTCCTAACGCTAAAATTATCATTGATCCTTTTCATATCGTACAAGCCTTAAATAGAGAATTAAATCGAACTCGGGTACGTGTCATGAATAAGCATCGCTATAAAGACTCTAAATTATATCGAAAGTTAAAACATTATTGGAAGTTAATTTTAAAGAACTCTAATGAACTTCAGAACTATAAATATAATCGTTATAAGCTTTTTGAAAGCTTCATAACAAGTAAAGGAATCGTAGATTATATCTTAGAAAAAAATCCATCTCTTAAAAATGATTATGAGGTTGTACATTCACTTCGTGAATGTATACAGGATAGAGATTATATAGAATTCAAGGAAACGATTGAAGCAGCTACGCAATTAGACCTATCTCCTGGTTTAAAAAGAGTATTAAAGACTCTTATGACTTACTTGCCATATATTCAAAATACTTGTGAGTATCCAACTAGAACAAATGGCCCTATTGAAGGAATAAACAATAAAATAAAAGTGCTTAAAAGAAATGCCTACGGCTTTAGAAACTATTACCATTTTAGAAATAGGATTATTTTAATAACAAAAATGTTTGGCCCAAAACAAAAAGGAATTAAGCAACAATTAGTTGCTTAATCCCTTCCTAAATTTCTTCATCAACACTATTTGACAAAGAGCCCTTTTTTAGTGCTCAAAATAGCACTCAATTTTAAATGGATTTGGTGTTCAAAAAATATAATCAAATGCAACAAACTAATTTCATTTTTAATAGGCACAATTAATTTTAGAAGATAGTACGAAAAAATATTGACTATTTTCTTTAGAATGTGTAAAATTTAGATAGATTATTTAAAGTGAGGTTTTTTTATCTTGTCTATATTAAAGAAGAAAGTTAATATGTTTAGTGTACTATTGAATGTGGTATTAATAGCTATTATAGCTATTGGAGTGCTATTTTTCTTACCTAAGGAACATAAATCAGAAGTCAAATCGTCAATTAATATCGAAAGTATTGAAAAAGTGAATGAAGTTGTATTTTTGAATGCGGGAATTAATGAAATTATTTCTGAAACAAAAACAACTCAAGTTTTTGGGTTTGATGTGCCGTTCTCTAAAAAAGCAGCATTAGTAATTTTAAATTATAAAGCTAAATTTGGAATTAAAAGTAGTGTAAAGGTTGAACAAATAAGCGAAAAAGAATATAAGGTTATTGTTCCAAAATTGGAAGTAATTGGTGTTGAACTTTCAAAAGATAATCCTTATGATTTATATGATAGTCATGGAGAGTTATTAAGTGGAACTACAGAAGATATTGATACTGGGAAATTGGTCGCTAACCAACTTTCTAGTGATAAACAAGCAGAGTATTTAGATAAATTTAAGAGTGAAATTAAAGAATCTGCAATCAATTATTATAAAACAATATTTTCTTCAATGGATTCTGAAGTAAAAGTAACTATAGAATTTACAGAATAATTTTTGAAATACAAAACCCTGGCTATCTCTGGTCAGGGTTTTGTGTGGTTCTATAATTTTTAGGGTTGATGGAAATTTTCCACCAACCCTATTTTAGTGTATACAAAAAGGCCAACATCCATTATATTAAAAGCGCTGAAACCTAAAACAAAAGAATGATGACCATATGAACAATATACTAGAAGCTACACTACAAATCAAAGATGCACACAATGAAGGTGTTACATTCCATTTCTTAGAGAATATTAAAGAAGTATTGCGTGATGAGAGTGGGAAAGTAACTGGTGTAAAGGTTATTACAATGGAACTTGGTGAATCAGATGAAAGTGGAAGAAGATCAACGCATGAAGTGGCAGGTAGTGAACATATTATTCCATGTGACCTTGTCGTTGCAGCAATTGAACAAAAGTAGACTTTAGTGTTCTAGATGAAGGGTAAAAATTTGACTTTCGGTCAACATCAGAATACAATAGAAATGAACTAATAACAGGGGATGCATATTTAGGTCCTCAATCTATCGCAACCGCAATTAAAGGCGGGTGAGAAGTTGCGACAGAAGTACATGAATCGTTTAAAGAAAACACATAAATAACTTGTGGTGCCTTTCGTTTTTTTACTGGGAAAATTAAGGAACTATAGTTATAAATTCTTAAAGATATTAATATATTAACATATTAACATGCGTATATTTATAGGAAGAAGGTTATGTCATCTATAGTTGTACTTCTGACGATAAGGTTGTTCGTGTACCAAAGGAAATTAAAGGTAAACCTGTTATCGCAATTGGAGAACGTGGTCTTGCGAACTTGAAACATTGTGAGGCAATCGTTTTACCAGATACAGTACGATATATTGGAAAAGGTGCGTTTGCGATTGACAATAAGTTAAAGTATGTCCACTTTGGTAAGTCAATAGAAACAGTAGAAGATGATGTTTTCAACTCTGACAGTTCATTAGAATCAGTTGTATTCCCAGAAGGAACAAAGAGTATTGGAACATTAGTATTCTGGGGGACATCATCAATTAAATCTATTACAATTCCAGCAAGTGTAACAGAAATTACAGAATACTTCTATTTTGTGGATAACTGTAACCCAGATGTAGAAATCCATACACCTAAGGGATCAAAGGCAGAAGAAGTAGCTAAAGCAATGCAACTTAAAGTAGTAAATGACTAAAGGGGAATAGTATGAACAAAAAATTACTATCAGGCTTAGGGACTGACCCCAAAAAGTGAGAATTTAATAAAAACACCCTAGGGCTACCGTCTTCGGTATTCAACCGGAGACAGGTAGTCCAATTTTTGTTGGATTCTTTTTTCATTAGGTTCTTCATCAACACTATTTGACAAAGAGCCAAAAGAATCAGGTGATAAACCTGATTCTTTTTTTGTTTGTACATTCTCACCAAGATTACATGATACCGAAGAAACGAGCTGCGATACCTACTGCAAAGAGAGCAAGGATGATTGTGATTGGAGATACTTTTTTCTTAAGCAACCACATGCAAAGGAAAGTAAGGAGAAGTCCCATCAATCCTGGGATCAATGAGTTCAACTGACCTTGAAGGGTTTGTGGTTGAACGCTATCCAAGCTCATGCCACTAAGTGCTTGACCAAGAATACCCTTCAATTCTCCACCTGTAACAGCGCCTTCTGGGAAGTTGATGTAGGCACCTTCTGATAATTGTTTACCTGGAAGGTTAACAGTGAAGTTAATTGATACCCAACGTTGTACAAGGACAGCAAGGATGAACATACCAAGGATAGAAGCTCCTTTAGTGATGTCTTTCAAGATACCACCTGACATATCTTTAGTGATTTCAGATCCAGCCTTGTAACCAAACTCTTGTGTATACCAAAGGAAAGACATACGGATTGCATTCCATCCAAAGAAGAAGAGAAGTGGTCCGACGATATTACCAGTCGCAGCAAGTGATGCACCAAGGGCACCGAGGATAGGACGTACTGTAAACCAGAAGACTGGGTCACCGATACCAGCAAGAGGTCCCATCATACCAATCTTAACACCTTGGATAGCAGCGTCATCGATGTCAGTACCGTTTGCGCGTTCTTCTTCAAGTGCAAGAGTAACCCCCATGATTGGAGCAGCTACGTATGGGTGAGTGTTGAAAAACTCAAGGTGACGCTCAAGAGCAGCAGCTTGGTCTTCTTTTTTAGTGTAAAGTTTCTTGATAGCTGGGATCAAAGAGTAAGCCCAACCCAAGTTTTGCATACGTTCGTAGTTCCAAGAACCTTGAAGGAATTGTGAACGCCACCAAACTTTTTGGCGATCTGATTTTGATAATTGAATTTTTTCAGCCATGATTGTTCCCCTTTCTAGTAGTCTTCTAGGATATCACCGATTGGATCGTTAGAAGTTGCAGCTCCTCCGCCACCGTTTCCGCCTTGTTTAGAAAGGTTGAGGTAGATGAAGGCAAGGGCAACACCGATGACACCAAGGGCAATCAAAGTCAATTGAGAGATTGCTGCAAGAGCAAAACCGATAGCGAAGAATGGCCATACTTCACGAGTAGCCATCATGTTGATAACCAAAGCGTAACCAACGGCAACGACCATGGCACCACCGACAGCCATACCACCTTTAAGCCATTCTGGCATAAGTTCCAATACGCCTTGAACGGCTTCAGTTGGCATTGCAAGCAAGAGTGCAGCTGGGATAGCAATACGTAGACCTTGAAGAGCGAGGGCAAAGTAGTGAGCGCGTTCAACAGCTGTAATGTTTCCTTCTTTAGCAGCAGCGTCAGCAGAGTGAACCAAACCAACTGAGATTGTACGAACGATCATAGTCAAGAAAAGTCCAGCTACGGCAAGAGGGATTGCAGTTGCAGTTGCGACTGCGATACCTTCAGTAGTAAAGTTACC
Source organism: Streptococcus sp. HMSC034E03 (assembly GCF_001811505.1). Taxonomy (GTDB): domain Bacteria; phylum Bacillota; class Bacilli; order Lactobacillales; family Streptococcaceae; genus Streptococcus. Next base: position 28,379 of record NZ_KV804952.1, read on the forward strand.
ACCCTTAATCATGATGATTGCAGCTGCAACAGAAGCAAGAGCCGCGTCAGGAGCTACGGCAGCTCCGATGTTAGCCCAACCAAGGGCGATCATTTGAAGTGATCCACCAAGCATAACCCCTGCTTCGAGGTTACCAGTTACAAGACCGATAAGGGTACATGCTACGATTGGTTGATGGAATTGGAATTGGTCGAGGATACCTTCAAGACCTGCGAAGAAGGCAACAACTACAACCAAGATAGCAGAAATGAATGAAATATCTGACATGGTTTTATTCCTTTTCTATTTAATGTTAATTATTGAACGTTAGCTTTGCTAATCAAGTCAAACAAATCTTTTTTAGTGTCGTTTGGTACTTTACGTACGTCAAATTCAACGCCAAGGTCGCGCATTTTTTCAAATGTAGCAACGTCGTCTTTGTCCATTGACAATACGTTATTGACCATTGTTTTACCAGTTGAGTGAGCCATTGATCCAACGTTAAGAGTCTTGATTGGCACACCGCCTTCGATAGCACGAAGAGCATCTTGAGGTGTTTCAAACAAGATAAGGGCGTGTGTCTCACCAAAACGAGGGTCTTTTGCAACCTCAATCAATTTTTTGATTGGTACAACGTTAGCCTTCACTCCGTTAGGAGCTGCTTGTTTGATCAATTCTTTACGAAGATCGTCGTTAGCTACGTTATCTGAAGCAACGATGATACGGTTAGCTTTTGAATCTGGTGTCCAAGCAGTTGCGACTTGTCCGTGAAGAAGACGTGTGTCAAGACGAGCAAGATTGATTTTCAATTTACCGTCTCCAATGACAGTTCCTTCTGGAATAGCAGCTTGGGCTACAGGCGCAGTTGCAGCAGTAGCAACTTCCTCAGCTGGATTTAGTTCTTCTGGAAGAGCCTTGATGCCATCCTTAGATTCTTTGATGATATTTGCAGCGACTTTATCAACACCTGCAGTAGCGTCCATGAGGCGCTCTGTATAGGCTTGGATCAACATCGGCAAGTTAAGTCCTGTGATGATGGCAAATTTACGCTCAGGATTTTCTCCCATTACGCGACTAGCTTGGTTAAATGGAGAACCACTCCAAAGGTCAGCCAAGACTAGAACCTCATCTTCTGCGTCAAATGCAGCCACAGCATTGTTGAACTTGGCGTATAAATCATCTGGACCTTCGTTTGGCATAAAGGTTACGACTTGAACCTTTTCTTGTTCACCAAAGATCATAGATCCTGACTGATGAATACCCGCGGCAAATTCACCGTGGCTCGCAATAATGATTCCGATACTCATTATTGTCATTCCTCCTTATAAAATGTTTGACTTGTAGTTTAAGAAAACTTTAAGACTCCTTAAGTATAAATCGTTTTCAGAAAAAATGCAACTAATTATAATAAAGAGTGAAAAAAATCTCAAAGCCTCATTTTTACAAATATTGATATATCAACTTTTTATAAAATCGTCTATAAAATGGTAAAAAAATTTAATATAAAAAATGGGTGGGCAGAAGTCAATGAATTAACTCACGACTTTCTAGTCCCGGTCCCTGATGTTTCAACAATCCGCTGTTTGTTTGTAGAATTTGTGAAGAAAAATGACGTTTTCTTCACTAGTGCTCTTGGGCGTCTAAAAAATGCCCCAAGTCCAATTAGTTGTCGTATCAAAATTTTATTACAAAAAAATCGAGGTGGGATTTTTGATCCCTTCCTCGATTTTGTGCTTAATTTTTATCTTAGTGTGTAAAGTCTAGAACCATACGACCTTGGATAGTTCCAGCAGACATTTCATCAAAGACAGCGATGGCATCTTCGACAGGGCGTTTTTGAACGATTGGTACAACCAGACCTTCAGCACCAAATTGGAAGGCTTCTTCCAAATCTTTACGTGTTCCAACAAGGGAACCGATGACTTGGATACCGTCAAGAACTGTTTTGACGATGCTAAGATCCATCATTTCAGATGGGAGACCGACAGCTATTACACGACCGCCTGCACGAACAGAGTCAACTGCTTGGTTAAAGGCAACTTTTGATACAGCTGTTACGACAGCTGAGTGAGCACCACCGTTTGTCTTTTCTTTGATAAGGCCTGGGACATCTTCGACTTCAAGACCATTAATCACGATATCAGCACCAACTTCTTTAGCTAGATCAAGTTTATCGTTGTTAATATCTACTGCGATAACGTGAGCGTTGAATACTTTTTTAGCATATTGAACAGCTAAGTTACCAAGTCCTCCAGCACCATAGAGTACAACCCATTGACCTGGCTCAACTTTTGCTTCTTTGATAGCCTTGTAGGTAGTAACACCGGCACAAGTAATTGAAGAAGCTTGGGCTGGATCGAGACCTTCTGGAACCTTAACGGCATAATCTGCAGTTACGATACATTGTTCTGCCATACCACCATCAACTGAGTAGCCAGCATTTTTCACTGTGCGGCAAAGAGTTTCGCGCCCAGTTGTACAGTATTCACATTTGCCACAACCTTCAAAGAACCAAGCAACACTAACACGGTCGCCAACTTTTAGGCTCTTAACATCAGGGGCGATTTCTTTTACGATACCGATCCCTTCGTGACCGAGAACACGTCCTGGAACTTTTCCAAAGTCACCATGGGCAACGTGGAGGTCTGTGTGGCAAACACCACAGTACTCAACTTCAACAAGTGCTTCCCCAGTTTCGAGCGGACGGAGCACTTTTTCTTCAATAGCAACACCAGTGCTTTCTGGATTTACAACAACAGCTTTCATAGCTATCCTCCTTGGTTAGTAGTTGAGGTGCAGAGGAAAAGGGGCTTGCCTTGACTCATGATTCAAGTGAAGTCGAATTTGAACTGCCCTCTTTTTTGTCTATATGTGAATTGTATCACTATATTCAATATAGTACAAGGGATTTGATGCAAAAATATATGTAATCGCTTAACCGGTTGATGAGACTGTGAAAATTGAACAATGATATCTGACATCTTATTATAAAATTTCATATAATTAGGAAGTTGTTTGGTCTTAAATCTAGGGAGCGAGCTTGCAAACAGATTTTCTAAGGTCCTTCTCTAGGACTTTTTGGTATAATAGAGAGTAATTTGTTTTCTAGTATGAGAAGTTAGAATGAGAGGTATGTATGTCCCCTTCAATTCAGTTATTAAAAGACCGCTATTTAAAGAATATCAAAGAAAATCCAGAGCTCTACATCGGTATTGAGTTGGAGTTTCCGATCGTTCATACGAAAGGCCAACTTACAGATATTGAAGTCAGCAAGGACTTGATGCATTTTTTGGTTGATGCTCTCAGTCTGGAAGTTGAAAAGGTAGACCAGGAGGGCGGTCCGATTCAACTTGTAGAACCGAAGAGTCAAGATCGGATTCTGTTTGAGGTTTCTTACACGACCGTGGAGTTTGCTTTTGGGAAGGCAAAAAGTATTCAGGAAGTGGAAGAGCGCTTTAGAGCCTATATGGAAGTAATTCAGGAGAAGCTAAGAGAAAAGGATCATGCTATTCAAGGTTGGGGGATTCACCCGAATTGGGATATCAATGATAATAGGCCTGTCGCATATCCACGATACCAGATGCTGATGGATTATCTGAGTATGGGGAGTCACCAAGAAAGTGCGCATTTGCATGACTTTCCACAATATGGAGCCTTTATCTGTGGTAGTCAAGTTCAGCTAGATGTCTCAAAGTCAAACTACTTACGTGTTATCAATACTTTCACACAGATAGAGGCAGCCAAAGCCTACTTGTTTGCCAATTCTCAGTTTTCAGGAGCAGACTGGGACACCCAGATTTCACGAGATATTTTTTGGGAAGAATCTATGCATGGGATTTATCCAGAGAATGTTGGAGTCAATGCAAAACTCTTTAAAGATGAGGATGATTTCTTTGATTATTTAGATCGCTCTGCGATTTTTACAGCAGAACGTGATGGGGAAACCTACTATTTTTCTCCAATTCTAGCGAAAGATTATCTGTCTACAAGTCGGATTAGGGCTTTTGGGATTAATGGGAAAGAAGTTAGTATAGTTCCAGAGGAAAAAGATTTTTCGAGTCATCGAAGCTACCAGTTTCAAGACTTGACAACACGAGGGACTGTTGAATTTCGTAGTGTTTGTACACAACCGCTAGACCGAACCTTTGCTTCGGCAGCCTTTCATTTAGGCTTGTTGGTGAATCTTGACAAGCTTGAAGCTTACCTAGAAACAGCTCCTTTCTTTGAGAGATTTGGTCGTGACTACAAGTCTTTGAGAAGACAATTTTCTAAGAAACACCTCACAGATGAAGAAACAGCTGGGATTGTCCAGTTCTCCAAAGACTTGCTAGCTATAGCAGAGCAAGGACTTGAGATGAGAGGTCAGAGTGAAATGACTTATTTAGTGCCTTTGAAAGAAGAATTAGACCTATAATTTTCCTATAAAGGAAGAATTTTCTGAAAAATCATGTTATAATGAATAAGACTATAGATAAAGGATAGAGATTTATGACATTAGTTTATCAATCAACGCGTGATGCGAACAATACCGTAACAGCCAGCCAAGCGATTTTGCAAGGTTTGGCAACAGATGGGGGCTTATTTACTCCAGTTAGCTATCCAAAGGTTGATTTGGATTTTGAAACATTAAAAGACGCTTCTTACCAAGAAGTAGCTAAGCTTGTCTTGTCAGCTTTCTTGGATGACTTTACAGCAGAAGAGTTGGACTACTGTATCTCCAACGCCTATGACAGCAAGTTTGATACGCCAGTCATTGCTCCTCTTGTGAAACTAGATGGCCAATACAACTTGGAACTTTTCCACGGTTCAACCATTGCCTTCAAGGATATGGCCTTGTCTATCTTGCCATACTTTATGACGACAGCTGCCAAGAAACATGGCTTGGAAAACAAGATTGTCATCTTGACAGCGACGTCTGGAGATACTGGTAAAGCTGCCATGGCAGGTTTTGCAGATGTTCCTGGAACTGAAATTATCGTCTTTTATCCAAAAGACGGTGTCAGCAAAGTGCAAGAGTTGCAAATGACCACGCAAACTGGCGAAAACACCCATGTTATCGCTATTGATGGAAACTTTGACGATGCTCAGACAAACGTGAAACACATGTTCAACGATGTGGAGCTTCGTGAAAAATTAGCAGCCAACAAGCTCCAGTTTTCATCAGCTAACTCTATGAATATCGGTCGTTTGGTACCACAGATTGTCTATTATGTGTATGCCTACGCTCAGCTTGTTAAAACAGGCGAAATTAATGCAGGTGATAAGGTTAACTTCACCGTACCGACAGGAAACTTTGGAAATATCTTGGCTGCCTTTTATGCTAAACAAATTGGTTTGCCAGTTGGTAAATTAATCTGTGCTTCAAATGACAACAATGTTTTGACAGACTTCTTCAAGACTCGTGTTTATGACAAGAAGCGTGAGTTTAAAGTGACCACTAGCCCATCTATGGATATCTTAGTGTCTTCAAACTTGGAGCGCTTGATTTTCCACCTTTTGGGTAATGATGCGGTTAAGACAGCTGAACTCATGAATGCTTTGAATAACCAAGGTCAGTATGAATTGACAGATTTTGATGCAGAGATTCTTGACCTTTTTGCAGCAGAGTATGCGACTGAAGCGGAAACAGCAGCAGAAATCAAGCGTGTTTATCAAACAGATGCCTACATTGAGGATCCACATACAGCGGTTGCCTCAGCTGTTTATAAAAAATACCAAGCAGCGACAGGCGATGGGGCTAAGACCGTGATTGCTTCAACAGCTAGTCCTTATAAATTCCCAGTGGTTGCAGTAGAAGCTGTAACTGGGCAATCAGGTTTGAGCGATTTTGAAGCCTTGGCTCAACTACATGAAATTTCAGGAGTAGCAGTGCCACCTGCAGTTGATGGCCTCGAAACAGCTCCAGTTCGTCACAAGACAACTGTGGCAGCTGCAGATATGCAAGCAGCGGTAGAATCTTATCTAGGACTTTAAGACAGAGGAAGTAAACTCGGTTGGGCAACTAACTGAGTTTCTTTTCATCAGGAGGAAGGATTGTTTAAGAAAAATAAAGACATTCTCAACATAGCTCTGCCAGCCATGGGTGAAAATTTCTTGCAGATGCTCATGGGGATGGTAGATAGCTATCTGGTGGCACATCTGGGCTTAATCGCCATTTCGGGTGTGTCTGTAGCGGGGAATATTATCACCATTTATCAAGCTATTTTTATTGCCTTGGGAGCAGCAATTTCTAGTGTGATATCAAAAAGTTTGGGACAGAAAGATCAGTCTAGACTAGCCTACCATGTGACAGAAGCACTGAAGATTACTCTGCTACTGAGTTTAGTTTTAGGGGCCTTATCCATCTTTGCAGGACGAGAGATGATTGGCCTTTTAGGAACAGAAGCGTCTGTAGCTGAGAGTGGTGGACTATACCTAGCTTTGGTCGGTGGGACAATCGTCCTCTTGGGCTTGATGACTAGTCTAGGAGCCTTGATTCGCGCCACCCACAATCCTAGACTTCCACTTTATGTGAGTTTTTTATCCAATGCTTTAAACATCCTTTTTTCAAGTGTCGCCATTTTTATCCTTGATATGGGGATAGCTGGTGTAGCTTGGGGGACTATTTTGTCTCGTTTGGTCGGGGTTGTGATTTTGTGGTCGCAATTAAAACTTCCATATACGAGACCAAATTTTGGACTGGATAAAGACCTGCTGACCTTGGCTTTACCTGCAGCAGGAGAACGTCTCATGATGCGAGCTGGAGATGTGGTCATTATTGCTTTGGTTGTTTCCTTTGGAACGGAGGCAGTCGCAGGAAATGCAATCGGTGAAGTCTTGACCCAGTTCAACTATATGCCAGCCTTTGGTGTCGCTACGGCAACAGTCATGCAGGTGGCTCGAGCAGTTGGAGAAGATGATTGGGCAAGGGTAGACAACTTAAGTAAGCAAACTTTTTGGCTATCGCTCTTTCTCATGTTGCCCTTAACACTTAGTATCTATGCTCTCGGAACGCCCCTAAGTCACCTCTACACCAGTGATCCTGCGGCCATTAAAGCCAGTGTTTTGGTGACGCTGTTCTCACTACTAGGAACTCCTATGACGACGGGAACAGTCATTTATACAGCTGTCTGGCAGGGTTTGGGAAATGCACGCCTCCCCTTTTATGCGACAAGTATCGGAATGTGGTGTATCCGTATCGGAACAGGGTATCTGATCGGAATTGTTCTTGGTTGGGGCTTGCCTGGCATTTGGGCAGGAACGCTTTTGGATAATGGTTTCCGTTGGATTTTCCTACGCTATCGTTATAAGCAATATATCTCTTTGAAAGGATGACATATGAAAAAAATTGGATTTATCTGGGATTTAGATGGGACCTTGTTGGACTCTTATGAGGCTATTTTAGCAGGAATCGAAGAGACTTTTGCCCAGTTTGACATTCCTTATGATAAGGCTGAGGTTCGTGCCTTTATTCTACAAACTTCCGTTCAAGATCTGTTGGAAAAGGTGGGAGAAGAAAGAGGCTTGGATGCAGATATGCTCAATCAGGTTCGTGCTCAGAGCTTGGCTGAGAAGAATGCTCAAGTGGTTCTGATGCCAGGGGCGCGTGAAATCTTAGCTTGGGCAGACCAGCAAGGGATTGAGCAGTTTGTTTATACCCATAAAGGGGACAATGCTTTTACAATTTTGGAGAATTTGGGTTTGGCCCACTATTTCACAGAAATTTTAACCAATCAAAGTGGCTTTGCTCGGAAGCCTAGTCCAGAAGCTGCGATTTATCTTTTAGATAAGTATGGATTAAATCCTCAGCAGACTTATTATATCGGCGATCGGACTTTGGATATAGAATTTGCTCAAAATAGTGGTATTCAGAGTATCAATTTTCTTGCCTCACCTGCAACTTGTAATCAACAGATAGAGCATTTAGAAGATATTAGCTCACTTTCTTTCTAGAATTTTCTTCAAGAAGAATGTGTCAGCCTGATGACAAGAAACTAACAAACTATTTCAAGTAATGATATTTGTTACAACGAATGTACAGTTCTGTTAAATAGCCCCAAAAAGGCTTTTTTTCTATTTTCTTTGTGTTATGATAGACAGGTACTACATTTGAAAAGGAGTTTGATAGTATGAAGAAAAGAATTATTTTAGCATCAACAGTAGCCTTGTCCCTTGCCCCTGTATTGGCAACCCAAGCAGAAGAACTAGTATGGACAGCGCGCAGTGTTGAGCAAATTCAAAACGATGTTACCAAGAATGAGAATAAAACAAGCTATACGATTCAGTATGGAGATACTCTAAGTACCATTGCCGAAGCTTTGGGAGTGGATGTGACCGTTCTTGCTAACTTGAACAAGATTAGCAATATTGATTTGATTTTCCCTGAGACAGTCCTTACAACAACTGCTAATGATGAGGAAGAAGTGACAGAAGTTGAAATCCAAACCCCTGATACAGTTCAAGGTGGCGAAGGAACAACTGCAACAGCAGATTTGACAACTAACCAAGTCACTGTAGATGACCAAACTGTACAGGTTGAAGATTTAACTCAACCAGTTGAAGAAACAGAGGCTCAAGTTGAAGCAGTAGCACCACAAGCGACTGAAGAAGCAGTAACAGAAGTCTCAGTACCAGTAGCAGAACCTGTTACAGAAACTACAGCAGAAGTTTCAGCACCAGCGGAAGAGCCGGTAGCAGAGGCTACTACTGAAACTGTAGCAGAAGTTGCGAGCCCAGTAGTAGAGAACTCAACTCCAGTAGTGGAGGAAACAGCTGTAGAGACGGCTACAAGCTCATCTGATACAGAAGACGTTACCTATCAAGCAGAACCAAGTCAGCACTCTTCAAATACTTATGCAGCACCAGCAGCACCTGATTATGCAAGCATTGCAGCTTCAAAATCAGAAAATGCAGGTCTACAACCACAAACTGCCGCCTTTAAAGAAGAAATTGCTAACTTGTTTGGTATCACATCATTTAGTGGCTACCGTCCAGGAGATAGCGGCGACCACGGAAAAGGTCTTGCGATTGACTTTATGGTTCCAGTAAGCTCAGCTCTTGGAGACCAAATTGCAGATTATGCGATCCAGAACATGGCGACCCGTGGAATCAACTACATCATCTGGAAACAACGTTTCTATGCACCATACGATAGCAAATACGGACCAGCCTACACTTGGAATCCAATGCCAGATCGTGGTAGCGTAACAGAAAACCACTATGACCACGTTCACGTATCGATGAACTAATAGAAAGAGGAGTTGAAACTAATCTAGTTTCTGCTTCTTTTTTGTTTTCAAACTCTTAGATAGCGTAAATAAACTCCAGGCATAAAATAGAAAAACATAGCCTTGAGGGATTGTGACTAGGAGACTAATTTAACGGAGTAAGCAAAAGGCTTGCAAAGTCAATTTATTTGTATTATATTTGATAAGTCAATAGTTGATAAATCATATATTAATGAAAGGAGAAAAATACTAAAAATGCATGAATTATTGTACCAGCTTCATTTAACAGATCAGACCATTACTCAACTTTTTGAAAAACAATTGGGAATTAGTTTGACCCGCTATCAAATCCTGCAATTTTTACTGCAACAGTCACCATGTAACCAAATTGCCGTTCAGGAGAAGTTGCAAATCGACCAAGCGGCCTTGACCCGTCATTTTAAGATATTAGAGTCAGAGGGCTATGTCAGTCGCAAACGTAATCCGCTTAATCAACGAGAAGTCTTAGTTGAATTAACCCAAGAAGCCAAGAATCAACTCTTGGTCAATCCGCCTAAACATCACTTGAAAGTGAAGGAACAGATGGAGAGCATCTTATCGCCTGCTGAGCAGAAAGAGCTGACGACTTTACTGACCAACCTAGTGTCAGGTCTAGAAAAAATAGAATTTTAAGGAGAAAACGATGTCAATTATTACTACCATTTTAGCAACACTTGTTGCTCTAGAGCATTTTTATATCTTTTATTTGGAAAGTATCGCAACCCAATCAGATGCAACCAGCCGAGTCTTTAATATGGACAAAGAAGAGCTAGTACGACCATCTGTCACTTCACTTTTTAAAAACCAAGGGATTTATAATGCCTTGATTGGCGTGTTTCTTCTCTATGGAATTTATTTCTCGCATAGCTTAGAAATCGTAACAATCTTTGTTTTATTTGTCATAGGAGCAGCGACTTACGGTGCCTTAACAGCAGATAAAAAAATCATTCTAAAGCAAGGTGGACCGGCAATCTTAGCACTCTTGAGTATCCTTTTCTTGAAATAAAAAGCGGAGGTGGAAAAAATATTGGATTTAAGAATCCATTATTATAAATCCTTATGCTTGATAAATTAAATAAAAAAGCGGACAAGATAGAATTCTGAGTATCAGAAACGAGTATGGTTCGCTTTTTTATTTACGATTAGACTTTTATACGAATTTTGTTTTTAAGTTGGTTCACTTCAGTGTGATTAAGGAAGTGCTGTTTGTAAATCTTTAAAAACTTATGGAAATGCGTGGTCATGTTATTCAAGACTACTTCTTTACTATTAGAGTTTATTTGGATAATACTTGACAAAAGCGATTGTTCATACTATAATCTTTTTTAAACAATCATTGAACAAAAAGAGGTTATCAATATGATTTCAGAAAAACAATTTAAACTACTGTCTTTTTTGCAAGAGCATCCACAAGAGGAGTTTACACAAAGACAGTTAGCGGAACAATTGGAAGTTTCTTTAGGAACAATTAATTCCTTGCTTAAAGAAATGAAAGAAGCTAATTGGATTGATCAAGAAGGTCACCTATCTGAGTTAGGAAAAGAAGCTTTAGAACCTTATCGAGTACAAAATGCAGTGATTATGGCTGCAGGGATGAGTAGTCGATTTGCACCATTGTCTTATGAAGTACCAAAAGGATTGTTAAAAGTAAAAGGGGAACGCCTGATTGAAAGGGAAATTGAACAACTACAGGAAGCAGGTATAGAAGATATTACAGTTATTGTAGGTTATTTACAAGAAAAAATGTTTTACCTTGCTGAAAAATATGGTGTAAAAATCGTTGTCAATAATGATTACTATAAATACAATAACTGTTCTTCGTTAATGTTGGTTAGAGATCAACTATCAAATACTTATATTTGTTCATCGGACAATTATTTTGCCGAAAATCCATTTGAGAAGTATATTTATAGAGGTTACTATTCAACAATATTTGTGGAAGGCGAGACAGACGAATATTGTGCTACCGAAGACTCCAACAATATGATTGTTGACATACAGATTGGTGGTAAAGACACTTGGGCTATGGTGGGACATGTGTATTTTGACCGTGCCTTTAGTGAAAAATTCGTAAAAATTTTAGAGACTGAGTTTAAACACGAGCCCTATAAAGAACAGCTCTGGGAAGATTACTATACCCGCAATGTTCATGAATTGCATCTAGAAGCTCGTCATTATTCAGCGGATATTGTTAAAGAATTTGATTCCTTAGATGAGTTGCGTCAATTTGATGACCGCTACTTGATGAATTCTAATTCTGAGATTATTGATAACATCTGCAAGACCTTGAATTGTGATGCTTCGGATATTGTTCATATTAAACCACTCAAAGATGGTTTGACCAATACATCCTTTAGCTTTGATTGTCTTGATAAAAAATATGTTTATCGTCATCCTGGAAGAGGAACTGAAAAATACATCAACAGATCAAGCGAAGCAGCTTCTATGGAAATTGCAGCAAAACTGCAAATAGACAGAACATTTGTTGCGATGGATAAAAACGAAGGGTGGAAGATTTCAGAATTTATTCCTAACGCTAGACCACTTGATTATGATAATTGGGATCATGTAGAAAAAGCCATGGAACTCTTGAGAAAACTACATCAATCTGGAGAAAAAACAACTCATAATTTTGATTTATTTGTAGGAATTGATGATTTTAGAGAAAAATTGAAGGCTAGCAATCGTTTTGAGTTTGATGGACTAGATGAACTTGACAAAAACATTTCAACTATTAGAGAATTTTTAAAACAGGATGACACTGAAAGAGTTTTATGTCATGGAGATTCCTATAGCCCAAATTTTCTCCTAAACGAACAAGAGGAGATGAGTCTTATTGATTGGGAGTATTCTGGTATGGGAGACCCTGCAGGGGATTTAGGTACTTTTATTGGTTGTTCGAATTATACTGTTGAACAAGCTGAGAAAGTACTTGAGATTTACTTGCAAGAAGTTCCAGATACAAAAACAAAACGTCACTATTTAGCCTATGTGGCAGTGACATCTTATTATTGGTTCTTGTGGGCCTTGTTCCAAGAGAGTGTTGGAAAACCTGTGGGAGAATTTCTTTATACTTGGTATCAATTTACCAGACAATACGGACACCTTTCATTAGAGTTATATCTAGGAGAAAAATAAGATGAAATCTGTATCTGAAATTGAACAATTAGTTGCAGAAGAAACCAAGCATAGACTAGAAGAGATGGAGTCTCCAGAGTATGAGTTTCCAAAACCATTCTTGAGAAAGGACTTTATCCTTGTAGCCCTTGCAGTTATCATTAACCTACTTTTAATTATCCTAGCCATGACAGGAGGAATCCAATAATGTCAAAAATGAATGACTTTATTCAACAAGAAACCATAACTGGGATTGTTCCAATGACTAGTAAGGATCGGCAATATTCCTTCTGGGATCTATTCTTGTCAACAAGTGGTTTTGCGATTGCAACCTGGTGTTACACACAAGGGGCTTATGTTGCTCAATATTTGACCTTCAGCCAGATGTTAATCAATATTTTTAGCTTTAATATTATCTGGGTCTTTATTGAATGTCTTCCTGTCTTATTTGCAGTGAGATACGGAATTGATTTATGGATTTGGCTTCGAGCGGTTTTAGGGAAGCGCGGAGTGGCATTTTTGTCAACAACAATCAGTTTAGCAAATTTTGGTTGGTATGCAGTTACTGCAAATCTTTTTGCCAGTTCTATGATTCATCTAGCTAATAATTTTGGCCTTGGACTGGAGAAAGGGATTTGGGCACCAATCCTTGGGACACTTTGTGTCTTCTTGGGCACCTTGATTGCCCTTGGCGGACCGGAGGTTATAAAAGGTATTAATCGGTTTATGGTAATTGCTTTGCTAGTTGTTGGATTGATTATCGTTGGAATTTGTTTTGTAGCAGTTCCAATTACTGACATCATGAACGTTCAACCAGCAGTACAAGGCGATTTAAGCCCACTAGAGCGATTTATGATTTCAGGAGAGGGGAATGTAGCGACTGCCTTTTCTTGGTCGACGCAAGCATTAATTTTACCACGTTTAGCAAAATCAGAACGTAGTGGGTATTGGGCTACTTCTTTATCTTATGGCGTGGTAGCACCATTCTTTGCTGCGACGGGTGGTGTTATGGCTCTAGCTATGTTTGTAAGAACAGGAGTTTACGAGAGTGATCCAACTGCGATGCTTTCAACCTTGAGTACTCCTACCTTTGCTCTTCTTAGTTTATTGCTAGTAGCTTTTGCAAATATTGGAACTCAAGGAACAGGATCCTATGTGAACTGTATGATTGTTAAAAGCGGTATGCCTAAGGTGAGCTATAAACTAATGGTTTGGATTGCCATGATTTATGTGAGTGCGTTAACAATTTGGGGTGGCGTAGAAGAATATTTTGGTTCTTTTATCTCGCTTGCAGCTTATATTCAAGGACCTATTATTGGAATGATTGTTGTTGATTATTTCTTGATAAGAAAACGGAAATTAGATTTACGATCAGCTTATTTCTTAGATGGACATCAGGCTTATGAGTTTACTAAGGGATTTAATTTAGTTGGTTTGTCTTGTGTATTCGTATCTCTGTTAGTTGCGGTACTCTTTGTTTATAATCCTCTAACTAAACACATTCAAAGTCCGATCTTCTTAATCACGACAGGTAGTGGTTTTACGGCGATATTTGGTGGTTTTCTATATTGGTTAGCAAGCCTAACTCCGTTGAAACACTACATGGTTAAAGATAGAGATCAAGTAACCATTTAAATAAAAACAACCAGCATTGATCTGTACCCCAAAAGTTAGACAGAAAAAATCTAACTTTTGGGGTATTTTGATTATGTGACTATTAGTCCGTCTCGCTCCGTTAGGTGAGAGACAAGAAACCACCCGTCTAACGGGTGGTCATGATTGCTTGATAATTATGAATAGTAAGAAGTCGATTTAGATTTACTTTTTTATTCTAGCAACAGTTGACAAAGAGAAGTGTTCATGTTACAATGATTTCTAACAAAAAACTGAACAAAGAGGTATCAGTATGATTTCAGAAAAACAATTTAAAGTATTGTCTTTCTTGAGGGAGCATCCACAAGAGGATTTTACACAAAGAGAATTGGCAGAAGAGTTGGGAATTTCTCTAGGGAAGGTTAATTCCTTACTAAAAGAAATGAAAGAAGCCCAGTTCCTTGATCAAGAGGGACACTTATCTGAGTTAGGAGATGAGGTTTTAGAGCCTTATCGTGTTCAAAATGCAATCATTATGGCAGCTGGGATGAGTAGCCGATTTGCTCCGTTATCTTATGAAATTCCTAAAGGTCTGTTAAAAGTCAAAGGACAACGTCTGATTGAAAGAGAAATCGAACAGTTACAAGAGGCAGGTATAGAGGATATTACGGTCATTGTAGGGTATATGCAGGAAAAAATGTTTTACCTTGCAGATAAATATAATGTAAAAATTGTGGGAAATAATGATTACTATAAATACAATAACTGTTCTTCATTAATGCTAGTCAGAGATCAGCTGTCAAATACCTATATTTGTTCGTCAGATAATTATTTTGTCGAAAATCCATTTGAAAAATATGTCTATAGAGGCTATTATTCAACAATATTTGCAGAAGGGGAGACAGACGAATATTGTGCTACCGAAGACTCCAACAATATGATTGTTGACATACAGATTGGTGGTAAAGACACTTGGGCTATGGTGGGACATGTGTATTTTGACCGTGCCTTTAGTGAAAAATTCGTAAAAATTTTAGAAAAAGAATTTAAACACGAGCCCTACAAAGAACAGCTTTGGGAGGATTACTACAGCCGTCATGTTTACGAGTTGCACCTAGAAGCGCGTCATTACTCAGCAGACATCGTTAAGGAATTTGATTCCTTGGATGAATTGCGCCAATTTGATGAACATTACTTGATGAATTCTAATTCAGAGATTATCGATAATATTTGTGAAACCTTACATTGTATAGCTTCAGATATCATGAATATCAAACCTTTAAAAGATGGGCTGACGAATACATCCTTTAGTTTTGATTGTCTTGGGAAAAAATATGTTTACCGTCATCCTGGAGTGGGTACCGAAAAATACATTGATCGTTCTAGCGAAGCGGCTTCTATGGAAATCGCAGCAAAACTACAAATTGATCGCACCTTTATTGCTATGAATAAAGATAAGGGATGGAAAATTTCAGAGTTTATCACCAATGCAAGGTCTCTCGATTATGACAATTGGGACCATGTCGAAAAAGCCATGGAACTCTTGAGAAAACTACACCGATCTGGAGAAAAAACAAATCATAATTTTGATTTAATTGCAGGAATTGATGATTTCAAACAAAAGTTACAAGCAAGCAATCGTTTTGAGTTTGATGGGCTTGATGAGTTGGACCAGTTGATCGCAACTCTCATTGAATTTCTAAAGAAAGACAAGGTCGAGAAAGTGCTCTGCCACGGAGATTCCTACAGTCCTAATTTCCTCTTGAATGAACAAGATGAGATGAGCTTGATTGACTGGGAATACTCAGGTATGGGAGATCCTGCTGGTGATATAGGCACCTTTATTTGCTGCTCAAACTACACACTTGAGCAAGCTGAAAGAGTTCTTGAAATTTATTCACAGGGAGTTCTAGATATGAAAACTAAACGCCATTACTTGGCTTCTGTGGCAGTAACATCTTACCATTGGTTCTTATGGGCCTTATTCCAGGAAAGTGTTGGCAAACCTGTCGGAGAATTTCTATATATTTGGTATCGATATACTAAACAATATGGCCAGCTTGCATTGAGTATGTATTGGGAGGAAGAATAAGATGAAAACCGTATCTGAAATTGAACAATTAGTTGCAGAAGA
>NZ_KV804952.1:44546-47073 GCF_001811505.1 Streptococcus sp. HMSC034E03
TCTGAAATTGAACAATTAGTTGCAGAAGAAACTAAGCATAGACTAGAAGAGATGGAGTCACCAGAATATGAGTTTCCAAAACAATTCTTGAGAAAGGACTTTATCCTTGCAGCCCTTGCAGTGATCATTAACCTACTTTTGATTATCCTAGCCATGACAGGAGGAATCCAATAATGTCAAAAATGAATGACTTTATTCAACAAGAAACCATAACAGGGATTGTACCGATGACCAATAAGGATCGTCAATATTCCTTCTGGGATTTATTCTTATCAACCAGTGGTTTTGCGATTGCAACATGGTGCTACACGCAAGGTGCCTATGTAGCTCAGTACTTGACTTTCAGTCAAATGCTGATTAATATTTTTAGTTTTAATATTATCTGGGTCTTTATTGAATGTCTTCCTGTTTTATTTGCGGTCAAATACGGAATTGATTTGTGGATTTGGCTCCGAGCGGTTTTAGGGAAACGTGGAGTAGCTCTCTTATCAACCACAATTAGTTTAGCTAACTTTGGTTGGTATGCTGTTGCTGCAAATCTTTTTGCCAGTTCTATGATTCATTTGGCTAATAGTTTCGGTCTTGGGCTTGACAAAGGCATATGGGGACCGATTCTTGGGACGCTCTGTGTCTTATTGGGAACCTTGATTGCCCTTGGTGGACCTGAAGTCATAAAGTGGACGAACCGTTTCTTAGTTATCGCTTTGTTGCTTGTTGGTTTAATCATCGTGGGTATTTGTTTCGTGGCAGTTCCTATTACAGATATTATGAATATTCAACCAGCAATACAAGGAGATCTGAATCCTCTTGAACGCTTCATGCTTTCAGGAGAAGGAAATGTAGCCTTCGCCTTCTCTTGGTCTACGCAGGCTCTTGTATTGCCACGTTTGGCTAAAACAGAACGTAGTGGGTATTGGGCAACAGCCTTGTCTTATGGAGTAGTAGCTCCTTTCTTCGTAGCGACTGGTGGTGTTATGGCCCTAGCTATGTTTGTTAAAACAGGAGTTTACGAAAGTGATCCTACAACCATGCTTTCAACACTAAGCACTCCGGCCTTCGCTCTCTTGAGTTTGTTATTAGTAGCTTTTGCTAACATCGGAACGCAAGGAACGGGATCTTATGTGAACTGTATGATTGTTAAGAGTGGGATGCCTAAGGTAAGCTATAAACTGATGGTTTGGATTGCTATGGTTTATGTAAGTGCATTGACAATCTGGGGTGGTGTAGAAGAATATTTTGGTTCGTTCATCTCGCTTGCAGCTTATATTCAAGGTCCTATTATTGGAATGATTGTTGTCGATTATTTCTTGCTCAGAAAACGAAAACTCGACTTGCGCTCAGCTTACTTCCTTGAAGGCCATCAGGCATATGAATTTACAAAAGGTTTTAACCTTGTTGGTTTATCTTGTGTATTCATTTCACTACTTGTAGCTGTACTTTTTGTCTACAACCCAGTGACTGCTCAAATTCAGAGCCCAATCTTCTTGGTTACAACGGGTAGTGGATTTACAGCGATATTTGGTGGCTTCCTATATTGGTTGGCAAGCCTAACTCCATTAAAACACTACATGATTAAAGACAGAGATCAAGTAACCATTTAAATAAAAACAACCAGCACTTTCCATAGAAGGTGCTGGTTTTAATCATTCACATTAAACTTTTTTTCGCTTGATTTCGAGTAATCTTTGATAGAAGAAGAATTGACTACTATAGATATAAGGGAAAGAAGGGATGCTCGCAATTCCGAAGCTGATCCAGATAAGAAGATACCACGGTAGGAGTTGTAAATCAAGTACGAAGCGTTGGAACTTATAGCCTTTCATAAGGAAGCGACTGGTTTTGAGTACGCGACTTGGCTTGGCAATTCCAATTGCAAGGGTATCACAAAGGAGCAGCTCTACTTGGGAATAAGCGTAATATTGCGGCAGATAGGCAATGGTTCCCAAAATCATCAGAAAGACGCTACCAAAGAAGTAGAGTGCAAAAGTGAGCAGAAAATGTTCGATATCTGAATTGGTGACGTCGACAGCTGGAAATTCGGGATGAAGTTCTACAAATTTACGAGCCATGGCACTGCTGTAAAAGAGTAAGTAAACTCCAAAAAGATTAGGAATGCTCCATAAAAAGAGATAGAAACGCTTGAGCAAGAGAGTTAGAAAGGTCTGGGTGAAGAAGCGATTGTCAAGTAAGGACAGACTATCTTTAAAAGAAAGCTCTATCTCGGAAATTCTGTAAAGATTAATGGTTGTAAACAGAGCACCAGCTAGGATAATAGAACTTGTGAATCCAACTGCTAGAGGAAAGAGTGAAGACTGGATCAAGCTCATCAAAAAAGTAAAGAAGGATTGCTCAAGAATCCCCTCATCAAGTAGGGATAACGGACTTATGAAGCTGGATAGAATCAGGAAAATGCTTGGTAATAAAAAGACAAGCAATAAACGTGGATGTTCAGCTTGAAACTGTTTAGCTTGTTGACGAACTTCTTTTAAATCAATTTTTTGGTATTTCATTCTTTCATTATACCATA
>NZ_KV804953.1 GCF_001811505.1 Streptococcus sp. HMSC034E03
AAGCTTGCGGGTATTTTTAATGTTGATAGTCCTAAAGAGTTGACCTTTTCAGATGAGCCGGACAAGTATTATCTGGCCATGGTAATTGATGATATCTCTATGCAGGAGGCAAGTGGGAGACGTTCAAACGGCTCTATTAAGTTCATCATTCCTGATGGCGTGGCTCATAGTTCAGCCTATAAGCGATTTGATAGCGATAAAAACGCAACTAGCGAAGCAGGGAAAATGGTGTTTGATCTTACAAACAATGGCACAGAGAGTGCATTTCCAATCGTTAAAATCAAACATAATGCTGAGAATGGCTATATCGGTCTAGTTAATCAAAATGGAACCTTAGAAATCGGGAACCGTGAAGAGGCCGATACCGAACCATCGCAAAAATCAGAAATCTTACTTGATTTTAGAGGTGAAAAAATTACAAATGGACTGGCTAACGCAGCAAAGAACCAAGCCATCACAAATGACCGGACAGAGTACATTGTAGGAACAGCTGAAATGATTAATCTTTGGGA
>NZ_KV804954.1 GCF_001811505.1 Streptococcus sp. HMSC034E03
AGCAGAGAAAGGGGGAAAGCAAATGCTTGAAAAGTATTATGAGAAGGTAAAAGGAATTGTCCATAGATGTCGAAAAGATTACTATCTCCACCTGTGGGAAAAAGAGGATTGGGACCAAGAAGGACTGATCTGTCTCTATGAACTCCTCGAGGCCCATCCAGAATTAGTGGAAGAGGAAAAGAAACTCTACGTCTACTTCAAAACAAAATTCCGCAATCGAATCCTAGATAGCGTCAGAAAACAAGAGAGTCAAAAACGTCGCCTAGACCGAATGGCCTACGAAGAAGTAGGGGAGATTAGCCATCGCCTACCAGAAGGAGGATTGTGGCTGGATGATTACTACGCCCTTCATGAATTGTTGAATACTTATAGAAGAAAGTTACCACAAGATAAGCAAGAAGCCTATGAACGCCTCTGGGCAGACGAACGATTTAAAGGCCGCAAAGCCCTTCTCAGAGAGCTGAAGGAAGTAATTCAGGAGAAATGAAAAAAAGTTCAAAAAAGGTGTTGACAAAGTAAGAAAAGTCGG
>NZ_KV804955.1 GCF_001811505.1 Streptococcus sp. HMSC034E03
TTTTAGATTGTAGTATTTAAGTAATCAAACTCTGTAGGGACGTCAAGGCTCTTCAGAGCGTCTTTATAGAGTCTTTTGTTATTCGGATTTTTTTGATAAGTGTTGTTGAATAATTAAGGCTACGTTGGCTTTTTCTTCTTCGGTCATAGGAGGTTCGTTTGGATCGTCTACCGAAAACTCGATAGCATGCCACTTATCATTGACTCTAATCCACTCTCTTCGTCTATGACATTGACAATCTAGGTTGTGTTTAATCACTTCCATTGGTCTGCTTTCACTACTCATATTATCCCTCTCTGTACAAATCCACGACTTCACCGATAATTCGGAAGTCGGTCTCTGGTGTGATTGGCATATCTTTGTAAGCTGGGTTTAGGCTATGTAGGTATGCCTGTTCTTTGTCAATGACAAGCTGCTTGATATAAGCATCGCCGTCGTAGTTGAATACTCCGATAACACCGTTATTTAAGTCCACGCTGGTCTGAATGAATACCAGGTCGCCATCGTGATAGTCAGGCTCCATGGAGTCCCCTTTGATCGGAATGACGAAGTCGGCATCGATATCTACTGGCAACTCTATCCGTTCCACTCGTACATCGTTCAAATACTGGCCTGTACCTGCAGAAGCTGGGTGGTCGTAGTAGTCGTAACTATAGAGCTGAATAATGTCCTCCGATACTTCGTTTATCTTCGTTTCTTCTTCGTTTTTT
>NZ_KV804956.1 GCF_001811505.1 Streptococcus sp. HMSC034E03
TCTTAGTATGTTTGTCAACTGTAGTGGGTTGATGAAAAGTTATAACCTGGAGAGGACCAACTTGGTTCTCTCCTTTTTGATGTTCAAAGCAATGAGAATTCTAGTTTTAAAGTTGTCAAAGTTCCGGAAGCCAAAAGCATTTCGCTTGATGACCTTGATGAGGTTATTGGTAGCCTCTAGTTTTGCGTTTGAGTAGGGCAGTTCTAGTGCGTTCATAATCTTGTCCTTATCTTTCAAAAAGGTCTTAAAAACGGTTAGAAAGATAGGATTTACACAGGAAATTGTTTCTTCAATCAGATTAAAGAAATGGTCTGCTTTTTTCTCTTGAAAATGAAAGAGTAATAGTTGATAGAGGTCATAGTGCTCTCTAAGTTCTTGAGAGTATGAAAGTAGCTTTTCGAGAATCTCTTTATTGGTCAGGTGTGAGCGAAAGGTCGGGCGATAAAAACGTTTATCACTAAGTTTACGGCTATCCTGTTGAATGAGTTTCCAGTAACGTTTTAGTGCCTCATATTCGTGAGATTTACGACCAAAACGATTCATGACTTGGATGCGAAGACGATTCATAGCTCGACTGAGAAGTTGGACAATGTGAAAGCGATCGAGAACAATTTTTACATTTTGAAGTGAAACAGTCCAGTGGACTGTTTCAGCCTGAGCCTAGAAATTCGAAAGCGAAGCTGTTTAGCTAAGGCATAGTAAGGGCTAAACATATCCATGGTAATGACTTTCACGCGACTTCTCACCTTTCCAGAATAACGAAGAAAATGATTGCGAATGGTCACTTGAGTCCGCCCATCCAGGATAGCTACGATCTTTCTGGAATCAAAATCCTGTGCAATGAAGCTCATCTTACCTTTCTTGAAGCTGTATTCATCCCAAGACATGTGAGTTGGAAGGAAAGATAAATCTGTCTTGAATTTGAATTCTTTCAATTTACGAATGACTGTCGAAGTAGAGACAGATAGACTTTCTGCGATAGCCGTCATAGGGACTTTCTCGATTAATTTTTGAGTGATTTTCTGGTTGACGATGGTCGCGATTTGGTGATTCTTTTTGACTAAGGAAGTCTCTGCAACAGCTATTTTCCCGCAGACTTTACAACGGAAACGGCGTTTTCTCAATCGAATGAGAGTCTTGTATCCTGCACATTCGAGGTAGGGAATTTTAGATTCTTTTTGAAAGTCATATTTAGCCATTTGTTCTTGACAGTTGTGACATTTAGGGGCAGGATAATCGAGTTTAGCGATGACTTCTTTATGCGTTCCAGCATCAAGATAATCTAAGATTATGATGTTCTTGTCTTTAATTCCGAGCAAGTTTGTGATAAAATTTAATTGTTCCATAAGATTCTTTCTAATGATGGTTTGGTCACTTTTCATTATAGGTCTTATGGGACTTTTTTTCTACAACAAAATAGGCTCCATAATATCTATAGGGGATTTACCCACTACAGAAATTATAGAGCCTTTTTTCATTAGTTTGAATAGATGTAAGTAACATAACCTTCAGAAGTTGTAGTTGGGTTGAACCATCCACGTTTATTACTGATTGTACGATCTCCACCGTAGTTAGATTCAGATACCTGAATACTTGATGATGATGAAACAGCTGTAACAACCGCTACGTGTCCATATCCTCCATCATTCCAACATGCAATCGCACCAACTTGTGGTTGAGAACCAGTACGGAATCCTGCTGCTGCAGCACTTGTAGCCCACTGCGCTCCGTTACCCCAGTAATCTCCAGCCCAAGGTGCTAACGTTTTAGCTCCCCAAGTACACTCACCTGTTGGATAACTTGAAGCATTTGTACTATATGTTGGATGTGATGTTGTACGTGTAGCAACAGGAGTGTAGCTTGAATCATCATCTGATGATGACGAACTTGAAGTTGCTTGCACTTGTGCAGCAAATGTTGTATTTGCTGATGCTGCAACTGATTGACGTTGGCTAGTTTGTTGAGCTCGGTATGCTGCTTCTGCTTCTGCTGCCGCTTTTGCTTCTGCTTCTGCTGCTGCTTTTTGCTCCAACAAGCTCGCTTTTTCACCTTCTGCAGTAGCTTTCTCAGCCGCAAGGTTCAATTCTGCTACTTTCAATTCTGCTTGTTTTGTTGTCAAAACCTGAGCGTCGTCAGCAAGTGTTTGTTGGTTCGCAATAACTGTATTGATTGCTTCGTTGTTTGCAACTTGTTTTTCAGAGATAGCTTTCTTATCTTCTTTTTGTTGCTGCAACATTTTATTGTTTGCTGATACGATTTCACTCATAGCTGCTACACGAGAAATAGCTTCTGTAATTGAGTCAGAGTTAATAATCGTATTGATGTAGCTTGTAGCAGTTCCGTTCGTTTGTGCACTACGAGCTTGGTTTTCAAGCGATGCATTACGAGCTACGATATTTTTTGAAAGCTCTGCGATTTCACCTTCAAGTTTTTTAGATTCTTCTTGAAGTTTTTCGTTTTCAGATTGCAATTTTTCTTGCTCTGATTGAATAGCTGAAACTTTAGTTTGAATTTCGTCTACTTGTTTTTGAGCTTCTTTCTGTTGAGCTGTCAAGTTACTAATTTTACTATCTTGAGCAGCAATTTTTTCATCTGTTGTATTTGCTTTAACACTTGAAAGAACAGCTCCTTGTGAGACTAATACTGTACTTAACAAAAGTGATGCTAGGATTTTTTTCTTCATAAGTGTGAATACTCCTTCTTTTAAGACAATACTAGTATATCAAAAAAAGGCCTAATAAATATTACGCCTTTATTACAGTTTTGTTTCTTTCTTATAGATATATTTTTTCAAAAATAAACTGGAAAACTAACATCCATAGACAGTTTAATATCATTGACGGAACTAGACTATAAACGATAAAGACTGATATACTTGCAGCAGTTAATCCAACCGCCTGAGCTAATATAAAACTACCAAATTCAAACAAGAAAGTCATCATTAAAATTGCTAATAGTCTAGTCCATCTATTTGATAGAATGATAGAATTATTTTTATAAATGATTGCACCAATAATAACAAAAAGAAGACTGGCAATCCCTATCAAATGAAAGAAATATATATCATAGATAAGCCCTATGATTAAGCAATAAGCCAAAAACAAATATTCGGATACTTCTATCGTCTCAAATAATAAAAAGATGAAGATAAAGTGACTCACAATTTGAAAATGTGGAAAAAAACTATTTACACATTGCCCTAAATGACTGTCTATTAAGACAACTATAGGCAAGAGCAAAAACATTCCTATCTGCTTCAACAGTCTCATGATGGATTCCCCACTAACTCTACGACTTTGGTATTCATTGAATCAGACTGAAGTTTGACTAACACTTCTCTTGTCAGATAGTCATTGCTATGCGTCACAGATTCGACCTCACCTACTGGAATGTCAGTAGCATTAAAATTACCAAGACCACCAGTTACTACCTTGTCTCCTTGACTGATATCACTACTACTATTTAACTGGCTTATTTTAAGCAAGTCTTTTTCTTTGTCGTACCCAATGATAATACCATATATACTAGTAGAACCGTGCTGAATTTTAACGGAGATTTTCTCCGTATTTTCAGCGTTGGTTAATAAGTTGACCACAGTAGAGTTATCTTCAATCTTTCCCACGCTTCCAATCAGTCCCCCACCAGCAATCACAAGCATATTGCTTGTCACGCCTTGTTGAGAACCTGCATCAATTGTCAACTCTTGTTTCCAGGTTGCAGGAGTTCTCATGATGACGTCAGAAGCAATTAACTTGGTTGCACTCAATTTTGACTTCATATCCAATAACTGACGTAGTTGCTCATTTTCTTCCTTCAAACTGTCTGCTTCATTCGTTTCCTTCTTCATCTGATAGAGTTCTTTTTTGAGAGTTTCATTCTCGTTATAGGTTCTGGTCAAACGACCTAAATCAGATTTTACGGAAGAAAGCCATTGAAAAGGCTTTTGTACTATTCTATCGACTAATGAAATGCCATCTCCAGCTTTTGTTACAACTGCACTTGATTGTGTTGTCACTAAAAAAACGGATACTACTAATACAATGACAAATAGAACAATGATATATTTTGATTTTTTAAAACGGTTCATACCTCTACCTTATATTACATTCTAAGATTTTAGCAAAAATAGAATTGCACCCAATACACAAACAAATAATAGCGCTATACTGTCTCTGTTCATCCAATTTAACTGTCGATACTGACTGCGTCCATTCCCACCTTGATACCCCCTAGCTTCCATGGCTGTAGCAAGAGAATCTGCTCTCTTCAAACTGGTAGCGAACAAAGGAATCAAAATAGGAATCATAGCCTTAACCTTTTGAATTACATTTCCTTCTCCAAAATCAACACCACGCGCCTTTTGAGCATTCATAATGCGAATCGTATCATCCATCAAGGTTGGTACAAATCGCAAACTCATAGATAACATGAGCCCAATCTCATGAACTGGAACTTTAAATCTTTTTAAAGGTCCGAGCAAGGATTCAACCGCTGTTGCCAAGCTCAATGGCATGGTTGTCAAAGTAAGCAAGGTTGAGAAAAAGATAATCAACACAAAACGACAAAAAATAATTCCTGCCTGCTCAATACCATAGCTTGTGATTTTTATAAATCCCATCTCGAACAAGACGTGACCACCAGAGATAAAAAACAGTTGAAAAAGGGTTGTAAAAGCAATCAGAAAAAACATAGATCGCAAACCTTTTATAAAAAAAGATAAGGGAACTTCTGATAAAACGACAAATATGCCTGTTGCAATGAAGAGTATGAGATTTGTAATTGGATTATTGGCCCAAAAAGCGATGATGATCAATAAAATCATTGCTACTAACTTACTACGAGGATCTAGGCGATGAATAATCGAATTTCCTGGTATGTATCGACCTAAAATCATATTATCCATTGATAAACTCCTTAAACTCTTCTATCGTTATCGGCAATTGTTCGAAAGAAATTCCTCTGTCAACTAGCCTTTGAGCAAATCGTGTGATTTTAGGAACACCCAATTGGATATCTTCCATAAACTCCAGATTTTGAAAGACAAGACCTGGTTTCCCACCCTTAACTAGTTTCCCTTTTTCCATCACATAAACTTGATCAGCAAATTCAGCCACATCATCCATAAGGTGGGTTACTAAAACAATTGTTATGCCATCTTGATGAAGCTTTTTAAACAAGGCCATCAACTCTTTCCGACCAATTGGATCCAAACCAGCTGTTGGTTCGTCTAAGACCAGAATGCTAGGATCCATCGCCAAAATTCCAGCAATAGCAACCCTTCTCATCTGGCCACCTGAAAGTTCAAATGGACTTCGTTCAAAGAGTGATTCATCGATTCCTACTAGAGCTAGTTTTTCACGCGCAATAGCTTCTGCCTCTTCTACAGAAACTCCAAAATTTTGAGGGCCAAAAGCCACATCTTTTAGGACAGTTTCCTCAAAGATTTGATTTTCTGCAAACTGAAATACCAACCCAACTTGTTTGCGAATTTGACGAATTTGCTTATTGACGGATGTTGGTGTAATCAATGTATCAAAGACACGAACACTTCCCTCTGTAGGAACCAACAAACCATTCAAGAGTTGTAGAATTGTAGATTTCCCACTTCCTGTATGCCCAATAATGGCCGTATAGGAACCATCTTCTATGGTCAGACTCACATCTGACAAGGCTGCTGAAGCAAAGGGTGTTCCTTCCTGATACGTATAACTAACATTGTCTAGAATAATTCCCATAAAGCCTCCTCGAGCTCCTCCTCGGTCAGGTAGTGCTCTGGTAATTTCAAGCCACTAGTACGTAGCGAATCTTTTAATTGATTGACAAAGGGTTGATCCAAACCAATTTGATCTAAATCCGATCTAGAGAATAATTCTCTAGGCGCGCTTGTTGACTCGACCTTTCCTTTTTTCATCACCAAAACTCTGTCACTCATGGCCACCTCATCTAAATCATGCGTAATGGAGATGACTGTCATCTGGTGGTCTTGGCGAATTTTCTGGACTATCTTAATCAATTCTAATCGTCCCTCAGGGTCCAACATACTTGTAGCCTCATCCAAAATTAAAATATCTGGTCGCAGAGCAACAACTCCTGCAATAGCTACCCTCTGCTTCTGACCTCCTGACAAGCGAGCTGGTTCCTTTTTAGCAAATTCAGCCATCCCAACCAATGATAAAGCCTCAGAAACACGTTTCTTCATCTCTTCAAGTGGGATTCCTTGATTTTCCAGTCCAAAAGCAACGTCGTCTTCAACAGTTGCTCCTACGAATTGGTTATCAGGATTTTGAAAGACCATACCAATCTTACGTCTTTTTTCCCAGACATTTTCTGGAGTTAGGCAATCACCGTCTATCCAAATTTCTCCAGATTCAGCCTCGAGCAAACCATCAATCAAGCGAACTGTCGTTGATTTTCCACTACCATTATGACCAACGATTGACAACCATTCTCCACGTTTCACGTGAAACGAAATGTTATGAACATCATAATGTTCTTGATCTGCCTGATATCGAAAAGACAGGTCTTTTATCTCAATAATCGATTCCATATCTAACGAAAGGTTCCTTTAAACAAATATGCGCTTCCCTTGAAATAATCATAACCAGAATAAACTGTGAAGAACAAGGCAATATAAAGAGTTATCTGACCAAGCACATTCCAGTGAAGTAGCAAGAATATAATCGCAAACATCTGACTAAATGTCTTGATTTTTCCAGGCATAGCAGCAGCTAGAACAGTACCTCCTGTTTCAACTAAGAGCAAGCGTAAACCGGTGACAGCAAGTTCACGACAAATAATTATTGCTACCACCCAAGCTGGTGCCATCTTTAGACCGACCAACATGATAAAGGCTGACATGACCAATAATTTATCAGCCATTGGATCTGCAAACTTTCCGAAATTACTAACCACTTGCCATTTTCTAGCTAAATAACCATCTAGATAGTCAGTGATACTTGCAATAGCAAAAATAACTGCTGCTATTTTATGTAACACAGGAGATTGTCCAAATGATAGAAGGAGAACAAAAATCGGAATAAATAAAATTCTACCAAGCGTCAGTATGTTAGGAATATTTTCTTTTTTCATATTATCCTTCCTTAGTTTGAACTTAATGTTAGAGTAATCCAACCAGTTTGACCAGTTAATTTTGAAGTGTCAATTTCCTTATTATCAATTTTCACCGATACTCCTTTAACAACACCCAATGTTATGGTTACTGGAGATCCTTTAGAGATGGTTGTTTTGGCTATTTTATTATTAGGTTCAAGAGTCACTCCTCCTGCTAAATCAGTATCCGAAACACTAATCCAGCTTGTTGCATCTGTTACAGATAATTGAAGCTCCGCAGAATCTTTAGATGTCTTATATTCCACTGATAAAGCATCTCCCTGACCTGAAACAGTCAAAGTAGTTGCCTCACTCGAACTTGATGAACTAGTAGCTTGACTACTACTTGATGCTACACTACTAGAGCTACTTGTTGAACTCACAACACTATAGGTTGCTGCAGAAGACGCAGTTGGTTGAGTTTGAATATAATTCCACACATAGTAGGTTACAAAAATTAAAATTGATAAAGAAAAAAGAACAAAGTAAAATAGCGGGAGAAATGAATTTTTCTTGCGATTAGATCGTCTACGTCCTGAAAGTTCAATCTCATCTACATCAACTTCTTCATAAGTAATCATACTACCTGAATCATAGGCATCTAGAACAATATGTTCATCTAATTCAACTGCCCAAGCATACTTTCTCAAAAATGAACGAGCATAAAAAGTACTCGGTAGTTTGTCAAAATCATCTGACTCCATTGCCTCCAACAAATCCAGCTGAATATCTGTCTTTCTATGCAATTCCTCTAAGCTCAGTCCTTGGTTAATTCTTGCAAGACGTAAGACCTCACCAATTGTTTTTTTTCTCATACTTAACATTCCTTCTTTCTAGTGTATTTTCTAGCGATTATATCGGGAAAATTGTACAATCAACCATATCGCTATTATTTATCAAATCATGTCCAGCCTCTAGAACATCTTCTAAAGTAATTTCCTGCAAAAGTTTAGGAAGGTCAAACAGGGTAGAACCTGTATCGGTTGGATGATACTGAGTAGCAATATATTCTAAGGAATCCATACTATGAAGAAATTCCCCATACATCTCAGTTTTTACAATATCCAAGTGATCCTCAGTGACATCCTCATCTTTCATAAAATTACGAATAGCTTTACGAAATTGATGAGAAAGTGCCACAGGTTCCTTTGTATCCATTGTTAATATCACAAAATGGAAACGAGGATCAACTTCTATTTCTAGAGACAGGGAAGCATCCAGTTTACCAGACTCATATAATCTTTGAAATCTTTGTGAAGTCCAACCAAACATCATTGTAAACAACAATTTCAATAAAAGATGATAACGATATTGATCTCGATTTCCGATTTCTTTATTCCCTCTAATACCGATCGCTAATTTGGGAGAAGCAACGTCCATCCGTAAACTTTCAGTAGTCTTTACAGGATGTAAAGATATTTGTTCTCTTTTAAACTCATATTTTTTTTCTTGCGGATAAGATTTCTTAGCAAAATAATCTTCAAGCCGTTCAAAATCAAAATTCCCCACTAAAAAGATATTACTATTGACAGGTCTGTAAAACTCTTTAAAGTTCTCTTCTAAATCCTCCAAACAAATAGCATCAATAGAGTTTTCACTACCAACAATATCTGAAGCTAAAGGACTTTCAGGATAGAGATTTGCCAAAGTCTTGAAAAATAGACAAGAATCTGGATCATCCTGATACATCTCTCTTTCCTGTTGAATGATATCCTTTTCGCGCTCCACAGATTCTTCAGTCATATTGAAAGTAGTGACAAGTTCTTCTAGCAAATCTAAACACTCTAGAACATTTTCAGAAGTCGAGAAAAGATAGTTAGTGTTCGTAAAGCTCGTAAAGGCGTTACTTTCAGCCCCTAGCTCTGTAAAAGCTGCCATAACATCTCCAGAATCTTCTCGTTCAAAAAGCTTATGTTCTAAGAAATGAGCGATCCCTTGAGGATATTTTTGTAAGCCCTTATCATCTACTGTAAACCTTGTGTCAACAGAACCGACTTGGACACTCACAACTCCATAAACCTCGTTAAAGTCCTTTTTAGGTAGTAAAGTAACTGTCAAACCATTTTCTAAGCTAGTTTGATACAAAGTTTCTTTTACAGCAGGATAATATTTCTTTTGAAAAGTAGGTCTGGTCATTCTGCTCCTTCCATAAAATAAATAGCCTGCAACTTAAAACTATTTGCTGCTTCACAAATTGCTTCTCTATCAACTTGTTCGAGTTTATCGATTAAAGTTTTTGTATCAAGATTTGCTTTCCCAAAAAAGGTTGACAGATAATATTTATCGACAATAGAATCTTGATTATCCTGAGCTAGTAGTAAGGATCGACGAATCATTTGTTTAGTCTGATCAATTTCCTTATCTGTAAACTTGCTATTTTTTATGTCAAGCAACTGATGATTCATCAATTTTCTTACTTTATTTCGATTTTGCCGATCAATTCCAGCAAACAATCGTAAAAATCCACTAAAGAGATCCAAGTGACTTGACACCGTATAGGCCAGTCCTTCTTTTTCTCGCACTTGGGTAAACAGTTTCGAATGAGGAAAGGCTCCTAAAAGACCATTGACAAGAAGCACTGCCATCTGTGCTTCATCACCGTATGCCACTGAACTATGGTAACCCATCTCTAAAACAGACTGTCCTAATCTCTTTCTAACAATACCTTCTCTAAGAATATTAGAATAGGGTTGCTGATATTGAATGTTTACAGCTGATTTACGACCTATTAACGGAAATTTATGTAAAAACTCTAAAACTTCAATTTCATTAAAATCGCCTAAGAAGAAAATATCTATTTGGTCTTCTTTTAGCATTTTTTGATAGCTTGAAAAACATGTTTTTGAATTCTCTTCTGAAATTCTAGAAATCAAATCTTTTGGAACTAGCTGCATTGATTCTTCTTGGAAAAACAATTGATCTAACTCTTTATGTGCAAAGAAGAATGGGTCTTCCAATTCTGATTCTAGCCTTGATAAGATCTGTTTTTTCTCGATGTCAAAAGCATTTTTCTCAAATCCATCCTCATCCGACAATGGTGTAAACAGAACCTGGTGCAGTAATTCTAAAATTTGAGAAGTTAATACGTTTTTCTTACTTAAAAATTCATCACGCACATAGGTAATATTCAAATCCACAAGATGACTTTGTCCTCTTCGATAGGCGTGCGCTGACAAATCAGTTCCATACAAGGTTGCTAAACGTTTTCTAAACAGTTGAGCAGTTGGATAACTTTGGTTGGCAGTTTCAAACATACTGGCACTTAACATGCGACTTGAAATTGAATCCAAAGACAATGGAGCTGTGAAACGCACAGTAATTTTATTAGTTTTAAATTTTTTTGATTGGATAAAATGCACTGCAATTCCAGGTACTAACTCCATCGCTTACCTCCTTCTACATAGAGTTCTATTATACCATGAAAAGAGAAAATTTTCTTGTTCTCTTTATTCCTTTTAGAATTAAAATCGCTTTCATTTCTAATGAATTTACCTCTGCCATTTCAAGGTAAAATATGGTATAATACCAAAGATTGAGGTGAACTATGGAATACAAATTATTTGAAGAATTTATCACTCTCCAAGCTCTCTTGAAAGAACTTGGTATTATACACAGTGGCGGAGCCATTAAATCCTTTTTAGCTGAGCATCTTGTCTACTTTAATGGCGAATTGGAAAATCGTCGTGGGAAAAAAGTAAGAATCGGAGACTCCATCGACATTCCTGATTTGAAAATCCACATCATTTTGACTCAACCTAGTCAAGAAGAACAGGAAGAATATCTTCAAGAAAAACTTGAGAAAGAACGTGTGGCTAAACTTGTCAAAGAAATGAATAAGACGGTCAAAAAAAAGCCAACAAAAAAGACCCAGAAAGCTGAAACAAAAACTGCGCCACGTTTCCCAGGTAGATAAGTATGTGGCTGAAAAATTTATCCATCAAACAATTTCGAAACTATCAGGATGCTGAAATTGAATTTAATCCTAAATTGAATGTATTTGTTGGTCGAAATGCACAAGGCAAAACCAATCTCCTGGAAAGTATTTACTTTTTAGCTTTAACTAGAAGCCATCGGACAAAGACAGACAAAAATTTAATTCAATTTGAAGAAGAACAGCTTCAAGTTTCTGGAATTCTTCAAAAACGAACGGCTACTGTTCCACTTGAGATTGACTTGACTCCAAAAGGTCGGATTACTAAAGTTAATCACTTAAAACAAGCTCGGCTATCTGACTATATTGGACACATGAATGTTGTTCTATTTGCACCCGAAGATTTACAACTTGTCAAAGGAGCACCTGCTATCCGACGTAAGTTTATAGATATGGAACTAGGACAAATCAAACCCATATACTTGTCAGATTTGTCAAGCTACAATCATGTGCTCAAACAAAGAAATACCTACTTAAAGTCAGCCAATCATATCGACGAAACATTTTTATCTGTTCTTGATGATCAGCTAGTGGACTACGGTTGTCGAGTGATGGTTCACAGAGCAGAATTTATCAAAAAAATGGAGTCTTTTGGTCGTGAAAAGCACTTTGATATTTCAGACCAATTGGAAGAGTTGTCAATACGTTATCAACCATCTGTAAACTTCACTGACAAGGAACATCTAGCTGAATCTTTCTATGCATCACTTCAAAAAAGTAGAGCAAGAGATTTATTTAAAAAGAATACTGGAGTTGGTCCTCATAGAGATGATATGATTTTCATGATTAATGGTATGGAAGCAAGTTTCGGCAGTCAAGGGCAACATCGTAGCTTAGTGCTTTCTATAAAACTTGCTGAAATCGAATTGATGGAGAGCATTACCAAAGAATCTCCCATTCTTTTGCTTGACGATGTTATGAGTGAACTTGACAATGCTCGTCAACTTAAATTGTTGGAAACTATTTCTCATAACATTCAAACTTTTATTACAACTACTAGTTTAGAGCATCTTCAAAACTTACCTGATAATCTCAGTGTATTTACAGTAAAAGATGGTCAATTATCTGTAAACTAAGATTTACAATATTGTAAACAACAAAAATCTCCTGTTTTATAGGAGATTTTTTATTACATTGAATAGTTTGGCGCTTCATTTGTGATTTGCACATCGTGTGGATGGCTTTCTTTTAGACCAGCACCAGACATTTCGATAAATTGAGCATTGTCATGCAATTCTTTAAGGTTAGCTGCACCACAGTAACCCATACCAGATCGGATACCACCAATCATTTGGAATACGATATCAGCTGCTGCTCCTTTATATGCAACTCGTCCTTCAATTCCTTCTGGAACAAGTTTGTTTGCTTCATTGACTGAGCCTTGGAAGTAACGGTCACTTGAACCCTTCTTCATAGCAGCGATTGAACCCATACCACGGTATGTCTTGAACTTACGTCCTTGGAAGATTTCAGTTTCTCCTGGAGCTTCATCTGTTCCTGCAAACATTGATCCAAGCATTACTGCATTTCCACCAGCAGCAAGGGCTTTAACAATATCTCCAGAATACTTGATTCCACCATCAGCAATGATTGTTTTGCCATATTCACGCGCAACTGCTGCTGCATCGTAAATTGCTGTTACCTGGGGAACTCCTACACCAGCAATCACACGAGTTGTACAGATTGAACCTGGCCCAATACCAACTTTAACAACGTCAACTCCTGCATCATAAAGGGCACGGGCTCCTTCAGCAGTAGCAATATTTCCAGCAATCAGTGTACGGTCTGGGAAATGGGCACGGATTTCAGCGATTTTACGAAGAACCCCTGCAGAGTGTCCGTGTGCTGTATCGATGACAATGGCATCTGCTCCTGCTTCAAAAAGGGCTTCAGCACGTTCAAATGTATCAGAAGTGACCCCTACCGCACCTGCAACTAGAAGACGACCAAATTCATCTTTTGCAGCATTTGGAAACTCAATCACTTTTTCAATATCTTTAATCGTGATCAAGCCAGAAAGACGACCTGCTTCATCAACCAAAGGAAGTTTTTCAATACGGTGTTCTTGAAGAATGCTCTCAGCTGTTTCAAGATCTGTTCCAACAGGAGCAGTAACAAGATTCTCGCTGGTCATATGATTTGAGATTGGTTGATCGTAATCTGAAATAAAACGAAGGTCTCGGTTTGTTAAAATACCAACCAATTTACGATTTTCAAGAGTTTCAACCACTGGAACACCACTGATACGGTAACGTCCCATGAGTTCATCTGCTTCTGCAATTGTATGCTCTGGAGTCAAGAAGAATGGATCAATGATAACACCATTTTCAGAACGTTTTACCTTACGAACTTCATCTGCCTGCTGCTCAATAGACATATTTTTATGGATAACACCAAGACCACCTGCACGCGCAATAGCAATAGCCATTTGGCTTTCTGTTACAGTATCCATGGCTGCTGTAATAATTGGGATATTTAAAGTCAAATTATCTGCCAATTTTGTTGTTAAATCCGCATCATTAGGCAATACATGACTCTCTGCTGGAATAAGCAATACATCATCAAAGGTAAAACCTTTTTTCAAAAATTTAGTGTCCCAATTAGACATTGAAGTTTCCTCTTTTCTTTCTTTTTGAGCTTGACGCTTTTTGTATTGTATCTATCATACCATTCTATGAAAATTTGTCAATTATATTGATAATAGATAATGTAAAAAAACTATCCCTTTAACTTTAAAGAAGAGACAGTTTTAGAGTTCGTATTTTATCTATTAATGAAAGTAATTTAGACCCATTGCTGATTTTACTTCTGATAGCGTTTGGCCAGCAACTTCTCGAGCTTTTTCACTACCTTTTTGAAGCATATTGTACACTTCACCCATATCTTTAGCATATTCTAGGCGACGTTCACGGATTGGACCAAGTTCACGTTCTAGGATTTCCAGTAGATAACGTTTAGTCTTGACATCACCTAAACCTCCACGTTGATAATGCTCTTTCATGTCAGCAATTTCTTGAGCATCTTCAGGACGTCCGAAAACATCTAAGTAATGGAAGACCATATTTCCTTCAATCTTACCTGGATCCTCGACACGAATGTGATCTGGATCTGTATACATACTCATTACTTTCTTACGCAAAGTATCTGCATCATCTGACAAGTAGATACCATTATTAAGCGATTTAGACATTTTAGCATTACCATCAAGACCAGGTAAGCGACCTGCTCCTTCATTTTCAGGATAAATCCCTTCTGGCTCTACCAAAACATCACAGTTGTAGGAATGATTGAAAGAACGCACAATCTCACGCGTTTGTTCAATCATCGGTTTTTGGTCTGTACCTACAGGAACATAATTAGCCTTGAAAGCTGTGATATCCGCTGCTTGAGCAACCGGATAAACTAAAAATCCAGTTGGAATGCTTTCTCCAAAGCCTTTCTGAGCAATTTCTGTCTTGACTGTTGGGTTTCGTTCCAAACGAGCCAAAGACACTAGATTCATGTAATACATAGACAACTCTGCCAATTCTGGAATTTGACTTTGAATGAAAATCGTTGATTTGTTAGGATCCAATCCCACTGCAAGATAGTCCAAAGCAACATTCCCAATAGACTCTACAATAGTTTGTGGATCTTTTGCATGGTCAGTTAAAGCTTGCTGGTCAGCCAAAAAAACAAACATGTCATATTTATCTTCTTGCTGTAATAAGACACGATTTTTTAAGCTACCAACGTAGTGCCCAATATGTAATTTCCCCGTTGGACGATCTCCTGTTAAAATAATGGGTTTATTCATCTTATTCTCCTTTGATATGGTCCTTTCAATTATAGCATTTTTTTGATAAAAAGACAGGTAATTTTTTTATCAAATAATTACGATTTCAACTCCTCAACTGTAAACTATCTGTAAACTTAATTTACAAATAATTGACAGATAAAAATTTGAATATTTGCTGATTTTCTAGTAGAATTAGAGTATTACATATAATAGGAGAAAAAAATTGCTAACAGTATCTGATGTTTCACTACGTTTTAGTGATCGCAAACTTTTTGATGAGGTCAACATCAAATTTACAGAAGGAAACACATATGGTTTAATTGGTGCTAACGGTGCAGGTAAATCAACATTTTTAAAAATCTTAGCTGGGGATATTGAACCTACAACTGGTCATGTTTCTCTTGGACCTGATGAACGTCTTTCTGTACTTCGTCAAAATCACTTTGACTATGAGGATGAACGTGTTATTGATGTTGTTATCATGGGTAATGAAAAACTATACAACATCATGAAAGAAAAAGATGCTATCTATATGAAAGCAGACTTTACTGATGAAGATGGAGTTCGTGCAGCTGAGCTTGAAGGAGAATTTGCTGAACTAGGTGGTTGGGAAGCTGAGAGTGAAGCTTCACAACTCTTGCAAAACTTGAATATCCCTGAAGATCTTCATTACCAAAATATGAGTGAACTCGCAAATGGAGACAAAGTGAAAGTACTCCTTGCTAAAGCTCTATTTGGTAAACCAGATGTACTTCTTCTAGACGAGCCGACCAACGGTCTTGATATCCAATCTATTACTTGGTTAGAAGATTTCTTGATTGACTTTGATAACACCGTTATTGTCGTATCCCATGACCGTCACTTCTTGAACAAAGTATGTACTCACATGGCCGACCTTGACTTTGGAAAAATCAAACTCTATGTCGGAAACTACGACTTCTGGAAAGAATCTTCTGAGCTTGCTGCTAAATTGCTAGCAGACCGTAATGCTAAAGCAGAAGAAAAAATTAAGCAATTACAAGAATTCGTTGCTCGTTTCTCTGCTAATGCTTCTAAATCAAGACAAGCAACATCACGTAAGAAAATGCTTGATAAGATTGAACTTGAAGAAATTGTGCCATCTAGTCGTAAATATCCATTTATCAACTTTAAAGCTGAACGTGAAATCGGAAACGATCTCTTGACAGTAGAAAATCTATCTGTCAAGATTGATGGTGAAACTATTCTTGACAACATCAGCTTTATCTTGCGTCCAGGTGACAAGACAGCTCTTATCGGACAAAACGATATCCAAACAACTGCATTGATTCGTGCGATCATGGGTGATATCGACTATGAAGGAACTGTCAAGTGGGGAGTTACAACTAGTCGCTCTTACTTACCAAAAGACAATTCAGCTGATTTTGCTGGGAGTGAATCTATCCTTGACTGGCTCCGTCAATTTGCAAGTAAAGAAGAAGATGACAATACCTTCTTGCGTGGTTTCCTTGGTCGTATGCTCTTCTCTGGAGATGAGGTTAACAAACCTGTAAACGTCTTGTCAGGAGGAGAAAAGGTGCGCGTGATGCTATCGAAACTCATGCTTTTGAAATCAAATGTTCTAGTACTTGACGATCCTACTAATCACTTAGATTTGGAATCTATTTCAAGTTTGAACGATGGATTGAAAAACTTCAAAGAATCTATCATTTTCGCCAGTCATGACCATGAATTCATTCAAACATTGGCTAACCACATTATTGTCCTATCTAAAAACGGTGTAATCGACCGTATCGATGAAACCTATGATGAATTCTTAGAAAATGCTGAAGTACAAGCAAAAGTCAAAGAACTTTGGAAAGACTAAATAATACTTTAAAACTCAGTTGGATTAACCAACTGAGTTTTCTAACATTCTATGAGGTAACATGAAAACATTTTTTAGAAACTATTGGACCTATTTTATTTCTTTCATCATTCCCCTAGTAATTATATTCGGAGTCTATCTTTCTCAAGGTATCTACTGGAACAGTGATACTTCACCTTTATTAGGGGATGGATTTCATCAATATGTTATTTTTGATCTTAATCTTCGTAATATTTTACATGGGAGTGATAGTCTATTTTATACTTTTACCAGTGGTCTAGGTCTCAATTTTTATGCCTTGTCCAGTTATTATCTTGGTAGTTTTCTATCACCTCTTGTTTATTTTTTTGATGTATCAAGCATGCCAGATGCAGTCTATCTTTCAACCTTGTTGAAATTTGGCTTGATAGGTCTGTCAACCTTTTTTAGCTTGAGTATAATATTCAAAAATCTATCAGCCCCACTCAGATTATCTTTATCTACCTCATATGCTTTAATGAGCTTTACAGTTAGTCAACTTGAGATTAAAACCTGGTTGGATGTTTTTATTTTAATCCCCTTAATTTTAAATGGTTTACATCTACTCATAACGGAAAAAAAACGTATTCTATACTTTACAAGTTTGTCAATCTTATTTATCCAAAACTACTATTTTGGTTATATGACTGCCCTGTTTTTGGTAGTTTGGTATTTTTGCCAACTTTCCTGGGATTTTAAAAGTCGCAAGTATTCTTTCCTTGATTTTTTCCTAACATCCTTACTCGCTGGTTTAACAAGTTTCATCATGACACTCCCAACCTTGTTTGACTTAAGAACTCATGGTGAAAAACTAACCGCTATTACAAAAATAAAAACAGATGCCAGTTGGTATCTAGATCTGTTTGCTAAACAATTCATTGGTGCTTTCGATACGACTAAATATGGTTCCATCCCAATGATTTTTGTTGGCCTCCTTCCTTTTATCTTAACAATTGTATTCTTTACATTAAAATCAATTAAGTTTCACGTGAAACTATGCTATGCAACTCTACTCATTATCATCATTGCTAGTTTTTATCTAGAAGCCTTAGATTTATTTTGGCAAGGAATGCACGCGCCAAATATGTTTCTTCATCGCTATGCGTGGATTTTCTCTACTCTCTTGATTTATATTTCAGCAGAAGTTTTAAATAGATTTAAGGATATTAAGTTATGGAATATTTTATTCTCAATGACCTTCCTTTTATTTGGCTATTTGGCAACCATTTATTTTAAAAACCATTATTCGTTTTTAACTAAATTAAATATACTCTTAACGCTTGAATTCTTAGTGGTATACTTACTGTTATTATTGGCACTTATTAAAAAACTGATTTCACCAAAAATTTTTTCAATTCTTATTTTGATTTTTACAATAAGTGAAATTAGTTTTAATGCTTCATCGCAATTCAATGGAATTACGAAAGAATGGGGATTTGCTTCTCGTAGTACCTATGATAAAGATATTACAAGTATGGAAGCTATTTTGAAGTATACCAAACAGCAACCAGATACATTTACACGAATTGAAAAGTTACAAACTCAAACTGGAAACGATAGCATGAAATTTAACTACAATGGCATCTCTCAATTTTCATCTGTTCGTAATCGTTCTGCAAGTACAACGTTAGATAAGTTGGGTTTTAAATCTTCAGGTACCAACCTTAATCTTCGTTATGCAAATAATACTATCATTGCAGATAGTCTATTTGGAATCAGCTACAATATTTCTGAAACCTATCCAGATAAATATGGTTTTCATCCAAGCTATCAAAAAGATAATCTAACCCTTTATAAAAATCAATTCGCTCTGCCAATTGCTTTTGCTACACAGTCTCTTTACAAAGATGTCGATTTCAATGACCATACTCTTGATAACCAAACTCAATTTTTAAATCAAATTGCTGGCTTAAATGAAGAGTACTTTTATCCGATAAATCATCATACAGACTCTGGTGACAACGTGGTCAATCTAAACGGAACTGATACTGAAGATGCAACTATCAGCTACAGCATTGAAGTACCAGATAATAGTCAGGTTTACCTTTCCATGACCAAGCTAAATTTTTCAAACGATAAGAAAAAGCAAGTTGACATCATTGTCAATGGTGAAAAAAAATCCTTTACCACAGATAATGCTTTTACATTTTTTAATCTTGGATATGCAGAACATAAACAAACTTTTGATATCCAGATTAAGTTCCCAGGAAATGCTCAAGTATCATTTGAATCTCCAACTTTCTATCGATTAGATACTAAAAAGTATACGGAGGCAATTACTAAAATAAAAGAAAATCCAGTAGAAGTGAGCTCTTATAAAAATAAAGTCACTGTAAATTATAAGGTAAAGAATGAGACATCGATCTTTTTCACAATTCCTTACGACCGAGGATGGTCTGCTTACCAAAATGGTAAAAAAATACAAATTCAACAGGCACAAACTGGATTTATGAAAATTGATGTTCCTGAAGGTGAAGGAACTATTACCCTTTCCTTTATTCCAAAAGGATTTGTTGCTGGTGCAAGTTGTTCTCTTATAGCCATTATTGTCTTTATTTTTTATGATATTCAAAGAAAAAAATATTCTAGATAAAAAAAAACAATCGACCGAATTGGTCGATTGTTTTTAGTCTTCTTCAGCTTTTTTAGGTTGATAGGCTAGCATTCCTAAAGCAACAAAAATCATTACTGTAAAGATAAGGAAAATAATCTGACTATGAATATTACCTCTCATAGAAATGGTTTGTCGAAGACCTGAAACTGAATAACTCATAGGTAACCATGGATTAATAGTTTTAAAGAATTGATTCGTCAAAGCTAAAGGATAAGTTCCTGCACTTGATGCTAATTGAAGGAGTAATAAAATTAAGGAGAAGAAGGCGCCTAGGCGAGAATTCCAGGTTGTCAATGCTGTTATCATCGCCATGAAAGCAAGACTAGTTAAAATAATCAAAGCAAAGGTTTTGAATTCGTGAACTGCAGTCAGTCCGATTAAATGTACTCCACCATAAACTAATACTCCTGCCAAACCAGCAATGATACCGTTAATTTCAAAGCGAGACTTAAACCAAGCCCAGCGACTTTCTGGATGGCGCCCAGAAGGCAATTTAGCAAAAATCATATTAGTTGAAATAGCAGCTACAAAAAGAGCAACTGATATCATATACGGAGCCATGGCAATCCCATTAACAGCAACTTGATCCGTATCAGTTTTTGAAAGACTTAGAGGATCAGCCAGTAAGTCTGCATTTGTTGGTTCAGTTGAAGCCTTATTCAATTGTTTATCAGCCTCTGTCAACCCTTGATTTAATTGACTTGAACCATCACTTAATTTTCCAAGTCCTGATTGTAGAATTTCTGATCCTTGAGCAAGTTGATCTGCTCCACTAGCTATTTTTTCAGAACCATTAGATAGTTGATTTGCACCAGAAACTAGCTGGTCTGATTTATCAGCTAATTTTTGAGAGCCCGCTTGTAATTGATTAAATCCAGCGGTTAAATCTGATGTTTTATTATTTACTTGGTTGACACCTGATGCAAGTTTATCAATTCCTGTTGCTAATTCTGGTGCATTCTCTGCTAACTTAGCAGTAGCACCTGTCAATGTTGAAGATTTTTCTGTCAACTGATTAGAACCTTGTAGCAACTTATTGAATCTTCCTGTCAAGTTCGAATTTTTCGAACTCAACTGACTTGCTCTGAAAGCTACTTGGTCTACTGATTTTGTATAGTTATCAATACCAGATTCAAGAGTTTGACGAGCTGGCAATAATTGACCATCAATTGCTGTCTGTACTTTTGTTAATCCACTTGACAAACTTGTCAATGTAGCAGTAGTAGTTGGTAACAATTGCGCTGAACTTGTTTTTAAGCGACTAAGACTATTTACTTTACTATTTACATTCTCTAAAGAAGATTGTAACGTTTGAACTGTAATTAAAATTGTTCGTGCTGACTCACTAGTAGAAGATGATGGATTAGAAAACACAGAAGTTATTTCTGCCTGTTGGTCAGGAGTTAAGCTTTGATAAGCACTAGTAGATTGAATAGCTGACAAAGTAGTTTCTTTTTCAGCTTGATTTGAAGTAATGATGCTTTGTGCTGAATTTGCAATGGTTGATAGACTACTAGAAAGCTGGTTTGTTACTTGTGTTATCTCTCCACTATCTGCTGTTTGAATAGCTTGATTCAATTGCTCTAAACTAGTTGCTAATTGTTTAATCTTATCTTTTTGTTGGGTTGTCCCATCTAATTGAGTAGAAAGTTCTTGAATTCCTTGATTCAGTTGGGTAAGTCCTGTACGCAAGGTCTCTGATTGTTTAGAAATCTGATTTGCACCTGATGATAGACTTTGAACTCCATTTGTATAAGTATCAATACCAAGTGAAAATTGATTTAATCCTGAATTTAATTGAGAAACACCACCTGTATAGGCTTGTGTGCCTAAATCAAGTTGAGTCAATCCTGATACCAGTGCCAGTGTCTGTGAATTCAGTTGGTTTAATCCATTGTCGATTTGTGAAATAGCGCTGGTATATTGATTTAAACTAGTATTAAAATTACCAAGACCAAGATTTAACTGGTTTACACCAGCTGTATAGGTTCCTAAACCTGTAGATAATTGATCAGCACCATTAGAAAATGTGAGACTTGATTGAGCTAAGGTTTGAAGATTAGTCG
Organism: Streptococcus sp. HMSC034E03; assembly: GCF_001811505.1. GTDB lineage: Bacteria > Bacillota > Bacilli > Lactobacillales > Streptococcaceae > Streptococcus. Next base: position 21,364 of record NZ_KV804956.1, read on the forward strand.
TTAAGGTTTGGCTCCCATCAGAAAGCTGATTCGAACCATCAGCCAACTGTAAACTTGCATTTGCAGCTTGAGATAAACCAAGTTTTAAATCACCCATCTTCTCAAATAAAGATTTGGTATAAGATTGAGTAACATTAGTAGCCACTGTCTGTTTGATTTGTGTCATGGCAGAATCACTCATCTTGCTTGCAATAAAACTATGACCACTTGATGTCTGATAGTCAATCGTCATCTGTTCAGGATGATTTGTAAGGATAGAAGAAGCTTTCTCAGAAAGATTACTTGGCAACGTTACAACCATGTAATAATCTCCATCCCGCAGTCCTCTTTCTCCCTCACCTTCATCTACAAAATGAAAATCCAGGCTATTACTATCTTTTAAATTAGACACCATGTCTTCACCAATAGTGAGTTTTTCATCATTATAAGTAGCAGCTTGATCCTTATTAACAATTGCTACAGGTAACTCCGAAAGTTTACCATATGGATCCCACATTGATGATAAGAAAATGATATTGTAAAGAGCTGGAATTAAGGAAATTCCTATCATGACAATAATAAATGTCGGTTTTTTAAAGATTGCTTTCCATTCTTTAAACATATTGTCTCCTTTTTTAAACTACTTGTCTAAATTTTTGATATAATAGATTATACATAAAAAAATTAAAAAGACAAGATAAAAAAACTATTTTTAAAACACATTGTCTAAAAATGTTCATCTGGAGGGAACATGCAAGAGAGTAATAAACGATTAAAAACCAAGCGTATTATTGAAAATGCCATGGTAGAATTATTGATGGAACAACCATTCGATCAGATTACAACTGTTAAATTAGCACAAAAAGCTGGAATTAGCCGCTCCAGTTTCTATACTCATTACAAAGATAAATACGATATGATTGAACATTACCAAAGTAAACTATTTCATACCTTCGAATATATCTTTCAAAAACATGCTAATCAGAAACGAGATGCTATTCTAGAAGTATTTGAATACTTAGAATCAGAACCACTTCTAGCAGCTCTTTTATCTGAAAATGGAACCAAGGAAATTCAAAATTTCCTGAGAAATAAACTTCACATCCTACTAAGTACAGATCTTCAAAAACGTTTTATGCAACTCAAACTAAATGAAGTAGAATTAGAATACAGTAGCATCTACCTGACAAATGCTCTCTTTGGAGTCTGTCAAACCTGGATTGCCCACGGAAAAAAAGAAAGTCCACAAGAAATCACGGACTTTTTAATGAAAATGTTAGGTGATACAAATTAATAAAAAACTCTATAATATTTATAGGAAATCACCCCCTATGAATATTATGGAGCCTATTTTGTTATTCTAATTAGGCTAAGGCAATACAATTTCCTTAGTTTTATTTTCGGACACAAATCATTATCTATCCGTATGTTAGATATGTCTCCCCTCATTACATCGGACAAAGAATCAAAAAAGGAACACCAAATTAGTGTTCCTTTTATCTGACTCCGCCAGTAGGACTCGAACCTACGACATCATGATTAACAGTCATGCGCTACTACCAACTGAGCTATGGCGGATTAAATAGTCCGTACGGAATTCAAACCCGTGTTACCGCTATGAAAAGACGATTTCTTAACCAACGGACCCTCTACCTGTAGCAGATATAACCATTATATCAATTTATCAAAAATTGTCAATTACTTTTTTTAGTTTTTAGCCATTAGTTCTCTCAATTTTTTAGTTTTTAGGCGAGAGATAGGACAACGATGATCTTCATAAAATACAACTTCCATTTTTTTACGATCAATTTCTCTCACATTACCGATATTGACTAAAAATGACTTGTGAGCTAGATAAAAACGTTGGGTTTCCTTATCCTTTTCTTGAATATCTGTCATTGTTCCATAAAATTCTTTTGCAAAATTCTTACCTACAATTCGTAATTTATGAGAAGTTCCAGTTGTCTCAATGTAGAGAATATCATGATAAGGAATACAAAGATCATTTCCTTTATAACTATAATCAAAATAATCAACGACTGATTGGTTTTCAAGTAAAGTAGTTTTAGTGTAAAGCACACAGTCGGCAACTCTATTTTTAAAAACTTGATCACTGGTTTCTTTATCAATGAAATCCAATGCTGAAACTTTGTATTTATAAGTCAAGGTAGCAAATTCAGATCGACTTGTAATAAAAACAATAATGGCATAAGGATTGCGATGACGAATAAATTGAGCAACCTCAAATCCTTTTCTCTCAATCCCATTGATATCAATATCTAGAAAATAAAGCTGATTAACTTCATCATGCTCTACATATTCCATAAACTCTCTCACTTTTCCTGTTGTTTTATAGGAGATAGGAATATTTGTTTCCTTAGAAATTTTATTCAGAGTTGTTTCCAACCTTACTTGGTGTTCTATAATATCTTCTAAAATTAATACTTTCATATCAGTTCCCTCTTAAATCTAATCACTTGTTTAAATACATCATTATCAATTTCTGTTTCTAAAATAACATTGTCATATTTTCCTAAAATTTCTTTAACATTATTAAGTCCAAGTCCTCTATGTCTTCCTTTAGTTGAAAATCCTAATTCAAATAAATCTTCGGATTTTACCTTTCTTTTTTTACAAGAGTTTTGGATAACAACTAGGGTTTCAAGATCCAATTTGATGATAGCTACCTCTAGTTGTTTTTGATAGCTTTCAACTGCCCCCTCAACGGCATTATTGAGCAGAACGCTCATCACGCGCACCAAATCTAACAATTCCATAGACAAAGGTGTGATAATATCTTTTACCTCTAATGTGTACTCTACATCATTCGTTTTCGCATTGACAATAGATTGAGCAATCAAACTACGAAGAGCTGAATCCTCAATATTGTTCAAATCGAAATAGGTATACTTGTCTGAACGTAATTTTTGATTCGCCTTTACAAGAACTTCACTGTAAACTCTGTCAATTTCTTGTAAATCTTTACTTTCGATCGCCATTCTTAAGCTGACAAGCATTCCTGTATAGTCATGACGAAAACCACGAATCTCATTATATAAGGAAACAATCTCATCCGTGTAAGTTTGTAAATGTTTTTGCTCAAACTTCTTTTGTTCCAATTCAATCTCTTTTTCTATCTGAACCTTGTGAGAATTCATGGAGAAAAAGGTCAAAAGTAGACCAACAAAAACAATGGATGATAAAATACTTCCAAAACTATTTAAGTGACGAACCGTACTCACAATATCTGAAAGAAAAGAGACTATGTGTAGGAAGATAAATGCAAAGAGCACTTTCTTCAGAAATGGATAAAGATAGTCTTTATCAAAATATTTAAACTCTAGGTGGAAATAAGAAACAACAACTTTAATAACCAGATAAGTTAAGATCAGGATAAATAGAGAAAAATAATTGTTATACTTCAATGCAAACTCATCTCCTGTAATAGATGATAAGGTTACTGATAAAAAGTTATTAGTAGTATGATATAAGAGAGAAAATAATAGACTGATAAAAATTCCCTTAGACTTCTCATACTTCTTAAATCCAATAAAGTAACTAAATAGGAGTAAAGGAAATAAAAATTTAGACAATCCAAAACTACTAGCAGATACCAAATAAGTACCTTCTTCCACTGTCAATTGTAGTAGAAAGATATAAATACTAAAAATACATTGTTCTTTTCTAGTTGCTTTACAAATCCATTTATAAATTTTACTAATAATAAAAACATAAAAAATAGCTATTACCACACCAAATAAATCCATTATGTTCTCCCTATTTTGTTTCAATAAACTACTTCTTCAGAAATATTTTATTTAAAAACTTAAAACTCCTAATTTCCCCACCTCTAATTTCCTGCAATTCTTTTTCGTTTAATTCTTGGAAATCTTTCATCTGAGCAAAATCTGTATTCTTTTTCATAATATAAACTCCTATAATGTTTTTCTTGTAAATTAACTTACAAAAATATTATATAAAATCTACGATACCTATAGAGAATTATCTCTCAAATGCTCAAATTTTATTCTGAAGTGTCAAATTTTTACAAAAAAAGCTGGGATTTTTTCCCAGCTTACGTTTTTACACTGATCCCAGCAGGATTCGAACCTGCGACCGTTCGCTTAGAAGGCGAATGCTCTATCCAGCTGAGCTATGAGACCTTACCTATCTATCTTATCAAAAAAAGCTAGCTTAGTCAATCATCTATTTGTGATAGGGTGAGCCTTGTTGAATCGAAAATGCTCTATAGATTTGTTCTACTAAGACTAGTCTCATCAGTTGATGAGGAAGCGTTAATCTCCCAAAACTAACAGAGAGATTGGCTCTCTTTTTCACCTCTGGAGAGAGTCCTAAACTCCCACCAATGATAAAAGTGATTGTCGAAAATCCATTAATGGAGGCTCTTTCAAGCTGCTTGCTGAATTCTTCAGAAGAAAAAGTTGTTCCTTCAATAGCTAAAACAACTACAAAATCACGATCTCCTACTTTAGAAAGAATGCGGTTCCCTTCCAACTCCAAAATCTTTTGATTTTCAGATTTGCTAGCCCGATCTGGTGTTTTTTCATCTGACAACTCAATCATTTCTAAATTAGCAAAGCGTGAAATTCTCTTGGAGTATTCTGCTATGCCATCTTTGAGATATTTTTCTTTCAGTTTTCCAACTGTTACCACTTTAATTTTCATTCTTCTATTCTAACATATTCACACTCAATTTCACATCTTATTCACAGATAAGATTTTGAAAAACTTCAATAAATTCACAGTTTTTTGAAAGTTATCCACAGATTGTGAAAAACTTTTTTGTCTTTAAGCTTGGATTAAGCTAGCTATTTTATACTTTCATTGATTAAAAAAACATGGAGGCTTCTATGAAAAACTTACAAACTAGTTCCAAAAAATGGGGACAACTTTTATTAGTCATTCTCATTAGCTTTTTTAGTGGTGTTTTAGGTACTTTTACAACATTGCAGCTCAGTCAAAAACAAAACACTAGTCCAACAAATACAACCACTGTCAGCAAAACAGCTGTAAAAAATGAAAACTCAACCACACAGGCAGTCGATAAAGTTAAAGATGCTGTGGTATCTGTCATTACTTACTCCGCAAACTCCCAAAATAGTTTATTTGGATCTACAGAGACTGATACAGATACAAATACTGAGCAAGTATCTAGTGAAGGTTCTGGAGTTATTTATAAAAAAGAAGGTAACTTTGCTTACCTCGTAACCAATACTCACGTTATTAATGGCGCTAAAAAAGTTGATATTCGTTTAGCAGATGGGACTAAAGTTCCAGGTGAAATTGTTGGTTCTGATACTTATTCTGACATTGCAGTTGTAAAAATTGCTGCAGATAAGGTGACTACAGTAGCCGAATTTGGAGATTCTGATCAACTAACAGTTGGAGAAACAGCTATTGCAATAGGAAGCCCTCTAGGTTCTGAATATGCCAATACCGTGACACAAGGCATCGTGTCAAGTTTGAATAGAAATGTTTCTTTAAAATCTGAAGATGGACAAGCTATCTCTACAAAGGCTATCCAAACAGATACAGCCATCAACCCTGGAAACTCTGGCGGTCCCTTAATCAATATTCAGGGACAAGTAATCGGAATTACATCTAGTAAAATCGCCACAAACGGTGGAACGTCTGTGGAAGGACTTGGATTTGCGATTCCTTCAAACGATGCCATCAATATTATCAATCAATTGGAAAAGAATGGAAAAGTCACTCGACCAGCCTTGGGCATTCAAATGGTCAACCTTTCAAATCTTAGTAGCACTGATTTACAAAGATTGAATGTACCATCAAGTGTCACTGCAGGAGTAGTTGTTCGTTCTGTTATAACTAGTATGCCTGCCAATGGACATCTACAACAATATGACGTCATTACAAAAGTAGATGATAAAGCTATTTCTTCAACTACTGAATTACAAAGTGCTCTATATAGTCATTCTATCGGAGATAGCATGACCATTACATACTACCGTAATGGCAAGGAAGAAACAACTACCATTAAATTAGATAAGAGTACTAGTGATTTGGAACAATAGTTTACAGATATGTAAAGTTGCTTTACAGAATATCTAAGTTGTGTTAATGTAGAATTATGGAAGAATTTAAAATTGTTCAAATAAAAGATATTCAAAAAAATCCCTATCAACCTCGGAAGGAATTTTCAGAAGAAAAAATACAAGAACTGGCACAATCTATTAAGGAAAACGGCTTGATTCAGCCTATTATCGTTAGAAAATCTCCAGTACTTGGATATGAAATCCTAGCTGGAGAAAGGCGGTATCGTGCTTCAATAGCTGCTGGACTTTCAGAAGTTCCAGTCATTGTTAAGCAACTTTCTGATCAAGATATGATGCTTCATTCTATCATTGAAAATCTCCAACGCGAAAATTTAAATCCTATCGAGGAAGCTAAAGCATATCAATCCTTAATCGATAAAGGTTTTACCCACACAGAAATTGCTGAAAAAATGGGGAAATCTCGACCTTATATTACAAATCTAGTTCGATTGTTAGGGCTACCTAAACATATCCTGACAGAAGTCGAAAGTGGGAAGCTTTCCCAGGCTCATGCTAGACTCCTCATTCAATTATCAAGTGATAAACAAGATAAACTCTTGCATCGTATTCAAACTGAAAATCTCTCAGTTAGACAAGTTGAACAAATACTACAAAAAACGAAGAAGAGCAGCAGAAAAGAAAAAGACCACTTTGTCAAAGAGGAAGAGCAAAAATTGAAAAAAATACTCGGATTAGATGTTCAGATTAGCCTTCAAAAAAAAGATAGCGGTAAAATTTCAATTTCCTTCCATAACCAAGATGAATATCAACAATTTATTAACAGCCTGAAATAAGGCTGTTATTTTATTATTCTTAACTAACATGGTTATCCACCGATTTATCTTTTTAAAAAGCCTTATATTTCAGATTTCTCCTTAGTTATCCACATCTTGTGGATAAGAACTAAAAACATTGTTAATTGTTTTCCACAAGTTGTGGAAAAATAATCTTATCTATGGTAAAATGATTCTATCAATAAAACTTTAAAATTTTATAGTAAAGGAGGAGAAAGTCATTGAAAGAAAAACAATTTTGGAATCGTATTTTAGAACTTGCGCATGATCGGTTGACTCAATCAGTTTATGATTTTTACATCTTAGATGCCACCCTAGTTAAAGTAGAAAATGCCACTGCAACGATTTTCTTACCCCGAGATGAGATGCAGATATTTTGGGAAAGAAATATCAATGGAATCCTTTTAACAGCAGGTTTTGAAATCTATGATACTGAAATAAAGGCGCATTATGTCTTCACGAAAGTTGAAGAAACTGCCTCTCAAATAGCTATAGAACCTGATTCTATTAGCGATTATCAGACAATTCCCTCCACTATTCCATATTCTGAAACTGGACTCAAGGAAAAGTATACTTTCGATAATTTTGTCCAAGGAAATGGTAATGTTTGGGCTAAGTCCGCAGCTTTAGCAGTTTCTGAAGATCCTGGACTAACTTATAATCCTCTATTTATCTATGGAGGTCCTGGACTTGGAAAAACTCACCTGCTAAATGCCCTTGGTAATGAAATTCTAAAAAAGAGTCCAAATGCGCGTGTTAAATACATACCTGCTGAAAGCTTCATTAATGAATTTCTAGAGCATTTGAGACTCAATGATATGGAAAAATTCAAAAAAACTTATCGTAGTTTGGATCTCCTACTCATTGATGATATTCAATCTCTTAGTGGAAAGAAAGTACAAACTCAAGAAGAGTTTTTCAATACTTTTAATGCCCTTCACAATAATAATAAACAAATTGTTTTAACAAGCGACCGTAGGCCTGAACATTTAGAAAGTCTACCTGAACGTCTGGTCACGCGCTTCTCGTGGGGATTAACGACAGATATCACACCACCTGATTTTGAAACACGTATTGCTATTTTACAGAGTAAGACTGAACATCTCCATTATCATTTTCAGAATGATACACTCGAATATTTGGCTGGACAATTTGACTCGAACGTGAGAGAGCTAGAGGGTGCACTCAACGACATCAGCTTGATGGCCAAAGTCAAAAAGATTAACAACATCACAGTAGACATCGCTGCTGAGGCTATTCGTGCTCGCAAACAAGACGTTAACAAAATGATTGTGATTCCAATTGATAAAATACAAACAGAAGTGGGAAACTTTTATGGTGTTAGTGTCAAGGAAATGAAGGGAACTAGACGTGTTCAAAATATCGTTTTAGCCCGTCAAGTTGCCATGTACCTAGCCAGAGAAATGACAGATAATAGCCTTCCTAAAATTGGAAAAGAGTTTGGTGGCAAAGACCACACAACGGTCATTCATGCCCATGGAAAAATCAAATCCATGCTTGAAACAGATGATAATTTACGTTTAGAAATCGAAGCAATCAAAAAGAAAATTAAATAACTTGTGGATAACTTTAGAAAAATTTCTTTATTTATCCACACTTTTTAAACAAGGCTCTTTCCTTGAGTTTTCTTGATTAGCATCTGTTTTCCACAGTTTTCACACGCTCTATTATTACTATTATCCTTCTAATAATAAAAAGAATAAAGGAGAATCCATGATTCATTTTTCAATTAATAAAAATTTATTTTTACAAGCTTTAAATACAACAAAAAGAGCTATTAGCTCAAAAAATGCTATTCCTATTCTATCAACTGTAAAAATTGATGTTACCAATGAAGGAATTACCTTGATTGGATCAAATGGTCAAATCTCAATCGAAAATTTTATATCGCAAAAAAATGAAAATGCAGGTCTCTTGATTAACTCTTTAGGTTCAGTTCTACTGGAAGCTTCTTTCTTTATCAATGTTGTTTCAAGTCTTCCAGATGTAACACTTGATTTTAAAGAGATTGAACAAAAGCAAATTGTCTTAACTAGTGGAAAATCAGAGATTACTCTTAAAGGAAAAGATAGCGAGCAATATCCACGTATTCAGGAAATTTCTGCAAGCAATCCTTTAGTTCTTGAAACAAAACTTCTTAAAAAGATTATCAATGAAACAGCTTTTGCAGCTAGTACCCAAGAAAGCCGTCCTATTTTGACAGGTGTCCACTTTGTTTTAAGCAACCACAAAGAATTAAAAACAGTTGCGACAGATTCTCACCGTCTCAGTCAGAAGAAATTGACACTTGAAAAAAATAGCGATGATTTTGATGTTGTCATCCCAAGTCGTTCGCTACGCGAATTTTCAGCTGTTTTTACGGATGATATCGAAACAGTAGAGATTTTCTTCGCCAATAATCAAATTCTCTTTAGAAGTGAAAATATTAGCTTCTACACACGTCTCTTAGAAGGAAATTATCCAGATACCGATCGATTGATTCCAACAGATTTTAATACAACAGTGACTTTTGATGTTTCTAAACTACGCCAGTCTATGGAACGTGCTCGCCTCTTATCAAGTGCGACACAAAATGGTACTGTTAAATTAGAAATCAAAGAAGGAGTTGTAAGTGCTCATGTTCATTCTCCAGAAGTAGGGAAAGTAAACGAAGAAATTGATACTGAAAATGTAAGTGGTGATGATTTGACAATTAGTTTTAACCCAACTTACTTGATTGAAGCACTAAAAGCCTTGAATAGTGAAAAAGTTACAATCAGTTTTATCTCTGCAGTTCGTCCTTTCACCCTTGTTCCAGCAGACATTGATGAAGATTTCATGCAGCTCATCACGCCAGTTCGTACAAATTAATGGAAAGAGGTTGAGCCTAGCTCGCCTCTTTTATGATATAATCGAAAAAGAAAAAGGAGACTAACTATGTATCAAGTTGGAAATTTTGTTGAAATGAAAAAACCACACGCTTGTACAATCAAATCAACAGGTAAAAAAGCCAATCGTTGGGAAATTACCCGTGTTGGAGCTGATATCAAAATAAAATGTAGCAATTGTGATCATGTGGTCATGATGAGTCGATATGATTTTGAAAGAAAAATGAACAAAATCATCGACTAGGAACCTCATAGTAAGAGGGTTAGCAAGTTTTCCCTTTTTGTGTTATAATATTGAAGATTGAAATGTGAACGGAGAATGAGAAACTATGGCTTTAACAGCAGGTATTGTAGGTTTACCAAACGTTGGTAAATCAACCCTATTTAATGCAATTACAAAAGCAGGAGCAGAGGCTGCAAATTATCCATTTGCAACCATTGATCCAAATGTTGGGATGGTAGAAGTTCCAGATGAACGCCTCCAAAAATTGACGGAAATGATTACTCCTAAGAAGACAGTCCCAACAACCTTTGAATTTACAGATATTGCAGGGATTGTAAAAGGTGCATCAAAAGGAGAAGGTCTGGGGAATAAATTCTTGGCTAATATCCGTGAAGTTGATGCCATTGTTCACGTGGTTCGTGCCTTTGATGATGAAAATGTCATGCGTGAACAAGGTCGTGAAGATGCCTTTGTGGATCCACTAGCAGATATTGATACCATTAACCTAGAGTTGATTCTTGCTGACTTAGAATCAGTCAATAAACGCTATGCGCGTGTGGAAAAGATGGCACGTACTCAAAAAGATAAGGAATCAGTTGCAGAATTTAACGTTCTTCAAAAGATTAAACCAGTTCTTGAAGATGGTAAATCAGCTCGTACCATTGAATTTACAGATGAAGAGCAAAAAGTAGTTAAAGGTCTTTTCCTTTTGACAACAAAACCTGTTCTTTATGTAGCTAACGTTGATGAGGATGTGGTTGGAGACCCAGAATCTATCGATTATGTGAAGCAAATTTGTGAATTCGCAGCAACAGAAAATGCAGAGGTAGTAGTCATTTCAGCGCGTGCTGAAGAAGAAATTTCTGAGTTAGACGATGAAGATAAAAAAGAGTTTCTTGAAGCTATTGGTTTGACAGAATCAGGTGTGGATAAGTTGACTCGTGCTGCTTACCATCTACTTGGACTTGGGACTTACTTCACAGCTGGTGAAAAAGAGGTTCGTGCTTGGACCTTTAAACGTGGCATGAAAGCTCCTCAAGCTGCTGGAATTATCCACTCTGACTTCGAAAAAGGCTTTATTCGTGCAGTGACTATGTCTTATGATGATTTGATTAAATACGGATCTGAAAAGGCAGTAAAAGAAGCTGGACGTTTGCGTGAAGAAGGAAAAGAATATGTCGTTCAAGATGGCGATATCATGGAATTCCGCTTTAACGTATAATCAACATTTTTAATAGTGTCAATTAGGTTGGAAAAAAATTCCAACCCTTTTGACTTTTGAAAGGAAATATAAATGACAAAATTACTTGTAGGATTGGGAAATCCAGGAGATAAATATTTTGAAACTAAACATAATGTTGGCTTTATGTTGATTGATCAAATAGCAAAAAAACAGAATGTCACCTTTACACACGATAAGATTTTTCAAGCTGAATTAGCTTCATTTTTCCTTAATGGTGAAAAAATTTATCTAGTGAAACCAACAACTTTTATGAATGAAAGTGGGAAAGCAGTTCATGCTTTATTAACCTACTATGGTTTAGATATTGAAGATTTACTGATTATTTACGATGATCTTGACATGGAAGTCGGAAAAATTCGTCTTCGCGCTAAAGGATCAGCTGGCGGTCATAATGGCATCAAGTCAATTATCCAACATATTGGTACACAGGTTTTCAATCGTGTAAAGATTGGTATCGGTAGACCTAAAAAAGGAATGTCTGTTGTTCACCACGTTTTGAGTAAATTTGACAAGGATGACTATATAGGTATTTTACAGTCTGTTGACAAGGTTGACGATGCTGTAAATTATTATTTACAAGAGAAAAACTTTGAAAAGACGATGCAGAAATATAATGGGTAATGAAATGGCATTAATCGATTTCTTTTTAGAGAATAAACAAATTCTATCTTGGCATGAGAACCTACCACAGAAACAAAGACAATTATTGCTAGGTCTTTCTGGATCAGCAAAATCTTTAGCTATTGCTAGTAGTCTGAAGAGTCAGGATAAGGTTTTAGTGATGACTTCTACATATGGAGAGGCTGAGCGTCTGGTCAATGATCTAATCTCTATACTAGGTTCGGATCTAGTTTATCCATTTCTAGTAGATGATTCACCAATGGTCGAATTTTTGGTATCATCTCAGGAAAAGATTTTTTCTCGGGTTGAAGCTTTGCGTTTTCTAAGAGATAAGTCTCAAAAAGGGATTTTAGTTTGTAACGTCGCAGCTAGTCGGGTATTCTTACCAAATCCTCAAGTTTTTGATGATAGTATCTTAGAACTTCAAGTGGGCCAAGAATGCGAACAAAGAGAATTAAAAAATCACTTGATTTCCCTTGGTTATAAGAAGGTTACACAAGTTCAAAGTCAGGGAGAATTTAGCCTTCGTGGAGATATCTTGGATATCTTTGAAACTTCTCAACTATCTCCTTACCGAATAGAATTTTTTGGTGATGAGATTGATGGAATTAGAGAATTTGATGCCGAAACTCAATTATCAAAAGAGAGTCAAACTCAAGTACTAATCTATCCAGCTAGTGATATTTTGTTAACGAATGAAGATTATCATCGTGGTCAGAAATTTTTAGAACATGAGATTGATAAGGCACTTTCTCCAACTTTAAAGTCTTACCTAGAAGAAGTTTTTAGTTGTACGAAAGAGCAAGTTCTTCATGCAGATATTCGCAAGTTTTTGTCTGTATTTTATAAAAAACAGTGGACCTTGATAGACTATTTTAATCAAGTTCCTATTATCTTTGATGATTTTCAAAAAATCATGAATCAGTACGATGCTTTTGATAAGGAAACTGCTAGTTACTTTACAGAAGATTTACACAATAGTAAAATAGTGTCAAGTTTACAATATTTTGCTGATGTAGAAAGTCAGTTTAAAAAACATGTACCAGCGACTTTCTTTTCAAATTTTCAAAAAGGGCTTGGAAATTTGAAATTTAATAATCTGTACCAGTTCAATCAATATCCTATGCAGGAGTTCTTTAATCAGTTTTCTTTTCTGAAAGAAGAAATTGAACGTTACAAAAAATTAAAGTATACGATTGTTCTTCAATCAAGTAGCAAAACTGAACTAAAGAAACTGTTAACGATTCTTGATGAATATAGCATTAAAGTTGACAACAGTAATCAAAGTGAAATCTGTAAAGGAACTGTTAATCTTGTTGAAGGAAATCTTCGTCATGGATTTCATTTTGTAGATGAGAATCTTGTATTTATCACTGAATATGAAATTTTTAAAAAGAAGATTAAACGCAAGTATCGCAGACAAAATATTAGCAATGCTGAACGATTAAAGGATTATAGTGAACTCCAAAAAGGAGACTATGTTGTTCATCAAATTCATGGTATTGGTCAATATTTAGGGATTGAAACGATTGAAATCAAAGGAATTCATCGAGACTACGTAAGTGTCCTATATCAAAATGGAGACCGTATTTCCATCCCTGTAGAGCAGATACAGACTCTTTCTAAGTATGTCTCTAGTGATGGTAAGGCTCCAAAGTTAAACAAACTTAACGATGGACGTTTTAAAAAAGCCAAGCAAAAAGTAAAGAGTCAAGTTGAAGATATTGCAGATGACTTGATTAAGTTATATGCAGAGAGAAGTCAACTTAAAGGTTTTGCATTTTCAAAAGATGATGAAGATCAAAACGCTTTTGACGAAGCATTCCCATATGTAGAGACTGAGGACCAACTTCGAAGTATAGATGAAATTAAAAAGGATATGCAGGCTCCTCAACCGATGGACCGACTTTTAGTTGGAGATGTTGGTTTTGGTAAGACTGAGGTGGCCATGCGAGCTGCATTTAAGGCTGTCAATGATCATAAACAGGTTGTTGTTTTAGTACCAACTACCGTTCTTGCTCAGCAACATTACAGTAATTTCAAGGAAAGATTTGAACAATTTGCTGTCAATGTAGATGTTTTGAGTCGTTTTAGAAGTAAGAAAGAGCAGACTGAGACACTTGAAAAATTGAAAAAAGGTCAAGTAGACATCTTGATAGGAACTCATCGAGTTTTATCTAAAGATGTTGAATTTGCTGATTTAGGCTTGATTATCATCGATGAGGAACAACGTTTTGGTGTCAAACATAAGGAAGCTTTGAAGGAATTGAAAAAGAAGGTTGATGTCTTAACCTTGACAGCTACACCAATTCCTAGAACTCTCCACATGTCTATATTAGGTATCCGAGATTTATCAGTCATAGAGACTCCTCCAACCAATCGATATCCTGTTCAAACCTATGTTCTTGAACAGAATGATCGTGTCATTCGTGATGCTATATTGAGAGAAATGGATCGTGGTGGTCAGGTTTACTATCTTTACAACAAAGTTGACACGATTGAAAAGAAGGTTTCAGAGTTACAAGAGTTGATTCCAGAAGCTTCGATTGGCTTTGTTCATGGACAAATGAGTGAAATTCGTTTGGAGAATACGCTACTTGATTTTATTGAAGGTGAATATGATATTTTAGTAACCACTACAATCATTGAAACAGGAGTTGATATTCCAAATGCAAATACTTTATTTATTGAAAATGCAGATCATATGGGATTGTCAACCTTGTATCAATTAAGAGGTCGGGTTGGTCGTAGTAATCGAATTGCCTATGCTTATCTCATGTATCGTCCAGATAAAACCTTGACAGAAGTTTCTGAGAAAAGATTAGAGGCCATCAAAGGTTTTACTGAACTAGGTTCTGGTTTCAAAATCGCTATGCGTGATTTATCCATTCGTGGAGCTGGGAATCTTTTAGGAAGTTCACAGTCTGGTTTTATTGATTCTGTTGGGTTTGAGTTGTATTCTCAGTTACTAGAAGAAGCAATTGCTAAGAAAAATGGAACTGACAAGAAACGTGAAAAAGGAAATGCTGAGTTAATTTTACAAATTGATGCTTATCTTCCGGATGAGTACATTTCAGATGAACGGCATAAAATTGAAATTTACAAGAGAATTCGTCAAATTGACAATCGTGTCAACTACGAAGAATTACAAGATGAGTTGATCGACCGTTTTGGAGAATATCCTGATGTAGTTGCTTATCTTTTAGAAATTGGATTAGTAAAAGCTTACCTTGATAAAGTATTTGTCAATCGTGTTGAAAGAAAAAATAATAAACTTGTCATTCAATTTGAAAAAATTTCGCAGCAACTATTTTTAACACAAGATTATTTCCAGGCTCTATCTCAGACAAGTTTGAAGGCCAATATTTCAGAAAATCAAGGTTTAATTGAAGTTGTATTTGATATTCGAAATAAAAAAGATTATGAAATTTTAGAAGGATTGTTGACTTTTGCTGAATCCCTAGTGGCTATAAAAAATGCAAAAGAGTCAAATTAGGTATGACATTTTTCTTCTATAAAAGGGAGAAAAATGGTACAATAATAATTTGAGGTAATAAAGATGAGATTAGATAAATATTTAAAAGTATCAAGAATTATTAAGCGCCGCACAGTTGCTAAAGAAGTTGCAGATAAGGGACGTATCAAGGTAAATGGTATTCTTGCTAAGAGCTCTACAGATTTAAAAATCAATGACCAAGTTGAAATTCGTTTTGGAAATAAATTGTTGCTCGTAAAAGTGTTAGAAATGAAAGATAGCACTAAAAAAGAAGATGCTGCAGGTATGTATGAAATTATCAGCGAAACAAGGGTAGAAAACGATGTATAAAAAAATTGTGCAAATGAATAATTCTTTTATTCAAAATGAACACCAACGTCGTAAATACTTGATGGAAGAACGACAAAGACGAAATCGTTTTATGGGCTGGGTTTTGATTTTGATTATGTTGTTGTTCATTCTACCAACCTATAATTTGACTCAAAGTTATCAGCAACTACTCGAACGTCGCCAACAGTTAGCCAATCTGAAAAAACAGTATCAAGAATTGAGCGATGAAAAAGATAAAGAATCAAATCTTGCAACAAAACTAAAGGACGAAACTTACGCAGCTAAATATTTGCGTGCTAAATATTATTATTCAAAATCATGGGAGGAAGTATACACCATTCCGGACTTGCTTCCTAGGTAATAGAATATGGAAAATTTATTAGATATTGTTGAACAATTTTTAAGTCAATCAGATGAAAAATTAGAAGAGTTAGCTCAAAAAAATCATCTGTTACGACTTCAGGAAGAAGAGGAAAAGAAGAATGCGTAAATTTTTAGTGATATTACTACTTCCTATTTTCTTTAAAAGTGTCCAGGTAGTAAGCACTGAGAATCCAGTCATCATTCCAAATCAAGAAATTTATTCCTTAACTCATGCTACATATCATTTTTATTATCAAGATATAATTGAATCCCCTAAGTTTTATGGTGAAACGTCCATTTATGCTTCAGATGATTTGATAAAAGAGTCAGGGAAAGTTACAGCAGAAACAACATTAACTATTCTAGAATGGCGGTTAAATGGACAAGGTCAACCTGTCTTTAAATTATCTAATAATCAGTTTGTTGCTGCAGACAAAAGACTTCTATATGATGCATCAAAAATAAATTCTCTATCCCAAAAAGTATGGTTAGAACCTGGATTTTTCATTTACAATAGTCCCTATGATCAAATAGAAAAAGCAACTACTTTAGTCCCTTATCAAGAGGTTGAAGTGGATATGTCAGTGTTTGCTGAGGGTCGTGAATTCTTACATATCAAACAAATTGGTTGGGTTTCTAATGATTATATTTCTCAATATGATAATCGTATCCAGAAAGTACAAGAGTTACTGTCTGAAAATTATCAAAATGAACAGTTTTCTATTTATGTTAAACAATTGAGCACAGGTAAGGAAGCTGGGATTAATGAAAATCAGAAAATGTATGCTGCAAGTGTTATGAAGCTGCCCTATCTTTATTATATTCAGGAAAAAATCAATCAAGGTGATTACCAACTTGACACGAAACTGAAGTATGTTTCCGAAGTGAATGATTTCCCTGGTTCTTATAAGCCTGAAGGTAGTGGAAGTCTTCCTAAAACAGCAGACAACAAAGAATACACCATCAAAGATTTGATATCAAAAACAGCGAAAGAATCTGATAATGTAGCCCACAACATTCTTGGATATTATGTTACCAACAAGTCAGATGAGACCTTTAAAAAGGAGATGGCTAGAATTTCAGGTGAAGAGTGGAACGTAACAGATAAGTTAGCATCAGCTAAAATGGCTGGTCAAGTTATGGAGGCTATTTATAATCAGAATGCTTTTGTTTTAGAATCTCTATCACAAACGTCCTTTGACAATCAGAGGATTGCGAAAGATATTTCTGCTAAGGTAGCCCATAAAATTGGGGATGCAGACGAATACAAGCATGACACTGCTATTGTTTATTCAGAGTCTCCTTTCATCATTTCAATTTTTACCAAAAATTCAGATTATGATACCATTTCTAAAATTGCCAAGGATGTCTATGAGGTCCTGAAATGACAGACCAAAATTTTTTAAATCATTTTCTAGAAAAAGGTTATTTTAAAGATCATTCAAAAGTTGTAATAGCCTTATCTGGTGGACTTGATTCGATGTTTCTCTTTCATCTTCTATCAACTTATAAAAAGGAACTTGGTATTGAGATTTTTTTAGTCCATGTCAATCATAAACAACGACCAGAGTCAGACAATGAAGAACATGAATTAAGAAAACTAGCTGAACAAGTTGGAGTTCCGATTTATGTAGCTAACTTCTCTGGAGCTTTTACAGAAGCGAGCGCTCGTCAATTTCGCTATGAATTTTTTAGAGATGTTATGAGAGAAACATCCTCTACAGCTCTTGTAACGGCTCATCATGCAGATGATCAAGTTGAAACGATTTTTATGAGATTGATCAGGGGCACTAGGTTGCATCATCTATCGGCTATTAAAGAGAAGCAAAAATTTGATAGGGGAGAATTAATTCGTCCCTTACTCTCTTTCGATAAGAAGGAATTTCCTGAAATTGAACATTTTGAGGATGAGACAAATCAGGAAAATCACTATTTTCGCAATCGTGTTCGTAATCTCTATCTACCACAAATGGAGACAGAGAATCTTCAAGTTAGAAAAGCTTTACTAGAATTTGGAAAAGAAGTATCTGACTATCAGACAGCTATTGGTGAATTATCTCAAACAGTAGATATTGAAGATTTAACTCAGTTTTTATCTTTTTCAGAAGAAACACAACGAGTTTTATTGCAACACTATCTTGGTCGATTCGCAAACTTAAATGTAACAAGAGAACAATTTCAACAGATCCATCATATATTGAAAACCAAGAGTCAATATCGCCATCATTTAAAAAATGGTTATGAGCTTGTAAAGGAATACGATTACTTTCAGATTTGTAAAATCAGACCAAAGTCTGATGAAAAAAACAATGAGTGTGTGTTAGACTATCTAAACCAAGTTCACTATGAAGGATATCTATTTTCATTTGGACTTCCTTTAGAAGGAGATAGAGTTCAAAAAATATATGTTTCACGGGAAACATCCTTAATTTTACGGCACCGTCATTCAGGTGACTATCTGATAAAAAATGGACATCGAAAAAAACTAAGACGACTTTTTATTGATTTAAAAATCCCTAAAGAAAAACGGGAAAAAGTGATAATCATTGAGCAATCAGGTCAAATTTGTTCAGTTTTAGGAATTGAAACCAGTGATTTGAGTAAAAAAATGAAAAATGATATAATGAACACTGTACTTTATATAGAAAAAATAGATAGGTAAAATCATGTTAGAACAAGACATCAAGAAAATTTTGATTTCACAAGATGAAATTACAGAAGCAGCTAAAAAATTGGGTGCTCAGTTGACAAAAGATTATGAGGGTAAAAATCCGATTTTAGTTGGAATTTTAAAAGGATCTATTCCTTTTATGGCAGAATTAGTGAAATATATTGATACACATCTTGAAATGGACTTTATGATGGTCTCTAGTTATCATGGTGGGACTGTAAGTAGTGGTGTCATTAATATCAAACAAGACGTAACTCAAGATATTAAAGGTCGACATGTTGTCTTTGTAGAAGATATTATCGATACTGGTCAAACTTTGAAGAGCTTGAGAGATATGTTTACTGCAAGAGAAGCAGCCTCTGTTAAGATTGTTACTATGTTGGATAAACCAGAGGGACGTACTGTCGAAATTGAAGCAGATTATACATGCTTTACAATTCCAAATGAGTTTGTTGTAGGCTATGGTCTAGACTATAATGAAAATTATCGTAACCTTCCTTATGTAGGCGTATTAAAAGAGGAAGTTTACTCAAAATAGAAGGGTAAGTTGTTGAATGCAAAAACAAAATAATGGTTTCATAAAAAATCCATTTCTTTATTTGTTGATGATTTTCTTGCTAGTGACAGGATTCCAGTACTTTTTTGCTGGAAGAGCTGCTGGTCATAGTCAACAAATCAAGTACTCAGAATTGGTGCAGGAAATTACCAATGATAACGTAAAAGAAATGACCTATCAACCAAACGGTAGTGTTATTGAGGTATCTGGTGAATACAAAACTGCAAAAACAGAAAAGAAGGAAACTGGGATTCAATTTTTCACTCCTTCTGCTACAAAGGTAGAAAAATTTACTAGTATTATCCTACCATCAGATACCACTGTTGCTGATTTACAAAAGTTAGCAGGTGAACATCAAACACAAATTGAAGTGAAACATGAGAGTTCAAGTGGTATGTGGATTAACATCCTAGTGTCTATCGTACCATTTGGTATCTTATTCTTCTTCCTATTCTCAATGATGGGCAATATGGGAGGAAATAATGGACGAAATCCAATGAGCTTTGGTCGAAGTAAAGCTAAAGCTGCTAACAAAGAAGATATCAAAGTTCGCTTCTCAGATGTTGCAGGCGCAGAGGAAGAAAAACAAGAACTTGTTGAAGTTGTTGAATTTTTAAAAGATCCAAAACGCTTTACAAAATTAGGTGCTCGTATCCCAGCTGGTGTTCTCTTAGAAGGACCTCCGGGAACTGGAAAAACATTACTTGCTAAAGCAGTTGCAGGAGAAGCTGGTGTACCATTCTTTAGTATTTCAGGTTCTGATTTTGTAGAAATGTTCGTCGGTGTTGGTGCCAGCCGTGTCCGTTCTCTATTTGAGGACGCTAAAAAAGCAGCACCAGCCATTATCTTTATTGATGAAATCGACGCTGTTGGTCGCCAACGTGGTGTCGGTTTAGGTGGAGGTAATGACGAACGTGAACAAACCCTAAACCAACTCTTGATTGAAATGGATGGTTTTGAAGGAAATGAAGGAATCATTGTTATTGCGGCAACCAACCGTTCAGATGTTCTAGATCCAGCTCTTCTTCGTCCAGGTCGTTTTGATAGAAAAGTATTGGTTGGTCGTCCAGATGTTAAGGGACGCGAAGCAATTCTAAAAGTTCATGCTAGAAATAAACCGTTAGCAGAAGATGTAGATTTGAAATTGGTGGCACAACAAACTCCTGGTTTTGTTGGTGCAGATTTGGAAAATGTATTGAACGAAGCAGCTTTGGTTGCAGCTCGTCGTAATAAGTCAGTGATTGATGCTTCAGATATTGATGAAGCTGAAGATCGTGTTATCGCTGGCCCTTCTAAGAAGGATAAAACTGTTTCTCAAAAAGAACGTGAAATGGTTGCTTACCATGAGGCAGGACATACAATTGTTGGCCTCGTATTGTCCAATGCACGTGTCGTTCATAAGGTAACAATCGTTCCTCGTGGTCGTGCAGGTGGTTACATGATTGCTCTTCCAAAAGAAGATCAAATGTTACTATCTAAAGAAGATATGAAAGAACAATTAGCAGGTTTGATGGGTGGACGTGTTGCTGAAGAGATTATCTTCAATGTCCAAACAACAGGTGCATCCAACGACTTTGAACAAGCTACACAGATGGCCCGTGCAATGGTTACTGAGTATGGTATGAGTGAAAAACTTGGACCGGTTCAGTATGAAGGTAATCATGCTATGTTTGGTGCTCAATCCCCACAAAAAACAATTTCAGAGCGTACAGCTTACGAAATTGATGAAGAAGTTCGTTCATTGTTGAATGAAGCACGTAATAAAGCGGCTGATATTATTCAATCAAATCGTGAAACTCATAAGTTAATTGCAGAAGCATTATTGAAATACGAAACATTGGATAGTACACAGATTAAATCACTCTATGAGACAGGTAAGATGCCTGAAGCAATAGAAGAAGAATCACATGCACTTTCTTATGATGAAGTCAAATCAAAGATGACTGAAGAAAAGTAAACATAATAAATACTAACATAGAAAACTAATGTTCTCTATGTTCAGATTGAAGACAAAGTCCTTGGAAGTCAAGTTTCTAAGGGCTTTTCTTTGTGTAAAGTCGTATAATAGAGATAAGAAGAGTTGTGAGTTGTTCCCTATGTTTCACAAAGAAAACCCTGATTATAATCGTAAGCAATAGTTCTCAGTAGAACACTTCAAAGGCCGCAAGTCCCTTCTCAGGGAGTTAGAGCTAGTCTTCAAAGACTGGTGAAAAAAAGTTTAAAAAAGGTGTTGACAAGTAGGGAAAAGTCGGTATAATAGTAAGAGTTGAAAATAACAACTCCGGTCCGTTGGTCAAGGGGTTAAGACACCGCCTTTTCACGGCGGTAACACGGGTTCGAATCCCGTACGGACTATAGTGTATTGCAGATGAAACACTGGATGAAAAAAGTTAAAAAAAGTTTCAAAAAAGTGTTGACAAGC
>NZ_KV804957.1 GCF_001811505.1 Streptococcus sp. HMSC034E03
AGGGGATTTACCCACTACAAATATTATAGAGCTTTTTTTGTCATGGATGTTTTTCTCAGTGTCAACTGCAGTAGAATGATTAAAAAGTTTGAATTTGGAGAGGACTAAATCGGTTTCTCTCCTTTTTGATATTTTGGTAGTGGATAAAACAACTTTTTGAATTAAGGACTCTATTTTTGCCGTATTATTATTAACTCTGGAATAGTCCTTAACTGTATTAGGAACACAAAATTTTAGTAAGAAATAAAATATATCACCTATTCAACTTTAATGGATTGAATCGGTGGTTTCTCTATACGAAAATATAAAAATGTGTCTTACTAAATACTCATTCTTAGACGAGAAGAATTATATACTTTAGTTTAAATTATAATCTTACCAGAGAATCTCGCATATTTGTTCTACTTCCATTTGAAAGGTTTTAATTGGTGGTGTATCTGTGATAATACAGTCTATGTCGTTGTAATGTGCTAGTTTGAAGTAGTGACTAGTATTAAATTTTGAATGGTCTGCGAGTAAGAGGCTCTTCTCTGAGTTTTTGATCATTTGCTGTTTTATGCGTGCTTGTTTGTGGTTTGCTTCGTAAGCACCATACTTGTCTAGGCCTCTACAACTGATGAGGGCCAAATCGGCATGAAAATTATTGATAAATTCACTTGCAAAATCGCCTAAGGATGAATTTGTTCCATAATTTATATGTCCTCCAGATAGGAAGAGAGTTATATTATCAAATTCATTTAGTTTTCTTGCAGTTTCGATTCCGTTTGTAATAATACAGAGATTTTTAAGTTTTTCAAGATAAGGAACGATCATAGCTGCTGTTGATGAGCTATCAATAAATATAGATTGGTTGTTAGTGAGAAAAGTGGAAGCAATTTCGGCAATGTGTTGCTTGCCCTTTTCTTCTTCTCGGACTCGAGCAGAGTATATATATTCCATGTTATTAGCAGTCAGCAACCGTACTTCCCCATGACCTCTAAGTATTTTCCCCTCTTTTTCTAATTCTATAAGATCCCTTCTCAGAGTTGAAGTTGAGCAATACATGAGTGCTTCTAATTCTATTGTTGAAATTATCTTTCTTCGTTTTAGAATTTCTAAAATTCGTTCCATACGTTCTAAGGAAACCATACTATTTCTCCTTTATGATAATATTTTGAACATTATTGAACATTTTTGAATATATTATACCATTTACATTTACAAATATCCAATAGTATATTCATCTATTGTATGCGGTTGCTCAAAGTGTTATGATACAGATAAAGAAAGGAGTGAGTTTATGACTCAAGATGAAAAAATTATTCGTGAACAGATTTGTGACGTTTGTCATAAAATGTGGCAACTTGGTTGGGTAGCTGCTAATGATGGAAATGTATCTGTTCGTTTAGATGCTGATACTATTATAGCAACGCCTACTGGTATCAGTAAAAGTTTTATTACACCAGAAAAATTGGTGAAATTGAACCTCAAGGGTGAGATTTTAGAAGCTGAGGGAGACTATCGTCCTTCAAGTGAAATTAAAATGCATATCCGCTGTTATGAGGAACGTGAAGATGTGAGAGCTGTTGTTCATGCTCATCCACCTATTGCAACTGGTTTTGCTTTAGCGCATATCCCTCTTGATACGTATTCTCTGATTGAGAGTGCAATTGTTGTAGGAGCTATCCCGATTACACCTTTTGGGGTTCCATCTACTATGGAAGTTCCTGATGCAATTACTCCTTATCTTCCTGACCATGATGTAATGTTGCTTGAGAACCATGGTGCTTTAACTGTTGGAAGTGATGTTATTACAGCCTATTATCGTATGGAGACTTTGGAGTTAGTAGCTAAAACAACTTTCCATGGACGTATGCTTTTGTCAACTAAAGGTGTGGAGGAACAAGAAATTCCACGTCCTACTTTGAAACGTCTATTCTCTATGAGAGAAAACTATAAGGTAACTGGTCGTCATCCCGGCTATCGTAAATATAATGGAGATGGCAGTGTTAAAGAAATAGAAGAATAAGAGGGAAATATCATGATTCAACATCCACGTATCGGAATTCGTCCAACTATTGATGGTCGTCGTCAAGGGGTTCGCGAATCGCTTGAAGTCCAAACAATGAATATGGCAAAAAGTGTTGCGGACTTACTTTCTAGTACATTGAAATATCCTGATGGACAACCTGTTGAATGTGTGATTTCACCTTCAACGATTGGTCGTGTACCAGAAGCGGCGGCATCTCACGAACTTTTCAAAAAATCAAACGTATGTGCAACGATCACAGTAACACCTTGCTGGTGCTACGGTAGTGAAACAATGGATATGTCTCCTGATATTCCACATGCTATTTGGGGATTCAACGGAACTGAAAGACCAGGGGCTGTATATTTAGCAGCAGTTCTTGCTTCTCATGCACAAAAAGGAATTCCTGCATTCGGAATTTACGGTAAAGACGTTAAAGAAGCATCTGATACAGAAATTCCTGAAGACGTTAAAGAAAAAATCTTACGTTATGCAAGAGCAGCTCTTGCTACAGGATTAATGAGAGATACAGCTTACTTATCAATGGGTAGTGTATCAATGGGTATCGGTGGTTCAATCGTAGATCCTGACTTCTTCCAAGAATACTTAGGAATGCGTAACGAATCAGTAGATATGACTGAATTCACTCGCCGTATCGACCGTGGTATTTACGATCACGAAGAATTCGACCGTGCGCTTAAATGGGTGAAAGAAAACGTTAAAGAAGGATTCGATCACAACCGTGAAGACCTAGTTTTAAGCCGTGAAGAAAAAGACAAACAATGGGAATTCGTTATTAAGATGTTCTTAATTGGACGTGACTTAATGATTGGTAACCCAAGACTTGCTGAACTAGGTTTTGAAGAAGAAGCAGTTGGTCACTACGCTCTTGTTGGTGGATTCCAAGGTCAACGTCAATGGACAGACCACTTCCCTAACGGAGACTTCATGGAAACATTCCTAAACACTCAATTTGACTGGAACGGAATTCGCAGACCATACATCTTCGCAACTGAAAATGATGCGTTAAACGGTGTATCAATGCTATTCAACTACTTATTAACAAACACTCCACAAATCTTTGCGGATGTTCGTACTTACTGGAGTCCAGAAGCTGTTGAACGTGTAACAGGACATAAACTTGAAGGCCATGCTGAAAATGGATTCTTACACTTAATCAACTCTGGTTCTTGTACATTAGACGGTACTGGTCAAGCTACAAGAAGCGGTGAACCAGTGATGAAACCATTCTGGGAATTAGATCAATCAGAAGTAGATGCAATGCTTGCAAATACAGACTTCCCAGCAGCAAACCGCGAATACTTCCGTGGTGGCGGTTACTCAACTCGCTTCTTATCTAAAGGAAATATGCCTGTAACAATGGTTCGCTTGAACTTGTTGAAAGGCGTAGGTCCTGTACTTCAAATTGCTGAAGGATACACTCTTGAATTACCTGAAGATGTACATCATACATTGGATAACCGTACAGATCCAGGTTGGCCAACAACTTGGTTTGCTCCTCGCTTAACAGGTAAAGGCGCATTCAAGTCAGTCTACGATGTAATGAATAACTGGGGTGCAAACCACGGTGCAATCACTTATGGACATATCGGAGCTGACCTTATCACTCTTGCTTCAATGTTACGTATTCCAGTGAATATGCATAACGTTGCAGAAGAAGATATCTTCAAACCTAAAAACTGGTCACTATTCGGAACAGAAGATTTAGAATCAGCTGACTACCGTGCGTGCCAATTATTAGGACCTGTGCATAAATAATGAAAATTCTGGAGATAGAAATCTAATAGTTGGATTTCTATCTCCAAGAATTTAAAAGGAGTAGAAAATTATGACAAAAACAATTATTCTAGCCTGTGTAGGTGGTTTGACAACTAGTATGTTAGTTGAACGTATTAATGAAGTTATTCATCGAGATCAATTAAATTATTCGTTTTACTCTGTTGGTATTGCAGGAATTAATAATTTAAAAAATATTGATGTTTTGCTTTTGAGTCCTCAGTTGGCATATCTAGAAGAAAAGGCGAAAGCATCTCTTAGTGTTCCGGTTGCTGTCATTAGCGATGAAAATTTTGAGTTAATGAAAGGTGAAGCTGTTTTGCAGCAAGCAGAAGACTTAATGGGTTGAGTTGATGGGAACACTAACAAGACAGTCGACACAAGAGTTGATGCAGCTAATCTTGAAAAGTAGTAAAAGCACTCAAAAGGTTATGGAAGGTCTTCAAATGGCTCAAGGAGGAAATCTCCTAGGTGCTAAGGAGACACTAGAATTAGCGGCTCAGATAAATATAGAAGCACATAATTTACAAACCTCTCTTATCCAAGCTGAGATGAGGGGTGAGAGTGGAGAAGTTAGTCTATTAGCTATTCATGCCCAAGATCATTTTATGAACAGTCATTTATTGCTTGAGTTAGCGGATGTTTTCTTACATCAGATAGAAGAAATTGAAAAATTAAAAAAGAAAATAGAAAAACTGGAACAGGTAGGTGAAAAAACATGAGTCATCCAGTTATACTTGAAATGAAAGGTATCGTAAAGAGCTTCGGACCTGTAAAAGCCTTAAAAGGAGTAGATTTTGATCTACGTGCTGGTGAAGTTCATGCTCTGATGGGGGAAAATGGTGCTGGTAAATCCACGCTAATGAAAGTCCTCACAGGAATTCATGATGCTAATGAAGGAACTATTCACTACAATGGGAAGCAGGTTGCCTATAGCAAGCCTAAGGAAGCGATGGAAGATGGGATTGTTATCGTTCACCAAGAATTGAATATGATGAATCATTTAACTGTGGCTCAGAATATTTTCATTGGGAGAGAAGAATTCCGTCATAATTTGTTGATAGACGATGGTGCTAGCATCAAAAAAGCTAAGAAACTATTTGAACTGTTAAAGTTGGATATTAATCCGACTGAAAAAGTTGGTAATTTAACGGTTGGGAAACAACAAATGGTTGAAATTGCCAAAGTCTTATCCATGGATGCTAAGGTCATTGTTTTCGATGAACCAACAGCAGCCCTAACGGAATCTGAAATTAACGAACTTTTTGTGATTATTGATGACTTACGTGCTAAAGGTGTTGGTATCATTTACATCTCTCACCGCATGGACGAAATTGCTCGTATTACAGACCGTGTAACGGTAATGCGTGATGGTGAGTATGTAGGGACTGTAAATACCAAAGAAACAACAAAAGACGAAATCATTGCAATGATGGTTGGTCGAACTATTTACGAGGATCCTAAAGCGGCTTCAGCTGTAGCAGATGATGCTCCAGTTGTACTGGAGGTGAAGAATTTAAATGCAGGCTCATCTGTAAAAGATGTTAGCTTCCAGCTTCGAAAGGGTGAAATTTTAGGTTTTTCTGGATTGATGGGAGCTGGCCGTACAGAAGTGGCACGGTTACTGTTTGGTGCAGACAAAAAAGAAAGCGGTATCATTTTTGTAAATGGTAAAGAAGTGACTATTAATTCGCCACAAGACGCAATTAGAGAAGGAATTGGTTATCTTTCGGAAGACCGTAAACGTTTTGGTTGTATTGTAGATATGACAATCGCTGATAATACAGTAATGACAAACTTAGATAAGTATATTAAAGGTGGACTTATTAATGACGGTGAAATTGTAAAAGTCAGTGATGAATTCGTTAAACAATTAAGAACGAAGACACCATCGTCAAAACAATTAGTTCGTAACTTATCAGGTGGTAACCAACAAAAAGTCGTCATTGCAAAATGGCTCGAACAAAATAGTGATATTTTAATTTTTGATGAACCAACAAGAGGAATTGACGTTGGTGCCAAAAGTGAAATTTACACTTTGATGAATGCCTTGGTTGCTCAAGGGAAATCTATTATCATGATTTCATCTGAATTGACCGAAATTTTGCGGATGAGTGATCGAATTGTCGTTATGTGTGAAGGTAGAAAAACGGGTGAGCTGGATATTAGCCAAGCTACTCAAGAACGGATTCTAGCTTTAGCTACAGACCGTTAGAAGTGAAAACAGAGGTGTTTACTTATGGAAGAGAAACAATCTTTATGGATGAAATTAGAAAAAACAGTTGGTTTGCAAAAACTGATTGCCTTGATTGCGCTTATTGTAATTTTCGCATTCTTCGCTATTTCTAGTGAGTCTTTCCGTTCGTTTGATACGGCGGTTAGTATCTTGGATGCTTCGTATTATATTGGTTTCTTAGCAATTGGGGTTACATTTGTTATTATTACAGGTGGGATCGACCTTTCAATCGGGACAGTTATGATGTGTTCAGCCATTATTGGAGGTGTTCTCCATACAAAAATGGGCTGGCCTCTATGGCTCTCTTTATTGGCCATTTTAGTGGTAGGTGTACTTTTTGGACTATTAAATGGAATCATGGTTGCCAAATTTGGCTTACCTCCATTTATCGCAACTTTGGGTACGATGATGATTTCTCGTGGTCTTAGTTCTATCGTTTCTAATGTTCAGAGTGTGACTTTCCCACTTCGTGGAACAGGCGAAGGTTGGTATAAGGATTTATTCCGTACCCAAGATAATTTCCCTACAGGACTAATTGTATTGATTGTCCTTGCTGTCCTTGCAGCTTTAGTTTTGAATAAGACAAAGGTGGGACGTTATATCTTTGCGATTGGTTCCAATAAAGAGGCGACTCGTTTATCAGGAGTTAACGTTGTTAAGTGGGAAGGGATGGCCTATGTTATAGGTGGTTTGTTTGCAGGACTTGCTGCGGTTGCCTATGCTGCTACTTACTCTACTATTTTACCTGGTACAGGTAATGGGATGGAATTAGATGCAATTGCAGGTGTTGTAGTTGGGGGAACTTCTCTTGCTGGAGGAGTTGGCTCAGTCGTAGGTACTATCATTGGGGTATTCATCATGTCTGTATTGAAAATCGGACTCCCTTATATCGACCTCCAGCCTCACTATCAACTCTTCATTACAGGTTTCGTTGTAATTGTCGCAGTTTATTCCGATATTTTGATTCGTAGGAATAAAAAGAAATAGTCAATGCTAGAGGAATACAAAAATGGCATTCCTCTCTTTATCGGGTGAATAATCACTCTTCAAATCTTAGATAAAAATAATAAAAAAGGAGCAACTATCATGAGAAAATCATTTAAGTTTGCTATTATTGCGGCAGCAGCAGCGTCTGCATTGGCTTTGACAGCTTGTTCATCTTCTAAGAGCGCAGATGGAGATAAGGGTGGATCAGCTAGTGGTGATTTCAAGGTTGAAGTAATTGCTAAAGGCTTCCAACACGATTTTTGGAAGGCTGTTAATAAAGGGGCTGAAAAAGCAGCAGATGAATTTGGTGCTAAGATCACTTTTGTAGGGCCACAAAATGAAACTGCCATTGCAGAACAGCTTGAACAACTTAACAATGCTATCAATAAAAATCCAAAAGCGATTGCTCTAGCAGCCTTGGATACAGAAGCAGAACTAGATGCTATTAAACAAGCACAATCTAAAAATATTCCAATCATTGGTTTTGACTCAGGGGTTCCAGGAGCACCAGAAGGAGCAATTAAAGCGACTGCTTCTACAGATAACCATGCCGCTGGAGGAAATGCAGCAGAACATATGTTCCCTCTAATCGAAAAGAAAATTGGTGATACTCCTGTACGTATCGGTGTAGTTTCTCAAGAAGCTAACTCTCTTTCAATCACTCAACGTACATCAGGATTTATCGATAAGATGGTTGAGTTGCTTGAGAAGAAAGGTGTCAAAGTAGCTGTTGTTGGACATGATAAATTTAAAAACAACGTAGCTGAATCAGATGCTAAAGTTATCATTGAAGTTCGTGTTCCTGCTCAAGTAGATGACGCTGCTGGTAAAACAGAAGCTTCTACAGTACTTGAAAAGGCAGATACTATCGCTATCTATGGTTCAAATGAATTTGCTGCTAAAGCAATCATCAACGCAAATGGTAGCTTTAAAGAATCAAAACTTGGTGCAGACAAGATTATTGCAGTTGGATTTGACTCAGGTGCTCTTCAACAAGATGCAATTCGTAATGGTGTATTTGCGGGTTCTGTAACTCAAGATCCAATTCAAATCGGTTACCAAGCTGTAAAACTTGCGGTTGAATCAGCTCAAGGTAAAGAAGTAAAAGACGTTGATACAGGATCTAAATGGTATGATGCATCAAATATTGATTCTGATGAAATCAAAGCATTGTTGTATCAATAAATCGATTATATTCGAATAGAGAAGGAGCTTTAAATGACATTGATAAAAATACTAGCTGTTGATTTAGGTGCAAGTTCTGGTCGTGTCATGCAAGCGATTTATGATGGAGAACGTCTCCAATTGTCAGAAGTTCATCGTTTTAAAAATGAAGCAGTGACTGTCAACGATGGATTGTATTGGAATATTCTTCACTTATTCAATGAAATCAAGACAGGGATAAAAAAGGCTTCTCGTGATCAAATCCCTATCCAATCTATTTCTGTCGATACATGGGGAGTAGATTACGCTTATCTTGATAAAAATGGTGATCTGCTTTATCAGCCACATTGTTATCGTGACAACAGGATGGGACGCTATGAGGATGAATTCTACAAGCTAGTAGACAAGCAGACTTTGTTTGCTGAAACGGGAGTTCAACCAGCGGCTTATAATACAATTTTACAATTGTACGCTGATATCAAAGAAAAACCGGAACTCATAGAGGTAGCTGATCATGTTCTGTTTATGCCTGACTTAATTAACTATCTCTTATCAGGTGTACTGGTAAACGAATATACCATTGCCAGTACGAGTGGTTTGTTAAATAGTCAGACCCAAACTTGGTCTAGCAGTTTGTTTGCACGCTTGGGACTTCCTGAAAAATGGTTTTCTAAGGTTAGCAAAGGAGGGACAGTATTAAGAAGTCTTTCTCCAAGAATTGTTCAAAACTTGAAAATCGAACCTTTCGATGTCATAGCTGGAGCTGGGCATGACACAGCAGCAGCGGTATTAGCAGTGCCTTATGTTGATGAACAACCAACAGTATTTATCTCTTGTGGGACTTGGTCTCTTGTGGGGATGGAGAGCCAAACAGTTTTGACTAGTTTGGAAGCTTTAAATGCAGGCTTGACAAACGAAGGTTGTTTTGATGGTGGAATTCGTCTCTTAAAAAATACAACAGGTTTGTGGATTATCCAAGAGTTACAGAGAGATTGGCAGCTTCAAGGGGAGGAAATAGGCTTTGCAGAAATGGTTGTATTAGCGCGTGAGGTTAAGGACAATCGAAGCTTTATTAATCCAAATGCAGCAATCTTTGCTTCTCCTGGGGACATGGAAGAAAAAGTAAAAGACTACTGTAGAATGAGTGGTCAAATTGTTCCAGAGACTAAGGGAGAAGTTGTTAGGACAGTTCTTGAAAGTCTGGCCTTGGCTTATCATCAAACAGTTGAGCAACTAGAAGAGTTAACAGGTAAAGAGATTGCCCGTATTCAGATGGTGGGCGGTGGTATTCAAAATGAGCTTTTATGCCAGTTGACTGCCAATTTTGCTCGTAAGCCAGTCATTACAGGACCGATTGAAGCTAGTGCTCTGGGGAATGTTTTGTCTCAATTGTTAACTTTGGGAATTGTTCAGTCAAGAGAGGAAGCACAAAATCTCATTCGACAATCAGAATTACTGAAAAGTTATTCAGTAGAAGATTTGGATAATGTCGAAACTAGTCAACAGTTTTTCAAGTCATTAGTAGAGAAGGGGGAGTAAATGTTAAAGAATATTCCTAAAATTATTAGCCCAGAGCTAGTTAAGTATCTAATGGAGATGGGACATGGAGATGAGCTGGTCATAGCTGATGCTAATTTCCCAGCTCACAGGATCGGACAACGCGTTGTTCGTTGTGATGGTCATGGAGTTCCTGTAATCTTGGATGCTATTTTGCAACTACTACCTCTCGATACATACAGTGACTATCAAGCAGGCCTTATGCAGGTTGTACCAGGAGATCCAACGATTCCAGTTATTTGGGACGAATATAAAACCTTACTAGGCAAGTATCATATAGGTGCATCTATCAAAGAGTTTGAACGTTTTGAATTTTACGATCAGGCAGAGAAAGCTTATTTAGTGATTCAAACTGGAGAAAGTGCTCTTTATGGAAATATTATCCTGAAAAAAGGCGTTTTGTAAAAAAATAAGGGGGATGTGGGGCTTCCCACTCCCTTCCTTTGCGATTTATTTGTTAAAAAAATCACAAATATTTGAAAATATAGGAAATATATTATATAATTAACCTAAATATAAAGCGTGAAAAACGCAAGGAGGAAAAAATATGGCAACATTTTACGTTCCAGCAGTCAACCTTATTGGTAAAGGTGTGGTAAATGAAGTTGGTCCTTATGTTAAGGAGTTGGGTTATACTAAGGCTCTTTTGGTGACAGATAAGTATATCGAATCAAGTGATATCTTGCCAAAAATTTTAAAACCTTTAGATGATGAAGGGATTGCTTACGTTATCTTTAGTGATGTTGAACCTAACCCTACTTGTAAAAATGTCATGGATGGGGTCGCTGCTTTGAAAGAGCATAACTGTGACTTTATCATCTCTGTCGGTGGTGGCTCTCCACAGGATGCAGCTAGCTGTATTTCTGTAATCGCTACTAATGGTGGTAAGCCACAGGATTATGAAGGTTTGCATAAGTCTGCTCAAAAAGGCCTTCCTGTTGTAGCGATCAATACTACTGCAGGTACATCAGCAGAAATTACTATTAACTACGTTATCACTGATGAAGAACGTAAGGTTAAAATGGTAATGGTTGATAAGAACAGTCTTGCTCTTATCTCTGTTAATGACCCTGAATTGATGGTTTCAAAACCTCAGGCTTTGACTGCTGCTACTGGTATGGATGCTCTTACTCACGCTGTTGAAGCTTTGGTAACACCAGGTGCTTATGATGTGACTAAGAAACTCTCTATCGGAGCTATCGAGCTAATCAAAGAATATCTTCCACGTGCAGTAGAAAATGGTCACGATATTGAAGCTCGTGAAGGTATGGTTAATGCTATCTTCCTTGGAGGAATGAGTTTTAACAATGCTGGGCTCGGCTATGTTCACTCAATGGCTCACCAATTAGGTGCAGTCTATAACTTGCCTCATGGCGTTTGCTGTGCCATGCTTTTGCCAGTCGTTGAGCGTGAAAATGCCAAACGTGTACCTGTAGCCTTCCGTAATGTTGCTAAGGCCTTGGGTATGCAAATCGAAGGAAAATCAGATGAAGAATGTGCGGCTTATGCTATTTCTGAAATTGAAAAACTTTCTGAAACTGTCGGTATTCCTAAGAAATTGACAGAACTTGGTATCGAAGAAAAAGACTTTGACTTTGAATACCTTTCTAAGAATGCCTTGATTGATGCTTGTGCACCAGGTAATCCATTCATGCCAACTTTGGAAGAAACTATTGCTTTCTATAAGGAATTGTTCTAAGCAAAGCTCCTTTGGAAAGTTTTCAGGGATAGTAAATTTAAGATTCTTATATTATGAATTCCTCCCGAATATTCAAATAATGTATTAGGAAATCAAATACTATTCCTATGATTTAAAACCAATAATATTTAAGAAGAACTATCCTTGTGATAGTTCTTTTTGGGAAAATTTGATATGCTAGGATTATGAAGAAAATCAAAATCGATGTAGTGGTTCTTCCCTTAAGTGGGCATCTCTATCCTACTTTGAATTTACTTGCACCACTATTACAAAATCCTCAGTATGAGATTCATTTATTTACAGGTCCTCAGAAAAAGGCTGTTGCAGAGGCGGTTGGTTTTCAGGTTCTTCCCATTTTAGAAGGACACGTAAAGGAATTTGAAAAAGCTGCCAACAATAAGGAGCAGTTAGGAATTATTTCAGCCTATCGGCAGTTGTCTGCTAGTCTTGATTTGATAAACCTAGTTTCGGACCAATTAATCCAAGAATGGACAAATCATCGTCCGGATATTGTCATAGTGGACTTGTAGCTGAGCAGATGGGGATTCCCCAGAATAGCTGGCAGGCATCGATCCAATTTAGTGGTAGAAAAGGAAGTCGATTAGTTAAGTGCCTGCTTTTTAAATGATTTTATAGGTAGAACTATCGGCCTAAACAGAAAAGACTTGATAACTTTTACGAAACTAAGTATACTAGAGGGTAATAAGCGTTTTCAGATAGTATATGAAGGAGTATACTTAGAAGTGGAGAGGGAGATATGGGGACTAGAAAATTTCGACTATTGATGTCCAAGTATGGTTTTAGCATTGCGATTATCCTGATAGAATTATTTGTAGTTTTTGGTGTTATTCTTTACATGAGCCAGATTGCTCCACTTGTTTGGGTTGCTCTTGTATTTCTGGTCAGCGTAGCAACTGTTTTAGCCATTGTTAATCGTTCTATGTCGCCTGAAAGCAAGGTGACGTGGTTGATTGTCACTTTTGTCCCTGTTTTTGGTCCCTTGCTTTATATCATGTTTGGTGAGCGTCGGTTATCAAAAAAGGAATTTAAACAATTACAGGAACTTCGTGCTATTACATCTCATGAAAAGCGCGAACATAGTCTTCATCAAGATATACAGGAAACTGATAAATCTGCCTACGGGATTGTCAATGCCTTATTGCATATGGATAGCAATGCAGAGGTGTACGAGCAGACAGATTCTCAATTTTTCTCTACTGGAGAGGCTATGTGGAGACAAATCTTAGAGGATTTGAAAAAGGCTGAGAAATTTATCTTCCTGGAATACTACATTGTCGAAGAAGGCTTGATGTGGGACAGCATGCTTGAGATTCTCGAAGAAAAAGTTGCTCAGGGTGTTGAAGTTAAGATGCTCTACGACGATATCGGATGTATGGTGACATTGCCAGGTGATTATACTGTGCATCTCCGAGCTCGGGGAATTGAGGCTCATAAGTTTAATAAGGTAATTCCTCGTATGACAGTGGCCTATAATAACCGAGATCACCGCAAAATTTTGGTCATTGATGGGCAGATTGCCTATACTGGTGGCGTCAATCTTGCGGATGAGTATATCAACCAGATTGAACGTTTTGGCTATTGGAAAGATAGTGGCCTTCGTATAGACGGTCCAGCTGTTCAGGCTTTTACAAGACTATTTCTCATGAACTGGTACATCAACCGTGGTGAAATCAGTGACTTTGATCAGTATCACTTGGAAAATCAAACGCGGTCTGGAGCAGGTTTGTGCATTCCTTATGGAAGTGGTCCCAAGCCTATCTACCAGATGAAGGTAGGGAAAGTAGTTTATCAAAATCTCATCAATCAAGCGACAGACTTTGTCTATATTACCACGCCTTACTTGATTATTGATTATGATTTGACGGAAGATATTAAAAATGCGGCCATGCGAGGGGTGGATGTGCGAATTGTCACTCCCTTTGTACCCGACAAGGAGCTTATTCAACTGATAACACGAGGAGCTTATCCGGATCTTTTGTCTGCTGGTGTCCGTATTTATGAGTATACTCCTGGTTTTATCCATAGTAAGCAGATGATTGTTGATGATCGATACGCAGTTGTTGGAACCATAAATCTAGATTATCGTAGCTTGGTTCATCACTATGAAAATGCGGTTTTGTTGTACGAAACACCATCGATTGCAGATATTCGTAAGGACTTTGAAGAGATTTTTGAAGTATCGCAGGAAGTATTTCCAGGGACGATCAATCCTACCTGGTATCAAACATTAATCAAGGAAGTGACCCAGTTATTTGCGCCTATGCTTTAATTGAAAGAGCTAGTTCATCTGTATAATTAGAGAAAGAGAAGGTTTGCCGCCTCTTTTTCTGTAAGCAGTTTCCTTGACATCTTGTTTGTTTTGCGTTATCATATGTCCATATAATATATGGGAGTCTGTGTACAGTCTGAGAGGAAGTGTTAAACTTCGACCGCACCTGATCTGGGTAATGCCAGCGTAGGGAACGAATACTTGGCCTAATTTTGCACCTTTTTCATATATGAAAGAGGTTTTTCTTTTTTTACAAAGAAAAACTGTAACTTAGAAGGAGGATTTAATGAAAGCAAGCATTGCTTTACAAGTCTTACCCCTGTCACAAGGGATTGACCGCATAGCCCTTATTGATCAAGTTATTGCTTATCTGCAGGCTCAAGGAGTGTCCATGGTGGTGACACCTTTTGAAACAGTCCTAGAAGGAAACTTTGAGGAACTGATGTGTATTCTCAAAGAAGCTTTAGAAGTGGCAGGTCAAGGGGCAGATAATGTTTTTGCCAATGTGAAAATAAATGTAGGAGAGATTTTAAGTATTGATGAGAAACTTGAAAAGTATCATGAGACGGCATATTAGTCTGCTAGGATTTTTGGGTGTCTTATCTCTTTGGCAGTTAGCGGGTTTGTTAAAACTCCTACCAAAGTTTATCTTGCCGACACCACTTGAAATCCTTCAGTCTTTTGTTCGTGACAGAGAATTTCTTTGGTACCATAGTTGGGCAACCTTGAGAGTAGCTTTACTCGGTTTGGTGTTAGGTGTCTTGATAGCCTGTATCATGGCCGTCCTTATGGATAGTTTGGGTTGGCTCAATGACTTGATTTACCCAATGATGGTGGTTGTCCAGACCATACCGACCATTGCCATAGCGCCTATTCTGGTTTTATGGCTCGGTTATGGAATCTTGCCCAAGATTGTCTTGATTATCTTGACGACAACCTTCCCGATCATTGTCAGTATATTGGACGGTTTTAGGCATTGTGACAAGGATATGCTGACCTTGTTTAGTCTGATGCGAGCCAATCCCTGGCAAATTCTGTGGCATTTTAAAATCCCTGTCAGTCTGCCCTACTTTTATGCAGGACTAAGGGTTAGCGTCTCCTACGCCTTTATCACAACAGTGGTATCTGAGTGGTTGGGAGGCTTTGAAGGACTAGGTGTTTACATGATTCAGTCCAAGAAACTGTTTCAGTATGATACTATGTTCGCTATTATCATTCTGGTATCGCTGATCAGCCTTCTTGGTATGAAGTTAGTCGATATTAGTGAAAAATATGTGATTAAATGGAAACGTACTTAAAATAGAGCGTTTTGGAAAAAGAAAAGAGGAAATAAAAATGAAGAAAACATGGAAAGTGTTTTTAACGCTTGTAACGGCTCTTGTAGTTGTTGTGCTTGTGGCTTGTGGCCAAGGAACTGCTTCTAAGGATAACAAAGAAGCAGAACTCAAAAAAATTGATTTTATCCTGGATTGGACACCAAATACCAACCATACAGGCCTTTATGTAGCCAAAGAAAAAGGTTATTTCAAGGAAGCTGGAGTGGACGTGGACTTGAAATTGCCACCAGAAGAAAGCTCATCAGATTTAGTTATCAATGGTAAGGCGCCATTTGCAGTGTACTTCCAAGACTATATGGCTAAGAAATTGGAAAAAGGAGCAGGTATTACTGCAGTTGCAGCTATCGTTGAGCACAATACATCAGGGATTATCTCTCGTAAATCCGATAATGTAACTAGTCCAAAAGACTTGGTTGGGAAGAAATACGGAACATGGAATGACCCAACTGAGCTTGCGATGTTGAAAACCTTGGTAGAATCTCAAGGTGGAGACTTTGACAAGGTTGAAAAAGTTCCAAATAACGACTCAAACTCAATCACACCAATTGCCAATGGCGTTTTTGACTCTGCTTGGATTTATTATGGTTGGGATGGAATTCTAGCCAAATCTCAAGGTGTGGATGCAAACTTTATGTATTTGAAAGACTATGTAAAAGAGTTTGACTACTACTCACCAGTTATCATTGCAAACAACGATTATCTGAAAGACAATAAAGAAGAAGCTCGTAAAGTTATCCAAGCCATCAAAAAAGGCTACCAATACGCTATGGAGCACCCAGAAGAAGCTGCAGATATCCTCATCAAAAATGCACCTGAACTCAAAGATAAACGTGACTTTGTCATCGAATCTCAGAAATACTTGTCAAAAGAATACGCAAGCGACAAGGACAAATGGGGACAATTTGATGCTGACCGCTGGAATGCCTTCTACAAATGGGATAAAGAAAATGGCATCCTTAAAGAAGACTTGACTGATAAAGGATTTACCAACGAATTTGTAAAATAATGACAGAAATTAGACTAGAACACGTAAGCTATGCCTACGATGATGAAAAGATCTTAGAGGATATTAACCTACAGGTGACTTCAGGTGAAGTGGTCTCTATCCTAGGCCCCAGTGGTGTAGGGAAGACCACTCTCTTTAACCTGATTGCAGGGATTTTAGAAGTCCAGTCTGGCCGAATCATTCTTGACGGTGAGGAAAATCCCAAGGGGCGCGTGAGCTATATGCTACAAAAGGATCTGCTTTTGGAACACAAGACTGTCCTTGGCAATATCATTTTGCCCCTCTTGATCCAAAAGGTGGATAAGGCAGAAGCTATTGCCAAAGCGGATGAAATCCTTGCTACCTTTCAGTTGATGGCCGTACGGGATAAGTATCCTCACGAGCTTAGTGGTGGGATGCGCCAGCGTGTGGCCTTACTCCGCACTTACCTTTTTGGGCACAAGCTCTTTCTTTTAGATGAGGCCTTTAGTGCCTTGGATGAGATGACCAAAATGGAACTTCATGCCTGGTATCTTGATATTCATAAACAGCTAGGCCTGACGACACTCATCATTACGCATAGTATCGAGGAGGCCCTTAACCTTAGCGACCGTATCTATATCTTGAAAAATCGCCCTGGGCAGATTGTTGCTGAAATTAAACTAGATTGGTCTGAAGACGAGGACAAGGAAGTCCAAAAGATTGCCTACAAACGTCAAATCTTGGCAGAATTAGGCTTAGATAAGTAGAAAGATAGGGAGTTGGTGAGGATTATTCATTACCAGCCCCTTTTTCTTTTAAAAATGAAAAAATTTCGGTATAATAGTCAAATTATACCGAAATCATTCTATAATCGTTGATACATAAGGGTTTTATGTATCGCTTTTTTTATTTTGTGGACTTTTTTAAGAACTTTTTATTTTTTCGAGAGCAGTTTCAAAGAATGAGACTGCTCTTTTTTGGTTCTCTTTTGACAAATGGCTGTAAGTGTCCATAGTTACAGATATTTTTGCATGGCCAAGCCGTGTCTGTATTTCCTTGTATGGCAGACCAGCATTAAGCAAGATACTAGCGTGAGTGTGTCGGAAAGCATGAAATCCTAAATCAGTACAGTTAGCGTTTTTTAAGTGCTTATGTAGGCGGTAATCAACCTTTCGAGTATTGACATAGTTGTCAAAGCTATCAGAGAATACTTTCTCATAGGTTAAGCCAATGTTTCTACCATTTTCTGCTTGTCTTGCTCGGTAGAGACGAAGCATGAGCACTGTTTTATGATCGATATCTAAAACTCTATAGCTTGATTTTGTCTTAGGACTGTTTACCTGGTTTAAAATGTTGAGTGTTTTGTTAATATCAATCGTTCCGTTCTGCAGATCAATATCAGACCATTCCAGGGCCAGACATTCACGGATGCGCAGTCCAGTAGCTAGGAGCGTTTTATAAAGCACAGTATCATAAAAATTGATAAAGGTATTTTCTAGGTTATCGAGATAGAAGAGAAAGCTTTTAAGTTCCTGATCTTGAAAGTATTTAATTTTTTGCTTATCTCTTGTTATCTTTCTAGGAATGACAACATCACGAGCAGGGTTATTGTCTAATGCCTGGATAGAAACCCCATACTGTAGTATACGTTTATTTAAGGAATGAAGGTGATTGTATTCTTTATACCCCGTTCCGTCCTGATTGTACTCATCCGCCCACTTATTTACCTGAGTTTGGATAATAACAGGAGTAAGTTTATCTAGTTTGTAAGTACCAAATGAGGGTAAGAGGTAATTATTTAAGCAACCTTTTATCTTTATCTGAGTATTAGTCTTTATGGTATGCTGGTAGGTTTGCCAGAATAAGTCCACAAGTTCTCTATAGGTTGTTATATGTGAGCGTTGTTTCCGTGTAGAGCCGTTTTTCTCAAATTCTACCTTAGCCTGGGTGACCTTGTTTTTGAGTTCTTTCTTTGTTCGTGCTGATATGGTAGTCTTGACCTTTTTACCAGTTACAGAATCAATGCCAAGATAGATACTGGATCGGTAGACTGCTGATCCGTCTTTTTTCGTGTGTTGTGTAATTTTCATGGTTTTAACTCCTTTTCCATCAGCAGGCAAGCAATTAGAAAAGGTTTTGAGTTGATACCATGTGAGGGGCTACGAGAATGCCCCTATTTTCGATTTTAAGCAGTTAGATGGTAAATTGTACCAGAATAGAAAACAAGGCGGATATGGGGCATATATGGGGTTTGAAAAGGCCCATATATTGCAAGTAGTTCTATCTTAATGTGTCGGTGATATTATACCAATTATTCGGAAATCCAAGTGTATCCAATACAATGCCGGCTTCAATGGAGTGCGCTTTTTTATTTAGAGCTTTGGTTCTTTTTATAATAGTGTTATGTAATTGAGCGTATTGTGTGGACGCAAGTAGGCATTGCAAGGCAAGAAAAACATAATATACAGATTGTCTTGACGTATTAGCATTGTTATTGTAATAGTGGAAATAAGCTAGTTGTGGAAGATTCTCACGACATTTATAATTGAAAAGTTTATTATTATGAGCAGTGATATTTCTAATTTCTAGTATATTTTTAATAATACTTTCTAAAGCCTTTCCGCTTAAAAGGTCTTTACTAGGTCTATTTTGGATGTATTCAATATTTTCTTGTAAGAATGGTGATAAATCTCTAGCTATTTGATTTTTTATGTCAGTGTTTAGATTTCTATAAAAGTTAAATGCTTGCCCTAATGTGAGTTCATTGATGATAACCCAGAAAGGAACAACGCCATGTTGTTTATAGTGGTGTTTTATAGAATTGTTTTGCCTATCCCTATTATAATCATTGAGTATTCTAGCTAATATACTGATTAAATTTGTAATTTGTGCGAGCCTTTTTGCATCTTTTTGTGTTTCAAAGTTATTAATATCTAGATAAGAGTATGGCTTTGGATATGATTCTGAAAAACGATATGCCAGTACGGATTTAAAGTGTTTTTCTGCATCTATAATTGCTTTTAAAAAAGCTGATTTAATTTCTTTATCGTAAAAGTGTGTTGCAGCTATTTCTCTAAAGTCTGCACCGGTTATAAATTTATCTTTTGATGTTTGAAAAAATTTACTATATCCGTTGACGACGTTGTAATAGTTGTTAGTTAGAAGGTATCTTTTACATTCTACTATGTTATCTATTTCTAAACCTCTAGACTGGAGAAGTTTTATTTGTTCATCTAATGTTTGAAATGGTTTCATATATGTTCCTTGTATACAAAAACACCACCTAGTGGAACTAGGCAGTGTTTCGCGTACTCTGTTCCCTTGGGAGCAGAAACTCTTCTCATTGCCTAATAATACTGTAATTTTTAGTTTTTGTCAATATTTTTAGTTTGTTTTTTAAAAATTTTTGAGTATCGAAAAAACTCAACGCTGGGAACGTTGCTTTTATTGCCTTGTCAGACAAGTTAGCGGTAGCAGGCTTGTCTTTTTCTATTTGTCACTTTTGCCGTTTTTTGCGCTTTAGTCTGTAAAATTGGCTTTCTATTTTTCACTTTCCCTTGTTTTTGCACAATAGACCTTAGAAATAGGGGCACTATTGGCGAATATGGGGAATTTTTATAGAATCTTCTCAAATACCATTGTGGCTTGGATACGGTCGCCACCGCCTAGTCCTTTGCTTCCACCATTGGCGGTTGTGATGGTATGTAGGCGATAACCTTTTGAAGCTTGTTTATTGATAACATCTTCTAATTCTGTAAGGTTTCCTGATCCAGTGCCGAAAAACTTTTCTTTCAAAGTTACCTGAAGGACAACGTAGTGTAGTTCATTTACTCCAGATGCAGTAGAAAAACTACCTTCTTGTTTTACAGTGTCAAAAAATCCCATGCGAGCTACTCCTTTGTTTTAAATATTTTATTTTTTATTATCAAGTTTTAAAAAAGAAACAGCATCGTTTTTTGCAAATTTTTTTGCAATCTCTCTTAACAACTCTCTCTCTTCTTCTTCAGAAAAAGAATAATTAAGAATTAATTCTAGCAAAAGGGGATCTACTTCTTTTCTTAATGTTTGATATACATCAAAATCTAAGTCAGTTTTAGAAAGTTGCATATAATCGAACTCTCTCCAAGAAGCAAATTCACGAGGAGTAGGACTATATTCTTTAAATGGAGTTTCCGGGTCATCACTATATCCGAGTAGATAGGCAACACTTACATTAAAGTAATCGGCTATTAATTGAGCTTTTTCTGGTTTGATTTGGCTTTTCCCGTTTTCCCAACGTTGTATGGTTCTATATGGTATTTTGATTTCTTTAGAAAATTCTACCTGAGTTAGTTTTTTGTCTTTTCTTAATTCCTTTAGTCTATTCATTTTATTATTACCTCGTAGCAATTATAACATTATGCGCCACAATTTGGCAATTTTTTTAAAAAAATAATAAAAACACTTGACAAAGTATCATTAAGTGGTGTATCATTGATACGAAAACGCCACAATGTGGCGAAAAAAGAAAGGAGAAACTTCATTGCTTATTACCTCAACACAAGCAAAAGCGATTCGCCGAAAGCAAGCAGACAAGAAACTGACTGCTAAGCAAGCAGGCGAAGAAATCGGAGTTACACAAGTTACCTATCGAAAAATTCGAGACGGTGGCGAAGTCAAGCCGAGCATTTACCAAAAAGCCATGGAATGGCTTGCTGAAGATTACTAGAAAGGAGGCATAAGACAGAGTCTAGAAATATTTTGCTTGCTACCTATGGCAGTATCAAGGGTTTGTAGGGGTTTATTCTCTCCTAAATTTTCCCTACCTCAATGATTTACTTTGGTACTGTTTTAGGTGGCAAGCACGATCTACAAGAAGAAAGGAGCGAACCAATGGAACTGGTTTACATGGACGGTAGAAAAGAGCCGTATACACTGAGCAGTATCGTAGCAGAATGTACTGGATTGCAACATCACACAATAACCAAGACAATCCGCAAACATCAAGCAAGGTTTGAACGGTTCGGGAAGGTTGGATTTAAAATCCAAGCTATGGAAAGTGGCCAGAATACTAAGGATTATATTTTGAATGAGCAACAAGCGACCTTGTTAGTTACATTCTTAAAAAATACTGAGCAAGTGGCCAACTTCAAAACCAACCTAGTCAAAGCATTCTTTGAAATGCGTGACGAACTTTCCAAGCGACAATTACAGAGAGAACTGGAAAAGCCAAAGCGTAAAAGCTTAACTGAAGCTATTCAAACATGGGAGAAAGCACCTAAGCATGCCTATAGTACCCTTACAAACTTACTACTAAAGGGAGTGACAGGGAAGAATAAAGCGCAACTCATGAAGGAACGAGAAAGTAGGAACGGTATTGATGGCTTGACAAGTTTAGAGCTGACAAACTACCAACGTTTGGAAGATATGGCAATAGCTATGATTAACTTGAATAGAGGGTATTCAGAAATTAAAGAACTAATTTTTAAAGTATAGGAGTATAGAAAATGGAAAATGATTTTAAGACAGTTACAAATGCCAAAGGGTTAGAAATTCCCAAGGATTTTAAAAAGCTAGTTGAGAAAGACAGACAACTAGCCGAATATCTTTGTATGAACTACGAGAACTTGGACAGTGAAGACCTGGGCGCATTTCTTGAAACGGTTGAGCAGGGATTCAGTTGGATTCTAGATCTTATCGAAAGTAAAGACTTGCTTTATAAACCAAAGTCAGGTAGTAATCATGCAAAAAGAAAATAAAAAAAATCACTTGCTCAAATTTTAGACGAGGCGAGCAAGCGACAAGATTAAGGATATAGAAATTTTTTCTATGCTTTGATTATAGCAAAAAATATCTATTCTATCAAATACCTAAAGAAAAACCGAAGAGCAGGCAAGCAATTAGAAAAGGTTTTGAAAATCAAGTGCTGACAGGGTGATTCTAAGACCTTGTTTAGCTGATGAAAGATGGGTAATTACTCACGAAACACCGCTACAAGCGTTCGCCAACTTGGGGCAATCGCCCAGCGTTTGGAGTGGTGAAGCATACCATATAGAAAACAGGCAAGAAAAAGGACAAGGAAAGGCTAATGGAGAAAAATATGACTCTAGATCTAGATAACATGACACAATCAGAATTTGACAACCGAATTACTGAAATCAAGGATAGAAATCCGAACCTCTTTCAGTTCATCATTGACTTTTTAGATGATAAAGTAACTCCAGAAGAGGTGTACGACTTTCTGAAGATGGAGCGAGGCTATCAAGTAAATTATATCAAGAATTACAAAGCGAGGGCATAGCATGAATGAACTAGATTTAAGCAATACACAGGCGCTTATTTTTACCGTGATATTGGTTGGCTTTCTCATGTATCTAAACCACCTAGACCGCAAAAAAAGCGCTCAAATCGAGCGAGAAAGTACACAGACGATTGAAACAACTAGCG
Organism: Streptococcus sp. HMSC034E03; assembly: GCF_001811505.1. Taxonomy (GTDB): domain Bacteria; phylum Bacillota; class Bacilli; order Lactobacillales; family Streptococcaceae; genus Streptococcus. Next base: position 22,469 of record NZ_KV804957.1, read on the forward strand.
AGGATTTAAGCCCTGATTATGGGCGATATATTCAGCTTGCAGGGGTTAAGCCATGGGGGTACTAAGATGTTTGAAAAAATGATTGAAGATTTAAAGTCTAAGATTTTGGAAGCAGTGGAACGGTATTTAAAAAGCCATGAGAAAGCACCTCAAAAAAGATTGGATTTAATCAGCAAGGTGGAACTAAAGGAAGAACTGGGCATAGGAGATAAAACCTTGACAAAATGGGAAGGTGCAGGACTACCGCAGTATATACCTCCTATTGAAGATACTAGAAAAGCGTATTATAAAATCTTAGACGTTTTAAAGTTTTTGGGGGTAGATGATGGCAAAGACTAAAATATATTTTTGGTTAAAAGTTGATAAGAAGTTTTTTGATAATCTTTTTATTAAGCGACTTAAAAATATGCCTGGTGGCTACACTATGACAGTGATTTATATCCGTCTTATGTTGGAAAGTTTAGAAGATGATTGTATTTTGTACTATGAGGGGTATTTTGATAATTTGGTACAGGAATTAGCTTTAAAACTGGATGTTTCTGAGGATGATATCAATATGACGGTTGCATATTTTACAAAATGCGGACTAATTCAGATTGATGATGATGGCCATGCTACATTATCCCAAGCAAAAGCCATGGTTGAGAGTGAAACAAACTGGGCAAAATACAAGCGAGACCAAAGAAAAAATAGTCAAGATTTACCAAAATTGGAGAATGTCCAAAATAAAAAGACTATTTCCAACTCATGTCCAACAGAGATAGAGAAAGAGAATAGAGTTAATAGTAAGAGTAATAATTTATATTTAGATAATATATTGTCGGGAAATCCCGACTACAATTTTCCTACTTGGCTTGAAGAAACAGCTATAAAAGATTTAGAGAAAACAAAACATAAAGAACTTTGGATTCCTATTGCTTATCTGAATCAAGTAGCTAATAAGCGGTATAAGTTTGTTGATAAGACAAAAAGGCTCTTACTAGCACGATTCAAAGAAGGCTATACACTGGAAGATTTTAAACAGGTGATAGATATTAAAACGGCAGAATGGAAGGATAATCCTGAATTTTCTAAATATCTGAGACCTGAAACACTTTTCGGATCTAAGTTTGACGGTTATTTGAATCAAAAGCCTAAAACAATAAGAGGGAAGTATGAAGATAACTTCCCAGATCTACCATTTTAGGAGTTGCGAAGATGAAGGAACAATTTAAAGAGTTCAATAACAAAAAAATATCAGATAAAGTTTGTGATATTCATCAGGTAAATTACTGGGAGATTTCTATACCTGTAGTAGGGAGTTCAGAAAGGAAAATACAACCATTTTGCCCGGAGTGTGTGAAGGGGGAGATTAAACAAAAAGAGGAAGACCTATTACAGAGGTTTGATGATAGACAAACGTATTTTAAAACTTATGATGTATTAATGCGTGATAGTACAATTCCTAAAGAGTTAAAGGGAGCGACATTTGATAATTTCTTTGTTAAGACGGCAGAGGAGCGACAGATGTTGGAGTTTGTAAAAGGTCAAGCCCAGAAGTATCTTGCAGGTATGACAGGAAATACCTTAATCAGCGGTAGCACAGGAATAGGGAAAAGTCATTTATCTCTTGCCCTGGCCAAAGAAATCAATGAGAGCTTCAGAGAGAAGAACGAGCCTAAGAGTGTCTTGTTTGTCAGCTTAACCGAGATTATCAAGCAGATAAAAGAAGGCTGGACTTATGGAAGAAATGCAAACTTAACAGAGTATGAGGCGGTTAAAAAGTTAGTTGATGTAGATTTTCTAATCATCGATGACCTGGGGGCAAAAAATGGGACGGTAACACCTAAGAGTGACTGGGAACAGGATTTCTTGTTTGATATTATCAACAATCGAGAAACTACGATTTTCAACACGAACCTAGATAGTAGTGAACTGCGGACTGTTTACAATGCTAGAAATTCAAGTAGAATTTTGAAAGGTTTAGAAGGGAACACTTTCAAGGCTTTTACGATCAAAGATAAAAGATACACTATAAACACAGTGAGGGGAGAATATCAATGAATGATGATAAAATGCGATTTGCAACAGAAAAAGGCTTTGTTGTATACGAAAAACGTGGTATAATAGAGATAGAAAAAGTTCCAAGTTTTGGAGAAATTACTTTATTCTATTCAGATGGGAAATTTACTCATCTAGTCAAAAAAGAAACTAAAAAATAAGTCTATTGAGAACAACTCAGGGACATACCGTAAGCATATAATGCTAGTGGTATGTCCCTTTTTGTTTGCATAGAAAGGGGGTGAGGGAGATGTCAGGAGATACTTCTTTAGGGTATGTAGTAGCCAATAAGTTTTCTATGGATCCAGATAAAAGACAGAAAATCTTTTCTCAATGTAAAAAAGAAGATAATAGCTTAGAACAACGGAAACAAGAAATACTAGAAAAATATGCTAACAAACAAGACAAATCAAAATCTAGAAAAAATGATTCTAAAGGCTCGGAGAGTTATAAAAGAAAAACTAAGAGCAAAGAATTTTAGAAAAAATTATAAACAAAAATCAGATATTAAAAGATGAAGGAGCAAAAAATGACAACTAACTTAGCTAAACAAAAAGAAAATTTAGAAGCTTATATCCGAAGTACAGGTTATAACACTAGAGGGATGAACGTAGAAAATAATCATGTACTCATTGAAAAACCAATCCTTGATAGTTATGGAGATGAACATCAACGTAAAGAGCTGGTTGATCTAGTAAATGTTATTGAGACTCGTACCCGTGGTGGGAAGTATGAAGTAACTGACTTTGAATCTGATTCATTACAAGAAGTTAGCGAAAATTCGGTTGAGAGAACAGAAGCAGATAAAAAGAAAACTATCAGCGTTGATTACTTAGTTAAATTATTCAGTGGAAAACTTGATTTTTCACAGGAACAATTAGATGATGGCCAATATAATTTAACGGATTTTCTTGGTAAGAAGATTATTAAATTAAAACGTAGAACACGAAATAGAGAGATTGGGAAAATTCTCCAAACTGCGAAAGTACAGACCGCTACAAGTCTGGACGACTTGAAATCTATTGTTTCTTTAATCAATCCAGAGCGCAATGTATCTATTGTTATTAGTCAATCACTATTTAGTGTCTTAGAAAAAATGAAAGACACTTCAGGAAATTATCTTCTTAAAGTTGATAAAGAGACAGGGACAAGTGAAACATTCTTTGTAGATAACTTTTTAATTGTAGATGATACGACATTAGGGAACAAAGGCGACAAAAAAGGCTTTATCGGAGATCTAGAAAACTTTGTTACTCTGTTTGATCGCAAGAAAGATACACTTAGTTGGGTGAATGCGAATGACTATTTTGGGAAACGGTTGATTTTACATACCCGATTTGATGTAAAAAAAGTTGAAGAAGATTGTGGTTACTTTATTCAATGGAACTAGGAGAAAGAAATGGATATTAATCAAGTATTTGAAACACTGGATGATATAGATAATAAAAAAAGTAAGATTAATTCAGCACGAGAACAGTTAAGCGAAAAAAGGAAAAGCCTGTTAGGCAATCAAGCAGTTTCATTTGAGAACATAGATTCTTTTTTGTCAAATAACTTAGAATCTTTAGAGCAGCTGGAAAAGATGGAAAAAGCTATTGATGGCCTTCAGGAAAAATTTGATAGTGATTTTTCAGAAGCTAATGCAGTCATCTTTGAATACATTTTTAAAGAGACTAAGCAACGGATGGAAACTAAGAAGATCTATAAACAATACCGAAACAAACTTAGACGAATTCTGGACGCATATGATGAAATTCAAGAACTGAAGAAGGATGTAGAAGAAATCCATACAGGTGTAGTCAGAGAAATAAGTCAGAGACATTCTCTATCGCCGTATCGAACAGAAGTAAGTCCGCTTACTGTTCTACCATTCTTAACCCCTGATTCTAGCGGATGGATGAATTTTTCTAAGGAATATCGGGACATCAAAGTGTATCTAGAAAAATAGGGAACAAATTAAGTAAGGCTAGTGATATATGGCTCAAACAAAAGAAATATCGCTAGTCCTACTTTTATGCTTTACTAAGTTTCACATAACAAAGTAAGCATAAACTGAAAAGAAGTAATAGCTTGAAAGCAAGGTATATCAGAGGTTTACAGAATGGAGTGAGTTTCACAGAATGTAAGATATGAGAAACTGAGGGGATAAATTAAAGAAATTTCCCTTGAACTTGTCATATTGAAGAGTTGTCAAACTTAAAACAATGATACCTGGTAAGTGGAGTGTTGGAAGGCTTTTAGCGCTTTTTGTCAGTTTGACAGAATTTACAATTTGACAAATTGAAAGATAAAAAATTTTTTAAATTTAAGTGGAGGTACTTGCCTATGTACGAGTTGAGTAACAGAGACCTGGACGGGATAGATATTGAGTTAGGACGATATAGAACGCTTGCTAATAAAATTTATTTGAGAAGACAGGAACTAATACATAATAAGAAACATAGCGCTGAAGATTGTACTGGTGGGAAAAGCAAGACAGTATATAGTCCTACTGAAGCAACCATCATTAGAATTGAAGAAGACCAAACGCTAAGATATTTAGAAGGCTTTAAACTAGTTGTAGATACCTTGATGGAAAACTTAATTGAAAGTGATCTAGTCATTTTTAAAATGAGATATTTAGAAGCTGGTGCGACTTGGGAAGACGTGGCAGAGAAACTAAATAAAACTACTCGTTATATAAATAGCCGTAGAAAGGTAATCGCTAAAAGATTTGTTGAGTTGAAAGGATATTGACTCCCCCCACCTTTTAAAAAATCTTTCTGGCCAGTAGGGTACCGGTGAAGGGAACTTTTTCCAAGTCGGAGACCTCCAGACAAAAAGGGGGTAAAAACTAGCCAATTTTGAGTAAAATGCAAGATTTACATTGAGTTTTAAAATTCAAGTTAAACTTCAGTCTGTCCTTGCTTTGTTGTATACGGACTAATTGAGTCTTAATTAAAAATAAATCCACAACGACTGATTTTTTTGGTAATACTTAATCAACAACATTGAATAATAAGTAAAAAAGGGATATAATTAGTTCAAAGTATTAATTTATCTCTTGAAAAACTACATTATACAATTAGGAATTGCAGATATGATTAAATCATTGTTTGATTAAAGTATGGAGGGGAATATGCAATTTAACGTACATGGGAATCTAGAGGGTGGCGTAATTGATGTACGAGAAAAATCAGAAATTGAAGATTTTTTAGTGAATGGCTTTCGAACTTCAACTACACGTCATAGAAATTTTGAATCATTTTGTAGTTTTTGGAGTGAATTAGATAAAAATAAAGTAACTAGAGTCTGGATTGATGGCAGTTTTTGTTCCAACAAGGTGGATCCAAACGATATTGATTGTGTTGTATTTATTGAGCCAGATCCCAATAATTGCGAATACTTTCAATTATTAAGGAATAAACATGAAGAGTTATTAGATAAATATTTAGATGTTTATGTTTGTTGGGATAAAAATTTCTTTGTTCAGTTTTCTAAAGAATGGTATGAAATAGATTACCAGGAAACCTATTGGTTAGGGAAATTTGGTTTTGACAGAAATCATAACCCTAAAGGAATTATCGAGTTAGATAAGGAGGTGGTTTTATGAGTACAGAATTAAAAATACTTGAAGATAGAGCGAATAAAGTTTCTAATGATGAATTAAGAGTTATGTTGCATATGGGACTTGAATCAATGAGAGAATTTGAAGAAGCGATAAATTCAAGCAATGTTAAGAGTATGCTTTCTATCAGATTGCTTTCAGAAAATCTTCCTTCTGGACAAATTGGGTTAAGACAACTGTCAGAAACTCTCAAATCAGTCGAGAGTATTCAAGAAAATGGGATAGCATCGTGTATTGGATTTGAAGGAAAGCGAGGACAGATTCCAAAAGATATTCTAAATCGGAATGAACTTATAATTACTTCTACCAGAGCAGGTTCATTTATAATTGATTTGGGATTAAAAACTAATCAACTTTCAATCTTCGATCGTGAAAATAATATAGCAATAAATGTAATGAATGATGTATCTGATTTGCTTGAAGGAACAATTGATATTCCAGAATTTGTTGAGACATATAGTTCAAGAACTTTTAATTCTGTGAAACAATTAGTATCTAGATTGAATAAAGAAAAACTTGGGATAGAGATTCAAGATAAGCTAAATAATTCTAATAAGCTATTTGCTAAAGAGCAGATAGTAGAGATTAACAAAAAATTTAAGGATACTCATATAGAAAAACAAGAAAATATCATAGTTCAGGGGAAATTAATCAAGGTTGACTTATCTACTCAGAAAATAACTTTGGATACTCAAGAAGGGATTGTGAATGTAAAGGTCAACGATCCAGAAATAAAATCACTTCATTTAACTACAAATGAAGAATATCAAATTAAGACAAGTGTAAAAGTAGTTATTAGACGTACACAACATACTTTCACTTATGTAACTTCATCAGTTAGAAATATAGTAGAAATATAATCCTAATTATCTAATAAAAATAATTAGAGTAAAAAAGGGTAACTGTCAAAGATAGTTACTCCTTTATTTTTTGCGAATAGTAGAGGAAGAAACGAAAGTTCTAAATATTAAATTTGCAAGTATTAAGAAAACTAGACTAGGCTTTGAACACCACGTAGAAGTGACTTTTAGTACATCAATACAAAAAAATTACACCTCAACAGTGCGTCAGTCGGCACAAATGTGCGAAATGGAAATGCTGAGGAAGATATGCTATAATATTACTAGGTATTAAAAAAGCACGTTTGACCGTGCTAGTTTCTTGCCTGCTGAACTCGTCAATATTACGCCCATTTTAGGGCTCTTTTTTGTGGACTTTTTTAGGAACTATCAAGAAAAACTAAGGCGATTTAATGCCTAAATGTTTTTAAAGAAAGTCAGTATTTTCAAGGGCTGAGCTCTAAAAATTTGACTTATAGAGTGTTAAATGATAGTATAGTCAAAGATGGTCAAGGTTCAAAGAAAGAGGTGGCGTTCTATGAGATTTAAAAATACATCAGACCATATAGAGGCCTATATCAAGGCGATTTTGGAGCAGTCGGGTATGGTTGAATTGCAGCGAAGCCAATTAGCGGATACCTTTCAAGTCGTGCCTAGCCAGATCAACTATGTGATTAAGACTCGATTTACTGAAAGCAGAGGCTATTTAGTTGAAAGTAAGCGGGGAGGTGGCGGTTATATTCGCATTGGTCGGATTGAATTCTCAAACCACCATGAAATGCTCCGCGATTTACTGTATTCGGTGGGCGAAGAAGTCAGCCTAGTTATCTTTGAAGATGTTTTAAGACTCTTGTTTGAACAGGATTTAGTGACTCGTCAGGAGATGAATCTATTACTAGCGATGGCGACAGACCGAGTTCTAGGTGAGGATGCCAATCTTATCCGTGCCAATATGCTCCGTCAGTTATTACAAGAGGTAGATAGAAAAGGAAAATAGAACTAAATGAAATATTCAAAAGCATTGAGAGAATGTATAGACAGTGCCTTTCTGGTCGCAAGTCATTTTGGGGCAGAATACCTAGAGTCATGGCACCTATTGATTGCTATGGCCAATCATGGTTACAGTGTAGCTGGGGCGACTTTAAACGAATTTCCATATGAGATTGATCGCCTGGAGGAAGTTGCTGTAGAGCTGACTGAAACAAAGTATAGCGATAAGGAAAATTATCAGGAGTTACCTTTTTCACACCGTTTGAAGGTATTGTTGTTGGAAGCAGAGCACGTTGCTTCTGTCGTTCATGCCAAGGTATTGGGAACAGAGCATGTGCTTTATGCTATCTTACATGATGGCAATGCCTTAGCTACTCGCATTCTAGAAAAAGCGGGATTTTCTTACGAAGATCAGAAGGATCAGGTCAAGATTGCTGGACTTCGTCGTAGTCTTGAAGCGCGTGCGGGTTGGACTAGAGATGATTTGAAGGCCCTTCGCCAGCGTCATCGTACGGTAGCGGACAAGCAAAATTCTATGGCTAATATGATGGGCATGCCTCAGACTCCAAGTGGAGGTTTGGAAGATTACACTCATGACCTTACGGAGCAAGCTCGCTCAGGTAAATTGGAACCAGTCATCGGGCGTGACCAAGAAATCTCTCGTATGATTCAAATCTTGAGTCGTAAGACCAAAAATAATCCAGTCCTAGTTGGAGATGCGGGTGTGGGTAAAACAGCTTTGGCACTTGGTCTTGCCCAACGTATTGCCAACGGAGATGTGCCAGATGAAATGGCTAAAATGCGTGTCCTAGAACTTGACTTGATGAATGTGGTTGCAGGAACTCGTTTCCGTGGGGATTTTGAAGAACGTATGAACAATATCATCAAAGATATTGAGGAAGATGGCAAGGTCATCCTCTTTATCGATGAGCTTCATACCATTATGGGATCAGGGAGCGGGATTGACTCGACCTTAGATGCAGCAAATATCCTGAAACCTGCCTTGGCACGTGGAACTCTGAGAACCGTTGGAGCAACCACTCAGGAAGAATACCAAAAACATATCGAAAAAGACGCAGCCCTTTCTCGTCGCTTTGCTAAAGTGATGATTGAGGAGCCGAGCGTGGCTGATAGTATGGCTATCTTACAAGGATTAAAAGCAACTTATGAGAAGCACCACCATGTCCAAATTACAGACGATGCTGTCGAAACAGCTGTTAAAATGGCACATCGCTATTTGACAAGTCGTCACTTGCCCGACTCAGCCATTGATCTTTTGGATGAAGCCGCAGCAACTGTCCAAAATAAATCGAAACACGCTAAACAAGATGAGTCAGGTTTAACACCTGCAGATAAGGCCTTGATGGATGGTAAATGGAAGCAAGCTGCTCAACTCATTGCAAAAGAACAGGAAGTACCTGTTTATAAAGACTTGGTGACAGAATCAGACATTTTGACCACCTTGAGTCGCTTGTCAGGTATTCCAGTTCAAAAATTGACCCAAACAGATGCCAAGAAGTATCTCAATCTTGAGGCTGAACTGCATAAACGTGTTATCGGACAGGAACAAGCTGTATCTAGTATCAGTCGTGCCATTCGCCGAAATCAATCGGGTATTCGCAATAACAAACGTCCAATTGGCTCCTTTATGTTTCTAGGACCAACAGGTGTTGGTAAGACCGAGTTGGCCAAGGCCTTGGCGGAAGTTCTCTTTGATGATGAGTCTGCTCTTATCCGCTTTGACATGAGTGAATACATGGAGAAATTTGCAGCCAGTCGTCTCAATGGAGCTCCTCCAGGTTATGTAGGCTACGAAGAAGGCGGAGAGTTGACCGAGAAGGTTCGTAACAAACCGTACTCAGTCTTGCTCTTTGACGAGGTAGAGAAGGCTCACCCAGACATCTTTAATGTGCTCTTGCAAGTCTTGGATGATGGTGTCTTGACAGACAGTAAGGGTCGCAAGGTTGACTTCTCCAATACCATTATCATCATGACGTCAAACCTTGGTGCGACAGCCATTCGGGATGATAAGACCGTCGGTTTTGGAGCTAAGGATATCCGTTTTGACCAGGAAAATATGGAAAAACGCATGTTTGAAGAACTGAAAAAAGCTTATAGACCTGAGTTTATCAACCGTATTGATGAAAAGGTGGTCTTCCATAGCTTGTCAAGTCAAGATATGCAAGAAGTAGTTAAGATTATGGTCAAACCATTGATTGCAAGCCTAGCAGAAAAAGGAATTGACTTGAAACTCCAAGCATCAGCCCTTAAACTCCTAGCTCAGCAAGGCTATGATCCAGAGATGGGAGCTCGTCCACTTCGTAGAACCCTACAAACGGAAGTGGAAGACAAACTTGCAGAACTTCTCCTTAAAGGTGAATTGGAAACTGGTAAGACTCTGAAGATTGGTGTCAAAGCTGGTCAGTTAAAATTTGAGATTGTTTAAAATTGTGAGGTTGGAACAGATTGTTTCAGCCTCTTTTTTGAAAAGTTATTGCCCAAATAGCTACTTGAATTGTGCATTTAGTTTAAGGAGTTCAAAAACGAATTTCTACTGATCAAGTTTTGTATATCAAGAAAAAAATCCAATCATGTAGAAAATATTTTTATAAAAATTAATAAAAAAGCGTTGACAAATACAGAAAGGTAAAGTATGATATAAAATATAAAAAGTTATAAAAAGGTTGAAAAGACATGAAAAAAAAGATAGCGGTGGTTTTTGGAACCTTTGCTCCCTTGCATCAGGGGCATATTGATTTAATCCAAAGAGCAAAACGACAATGCGATGCTGTATGGGTGGTAGTTTCAGGTTATGAGGGAGATCGTGGTGAAGAGGTTGGACTTACACTACAAAAGAGGTTTCGCTATATTCGTGAAGCATTTCGAGATGATGAGTTGACCTCTGTTTGTAAACTTGACGAAACCAATATTCCACGCTATCCAATGGGCTGGCAGGAGTGGTTGGATCAGATGTTGCAGGCCATTTCCTATGACCATACTAGTGAGGAGCTTATCTTTTTTGTAGGAGAGTCCGAATACCAACAAGAATTGTCAAAACGTGGTTTTGAGACTGTTCTACAGGAAAGAAAATTTGGAATTTCGGCTACCATGATTCGAGAAAATCCAAGTAAATATTGGAAATATATCGCTCAACCATTCCGCCGTCAGTTTACGAAAAAAGTGTTGATTATGGGAAGTGCTAGTAATGGGAAAACAACTCTAGCAAAGGATTTAGCTCGCTTCTATGATGCGCCAGTCAGTCTGGAATATGCTCGTGAGTATCAGATAAAAAATAATGTCCGAGATGATGAGCTTACCCCAAAAGATTATTATTACCTTCTTTTGGGCCAATATGACCAAACTTCCAAGTTAATCGATAGCAATGCCAATCGAGGCTTGGTCATTGCAGACACCAACTCATTGGTAACCAAGGGTTACTACGATTACTACATGGAAACTGAAGAGCAGGGGGACTTGTCCGTAGAAACCTTTGATAATCTCTTCGTTTCCATCTTAGCCAAGGAAAAGTGGGATTTAATCCTCTTTGTGCAACCTGTTGGCTCTTATGTCAATGATGGTTTTCGAGACATGACCATGGCAGAAGACCATATCCGTCATAGTTTTTCTCAGCATTTGGATATGATGAGGGAGCAATATCTGCCTACTATCCCTCATGTTTATCTAGCTGATGACTATCTAGGAAATTATGAAGCAGCAAAAGTAGCTATCGATGCTATTTACCAAGCAGATTAGGAGAAGAAAATGAAAAAAATAACTGAAAAAATTACTCGATTTATCGCAAACTTTAAAAATGTTCACGCAGAAGCTCGTAAAATTGGTTTTGCAGGAGTTATGCGTTTGCTTTGGAAAGACCTCTTTGTGGGACGCAGTCTTTTCCAGTGGCTCTATTTGATTGTTTTATCAAGTGTCCCTCTTATTCTGGAGTTTACACAAAACACGGAAAGTCATGATTGGGTTGGTCTTTTGGCCTCTTGGACAGGGATTGTCTGCGTTATCTTGGTAGCTGAAGGTCGGGCAAGCAACTACCTTTTTGGAGCTATTAACTCTGCTATCTACTTGGTATTGGCCATGGATGCCACTTTCTATGGTGAAGTATTGACCACAGTTTATTTCTTTGTGATGCAGCCCATTGGTCTTTATACTTGGTTGTCTAATCGGATCAATGAGCAAGGAAAACCAGAAGAATCCCACTTTGAAGCTAAGAAACTTGGTTTGATTGATTGGCTCAAATATTTGGCTTTGACTGCTATCATCTGGATTGGCATGGGCTTTGCCTACCAAAGTATCCATAGCGCTCGTCCTTTCCGTGACAGTGTTACCGATGCGACCAATGGTGTTGGTCAGCTCTTGATGACACGTCTTTACCGGGAGCAATGGATTTTCTGGATTGCAACCAATCTCTTTAGTATTTACCTCTGGTGGGGTGAAAATATCCATATCCAAGGTATGTACTGGGTTTACACCATCAATAGTTTAGTTGGTTGGTACCAATGGACAAAAGCTGTCAAGGAGGGATAAGATGACTGAAAGGATAATCCCGGCTGGAATGACAGAAAGAGAATATTTTGAGATTCATGCGACGGAGAAGGAATTTTTAGACTGGTACTGCAAACAGGATCTTCCTCAGTATGAAAAACCGAGCGTGACGGTGGATATGGTAGCTTATTGCTTTGTGGAAGGGAAAATCAAACTCTTGCTGATCCGTCGCAAGGCCCATCCTTTTCAAAACTGTTTGGCTTTGGTCGGTGGTTTTATGGATAAGAGTGAAGATGCAAGGCATGCTTGCCAGCGTGAGGTGCGAGAAGAGGTTAACCTCGACCTTCCTTTGGAAAAAATCGAGCAGTTGATGACAGTGTCTACACCAGGCCGTGATCCGCGGGGCTGGACGGTTACTATCGCCCACTTGGTGTATCTACCTAGCCGCGCACTTGATCTCGTTCAAGCTGGAGATGATGCCAAGGATGTGGTTTTTGTCGATGTTGATTTTCAGACGGGCAAGTGCTTCCTAGAGGGACTAGAGTTGGAGGAGCACGCCTTCGCCTTTGACCATTATGCCATTATCCAAGAGTCTATTAAACGAATCCAAGGGCGTCTTGACTGGAATCCGACCTTCCTCTATCTGCTAGAGGAGGAGTTCACTGTCTATGAAGGGACCGAATTGGTCAATCTCATCAACCCAGGACGACCAATCGTCAGCAATAACTTTCTCGTAAAATACGGGGAGTATGTGGAAGAAGTTGGGCTCAAACGAGTGCCTAAAAAGAAACCAAGAAAAACCTATCGATTGAAATAAAAAGCTTTGGGATAGAAATCGATAGACCAAGTCTCGATTTCCTAGTCTCAGTCCTGAGAAGTTTCAACAAATCCGATGGCTGGTTCAAGTTTGAGAATAGAGAAAATAAAGTTTGTGTCAAAATTCAATTCAACTATCGTGTCAAAGGTTTATTATTCATAAAAAATCGAGGTCGGGATTCTTCCCGGCCTCTTTTTGTTGTTATTTTTTGTTTAAGGATGTTTATCTTTTTTAGGATTACTCATAAAACGAATGAATAAATCTTTGTATTTATATTTTAAATAATGTTCATGTAAGTACAGTAGAGCTACATAGACAATCATGAAAATAGTGGTTAAGTAGAACAAATCAAATGTGGTCTGGGCGTAGCGACTTGCAGACTGATAAGAGCAGAAAGCATCTAAAATCAACCAAGGAAGATACTTGTAATATTTGCTTAACATAAGCCTACACCTCCAATATCCTATTTCAATTTTATTATAGTCTTTCAAGAAAAAAATGCAAGCGATTACACTTTGAAATATAGCACTTTGTCAGGAAGAACTTTTGTGTTTTTTTAAATTCTTTACGAATAAAAGATATAGGAGGAGTAAGAAAATAAATGTACTAAAAAATAATTCTAAAAAATTTTAGATAAATAGTTGACAGATTTTAAAACAAACATTACAATAATGTTACAAAAACATTTCTTAACATTTCAAAAATGTTACAAAGGAGCAAAAAATGAAAAATAAAACTTCTATCAAATTAATGGCCGCAACTGTACTCGCTTCAACATTACTATTGGGGGCTTGTGGTAATAAGAAAGAAAATACCACAAGTGATAGTTCTAGCAAGACAACACAAGCATCTTCTAGTTCTAAGGCAAGTTCTTCAAGTAAAGAGAACAAGACTCAGAAGTCCTCAAGTTCAGCTTCATCAGAAAAAGCTAAATCATCATCTTCCGATCAGTCAACGACTACTGCTAATCAATCGCAAGCAACACCAGCACCAGAAACAAGACAGAGTCAAGAAGCTTCTAACCAACAGGCATCTTCGCAAACTCCCTCAAATCAACAAGGTTCTCAAGCACAGACTAGCCAGTCGACTTATGACCCAACTACTGACCGCAAACTTCAAGATAAGCAAGCAGAACACAACAAACGTTACAAGGGTGTTCTAACCATGGTTGATGGAGATTTCTCTGCCGCAGCTGGCAACTGGAAGGGGGCTAATGGCGAGACTATCACTGTCTCATCAGGTGGTCAATTTACAGTAGAATCTGCTGATGGTAAGAAAGAAAACTACTCTATCCAAGGCTATGCCTATACTCTTGATGATGGTAAATATAATGCCAAAATTGGTGGTGGAAAAGTCATTCAAATTATAACAGGCGCAGATGGCACTGTTTCAAGTGTTACTTTGATTAAGCCATAGACTCCAGTACTGACATAATTTGTTTAAAAATAGTTTAGTTGATGAGTGCCTACAGCATTTGAAGTTGATAAGACGTCATAAATGAACTCCAGAGATGAGACTAACTTGGGAGTATATCTAATCATATCTACCTGAACTAACCGTTTTTCACTTAGTTTCTTTCAGAGAAAGTGGTATAATGAAAAAATCAAAGGGAAACGAGTGATGAATCAATGCCAGATAAATTAATTTTACCTCAAAACACACGACTCATGGGAGTGTTCCTTGGCTTTATCGGTGGTTCTTTGGATGTATTCTGTCATATCCAGTACCATAGTTTGGTGGCAACGCAGACAGGGAACATTCTCCTACTGATATCAGATTGGCACGATTCACATGTCATCAATACTATGTTGAGATTCTGCTCGATTATATTCTTTTCCCTAGGCTTTCTTTTTGCCTTACACATGAAAGAATATCGCAAAACAGCCTACTGGCGGGTTAAGATGCTACTTCCCTTATTTATCGGGACCCTTGTTCTTCCCTTCTTTTCCCGCTTTCCTCTATTAGAAGTTCCTTTTATTGCTTTTGGAACTGGAATGATGATGCTAACATTTACGGGCAGTTTGATTGAAGATCATCCCTATGTCATTTTTATGACCTCTGGGAATTACCGAAAAATGTTGACTGCTTTGTATCGTATCGTTAGAGGAGAAGGAGATATTCAAGAATATCGCCGTCAAGCCTTGAACTATGGCATTGTAGTAGGCAGTTTCGTAGTGGGAGCCATTAGCTTGGCTGTATCTATGCATTTTCTCCATGAATGGTCTATCTGGATTGTCAGCTTCAATTTGTTTTTGATTATGGCATACTATATTGCTAGAGTGAAGCAGCTCGATTTGCAAGATGAAAATATATAAAAATTGGCAAATCTCAATTTGAGATTTGCCAATTTTGGTACGATGGACATGTCGTACATCTGAGGTGGAGTCCTCCGTGGGCTTCCCACTACCGGTGGACTCTTGAACAACTGAGTTTGTCCATTCGGGGATGGATAACTATTTCTCACTGGGGAATATGAAGCACATAGTCATCATCATAGATGAGCGCTCGCGTACTCGTCTACGAGTGATTATATGGAAGCAATGGAAGAAGAAATCTAAACGACTGTCGGGCCTACTTAAGTTAGGAATTCCTAAAAGGATAGCAGATAAGGATCTGGCTGGGGTGAACACTATCAATTAGGGCTCAGAGGTCGGTACTTAAACGTGATATATCAAAACCAGTCCTCGAAAACGTGGACTGGTTTCTTACTTGGTTTACTACCTTGAACGGCATGTACCATGGTGTGAGTGGGGTTAGTCTTAGCCGCTACTCGATTTTATTCCACCAATTTCTTCATCTCATCAATACGTACGACGGTCGCATCGTATTTAGCTTGGTAGTCGGCTTGTTTGTCGCGTTCTTTTTGGACGACTTCTGGTTTGGCATTGGCTACGAAGCGTTCGTTAGAGAGCTTCTTACCGACCATATCCAGTTCTTTTTGCCATTTAGCCAGTTCCTTGTCGAGACGAGCCAGTTCTTCTTCGACATTGAGGAGGTCAGCGAGAGGCAAGTAGATTTCTGCTCCTGTGATGACGCTTGACATAGCGAGTTCAGGTGCGGGGATGTTTGATGCGATTTCCAAGTGTTCTGGATTTGTGAAGCGTTTGATGTAGTTGACATTGCTGTTAAAGAAGGCTTCCAAGTCGCTATCGCTGGTCTTAACAAGGATGGTGATTGGCTTGCTTGGAGCTACGTTTACTTCCGCACGCGCATTCCGAACAGCACGGATCAAGTCTTTGAGGCTTTCTACACCAGTGTGGGCAGCAAGGTCTTCAAAGGCTGGGTTAACCGTTGGGTATTCTGCTGTAACGATAGAGCCTTCTGAGATTTGTCCAAAGATTTCCTCTGTCACGAATGGCATGATTGGGTGAAGGAGACGAAGGATTTTGTCCAAAGTGTAAAGGAGAACAGAACGTGTGATGATTTTCTCTTCTTCGTTATCGCTATAAAGGACTTCCTTGGTCAACTCAACATACCAGTCCGCAAACTCGTCCCAGATGAAGTTGTAGAGGATGTGTCCAGCCACACCAAACTCAAACTTGTCAAAGTTTTCAGTAACTTTTCCAATCGTTTCATTGAGGTTATGGAGAATCCAGCGGTCAGTGACATTTCCAACTTCCTTGTTAACAACTTTTTCTACATTGGCAGTTGCTTGCTCAAGGGTCAATCCTTCATTGTTCATGAGGATGTAGCGAGAGATGTTCCAGATCTTGTTGATGAAGTTCCATGAAGCATCCATTTTCTCATAAGAGAAGCGCACGTCTTGACCTGGTGCAGAACCGTTTGAAAGGAACCAACGAAGGGCATCGGCACCGTATTTCTCAATAACATCCATAGGGTCAATCCCGTTACCGAGAGATTTCGACATCTTGCGTCCTTGCTCGTCACGAATGAGACCATGGATAAGAACGTTTTGGAATGGCTGACGGCCAGTGAATTCCAAGGATTGGAAGATCATACGAGACACCCAGAAGAAGATGATGTCGTAACCTGTAACCAAGGTTGAAGTTGGGAAGTAACGTTTGAAGTCTTCTGAGTCGACATCCGGCCAGCCCATGGTTGAGAATGGCCAAAGGGCAGAACTGAACCAAGTGTCTAAGACGTCTTCGTCCTGAGTCCATCCGTCACCTTCTGGTGCTTCTTCACCGACGTACATTTCACCCTCGGCATTGTACCAAGCAGGGATTTGGTGCCCCCACCAGAGCTGACGAGAGATTACCCAGTCGTGGACATTTTCCATCCATTGGAGGAAGGTATCGTTGAAACGAGGTGGGTAAAATTCTACCTTGTCATCTGTGTCTTGGTTGGCAATGGCATTCTTAGCTAATTGGTCCATCTTGACGAACCATTGCGTAGACAAGCGTGGCTCAACCACAACACCTGTACGCTCTGAGTGACCAACACTGTGGACACGTTTTTCGATTTTAACGAGGGCACCGATTTCTTCCAACTTAGCAACGACTGCCTTACGAGCTTCAAAACGGTCCATGCCTGCAAATTCAAAAGCCAAGTCATTCATAGTTCCGTCATCGTTCATAACATTGACTTGTGGCAAGTTGTGGCGTTGACCAACCAAGAAGTCGTTTGGATCGTGGGCAGGTGTGATTTTCACAACACCTGTACCAAACTCAGGATCTGCGTGCTCATCACCAACGATTGGGATGAGTTTATTAGCGATTGGAAGAATGACATTTTTACCAATCAAGTCTTTGTAGCGTGGGTCTTCTGGATTGACCGCAACGGCTACGTCCCCAAACATGGTCTCAGGACGAGTAGTCGCCACTTCAAGAGCGCGTGAACCATCTTCCAGCATGTAGTTCATGTGGTAGAAGGCACCTTCGACGTCCTTATGGATCACCTCGATATCAGAAAGGGCTGTACGAGCTGCTGGGTCCCAGTTGATGATAAACTCACCACGGTAGATCCAGCCTTTCTTGTAAAGGTCCACAAAGACCTTACGAACGGCTTTTGATAAACCTTCGTCAAGAGTGAAACGTTCGCGAGAGTAGTCTACAGAGAGACCCATCTTGCCCCATTGTTCCTTGATAGTAGTTGCATATTCGTCTTTCCATTCCCAGACTTTCTCGAGGAATTTTTCACGACCGAGGTCATAACGACTAATGCCCTCGCCACGCAAGCGCTCCTCAACCTTAGCCTGAGTCGCAATCCCCGCGTGGTCCATACCAGGAAGCCAAAGGGTGTCAAAACCTTGCATGCGTTTTTGACGGATGATGATATCTTGCAAAGTCGTATCCCAAGCGTGACCAAGGTGGAGTTTCCCAGTTACGTTTGGTGGTGGAATAACGATAGAATAAGGCTTAGCCTTTTTATCGCCTGAAGGCTTGAAAACATCTTCGTCAAGCCATTTTTGGTAACGACCAGCCTCAACCTCGGCTGGATTGTATTTAGGTGAAAGTTCTTTAGACATGTGTTTGTCCTTTCTCTATTGTTTTCATTTTTTCTTGAATCTGCTTTGCACCTTCTTCTGCGGACAGATTCGTATTATCAATTTTAAGGTAGTGGTGAAGAGCACTCGGTTGCTTTTGAGAATTAAGTTGATTCGTTTTATCAGTCTCTAAAATCTCTCTTTCAGATACCTCAAAATACCGTTTCAAGGGTTTATACTTCAACCGATTCTCCGTCCGATTTCGACGTAAGCGCTCTTCAAGGCTTGTTTCCAATTCAACAAAAAGAATCTCTTGATGATACTCATTTAACAAATCTTGAATGTCCTTCAAATACATCAGATGGTATTGATTTGAAAAATCAGTTACACCTGTTAAAATCACCGACCGATGATGCCTGGCACTTGTTCCAAGAAAAGAAAAGTTAACGCTACGAACAAATTCCCACATTTCTTCCGTAAAGTCCTGATAGATTTCGAGTGCGAAATCAATTGGTTGATGGTTGAAAAAGAGAGTCGCACCGGTGAGTTTTGAAAGTTCCTGACCAATGGTCATTTTCCCTGAGGCTGGAGCTCCAATGATGAAAACATGCATCAATCCACCTCCCACTCACTCTTCAGCAAGCCATATCTCAAATCATCGCAGCGGTTTCCTTGAGCATCTTTTCTGTCTCTTATGCAAGCTTCGAGGGTAAATCCAAGTTTTTCTGCGACTCGTTGACTTCGGACATTATAGCCAAAACAAGTCAGCTCAATCTTGTGTAGGTTCAATTCTTTAAAAGATAAATCAATCAAGGCACGCGCCGCTTCAGGCACATAACCGCGCCCCCAATAGTCTGGGTGCAAGATATAGCCAATCTCCAGTACATCGTCTTCGTAACGACGGGGGAAATCGACAGAACCAATGATTGTATCGGTTCCTTTAACGATAATTCCGTAGCCTGCTGGGAGATTTTCTTTTTCGTTGCGCTCGAGAAGGATATGTTCTAGGTAATAAATCTCATCTTCCAAGCTCTTGACGGGTGGGAAGCCTGCTGGGTAAGAAACCTCTGGACGACTAGCATAGTCAAAGATATCCTCAGCATCCGCCACGGTGCGGACTCGTAAGACCAGTCGCTCCGTTTCGATTTTTTCTGGCAGTTCAGCTCTTGTCATTCTTCTTCCTCGCTTTCTTAATGAAGCTTCCCATGGGATCGACTCGGTCATCCAGATAACGGTAAACGCGTTGATGACCGTCCCCCATAAAGTAAGTTGGGGCAAAGCGGTCATTTTTAAAATGCCCTTTATCGTCCAAGAGCTCTGGATCAGCCAGTCGTTCGAGAATCTTGGCAAAGATATGACAAATTCCATCTTCCTCGATAATTCGATCTACCTGACAGTCCAATACGACTGGACATGCCTCTAAAATCGGGGCCTGAGTCCGTACAGAAATTTCGTAGTCTAGTCCCAGGTGTTTTAACTTTTCTCGATGGCTGATAAAACCAGCCTGCTCCATTTCGAGCATGAGATTTTCATCAGGGATGTTTACGGTAAACTGTTGATAATGCTTAATCTGGTCAGCCGCATTTTCCTCAGCGCCAACACCGATGACCAGCCAATCTCCCAGGCTATAAGAGGAACTGCAGGTCGTGATATTGTGCCCAAAGTTTTTGTCCTGATATCCCAAGATGAAGATAGGAAAACCATAGTAGAGCTTGCTGGTGTTAAAAGATTGTTTCATGACAACCTCCTTTGGCTAGGGGTCTAAAATAAAAATCGCCCCTGCCATCAATCTGACAGGGACGAATGTGTTAATCCGCGGTACCACCCAATTTCGGGCAAATGCCCGCAACTTACGCCTTTAAAACAAAAAGACAATATTATTTCATTTTCATCCATTAGCAACCAGTTTTGACACATTTGTGGACTTCTCAGCACCGCCACTTTCTGTAAAATGTGGGACTCAAAACACCTCTAATGGCTTTATTTTAACAAGTTTTTGACGGAAAAGCAAGGAACAAGAAAGATTACTTGAACTTGATGCCGTTTTCTTTTAATTTCTTGATAGTAGCTGGACCGATTCCTTTCAAGGCAAGGAGTTCTTTTTCCGTCCAGTTTTTAAAGTCAGCAGCAGACTTGATCCCTTCATCGTAGAAAGTTTTAGCACGGTCAACTGAAAGTCCCCCTAGGTTAGCTGCGAAATCTTCTACAGAAGTAGCAACTTTTTGAGCTTGCTCTTTGGTTGCTTCTACAGTTTTTTCAACATTTTTAGAGACAGCTTTACCTGCATCGCTTGCTGCTTTTTCAGCATGTTTTACAACTTTTTTTGTTTCTTCGACAACCTTGTTTACAGTGCTTGAAAATGCACCTGAGCGACGTAGGCTGTTTCTCAATTGTTTTTTACGTTGGAGTGTCTTTGACATGATAAAATCCTTTCAATAAAAAATCCCTGTGGCTGAACAAGGATTGAATCTCTATGGTTTTATTGTATCAACTTTCTTTAGGAATTGCAAGGCTTGGTATACTGAAAATATAGGAAATATATGGGAAATTTCACCGTAGAATGATAGACGATAATAGAAGAAAAATGAAAAATATGGTATAATGAAACGATAGATTTTGAATAGGAATACAATCATGTTTGGATTTTTAAAAAAAGATAAAGCAACAGAAGCCCCCACAATGGTGCCCGACCACATCGGTGTTATTATGGATGGGAATGGCCGTTGGGCTAAAAAACGGATGCAGCCACGTGTCTTTGGGCATAAGGCTGGGATGGATGCATTGAGAAAGGTAGCGATTGCTGCTAGTGATATGGGTGTCAAAGCCTTGACGGTCTATGCCTTCTCAACTGAAAATTGGACACGTCCAGACCAGGAAGTCAAGTTTATCATGAACTTACCTGTTGAATTTTATGATAAGTTTGTTCCCGAATTGCATCAGAAGAACATGAAGATTCAAATGATTGGGGAGACTGATCGTTTGCCGAAGCAGACTTTTGATGCTCTTAAAAAGGCAGAAGAGCTGACTAAGTTAAATACAGGATTGATTCTCAATTTTGCCCTTAATTATGGTGGACGAGCTGAAATTACACAAGCGGTCAAGTTGATTGCACAGGATGTTTTAGATGCTAAGATCAATCCTGGTGATATCACAGAGGAATTGATTGGGGAATACCTCTTTACGGGACATTTGCCAAAAGTCTTGCGTGATCCTGACTTGATTATTCGGACCAGCGGTGAACTTCGTTTGAGTAATTTCTTGCCTTGGCAGGCTGCTTATAGCGAGCTCTATTTCACGGATGTCTTGTGGCCTGACTTTGATGAGGAAGCCTTGAAAGATGCTATCATCGAGTACAATCGTCGCAACCGTCGTTTTGGAGGAGTTTAGGAGATATTATGATACAGGATTTACAAAAGAGAACCCTTTTTGCTATCTTGGCCTTGGCTATCTTTATCCCAATCTTGGCGATTGGTGGCTTATGGCTCCAGATTGCCATGGGGGTTGTGGCTATGTTGGGAGTACATGAGTTACTGCGCATGAAGGGTTTAAATACCATGACGCCTGAAGGTCTCTTGACTTTACTAGCGACTTTTGCTCTGACCGTACCTTTGGAAAACTACTGGAAGTTTTTACCTGTAGATGGGAATGTTGTAGCTTATAGTGTCGTGATACTGATTTTACTAGGGGCAACAGTCTTCAGCAAGAACTATACTATTGAGGATGCTGTTTTTCCGATTGCCATGAGTTTTTATGTTGGCTTTGGCTTTAATGCTTTGGTCGATGCTCGTATCGCAGGTTTGGATAAGGCGCTTTTGGGGCTTTGTATGGTCTGGGCAACCGATAGTGGCGCCTATCTAGTAGGGATGAAGTTTGGTAAGAGAAAGCTAGCTCCGAGAGTTTCCCCTAACAAGACTATAGAGGGTGCTATGGGGGGTATCTTGGCTGCTATGCTAGTGACTTTGATTTTTATGCTAGTTGATAGTACTGTTGCTTTACCTTATGGGATTTACAAAATGATGGTCTTTGCTATTTTCTTTAGTATAGCTGGTCAGTTGGGAGATTTAATTGAAAGTGCTATGAAACGTCACTTTGGCGTCAAAGACTCAGGCAAGTTTATCCCAGGTCATGGTGGGGTATTGGATCGTTTTGATTGCATGCTGGCTGTCTTCCCTATTATGCACCTCTTTGGCTTATTTTAAGGAAAGGTAAATAGAAATTAAATGATAGGATTACTAACATTTATCCTGGTCTTTGGGATTATCGTAGTGGTTCACGAATTCGGACATTTTTACTTTGCTAAGAAATCTGGGATTTTAGTTCGTGAATTTGCTATCGGTATGGGCCCCAAAATCTTTGCCCACATAGGAAAAGATGGAACTGCTTATACCATTCGTCTCCTGCCACTTGGTGGTTACGTTCGGATGGCAGGTTGGGGTGAAGATACGACAGAAATTAAGACTGGAACTCCTGCAAGCCTAACATTGGCAGCGGATGGTAAGGTCAAACGCATCAATCTCTCTGGTAAAAAGGTTGACCAGACAGCTCTGCCTATGCAGGTTACTCAGTTTGATTTTGAGGATAAACTCTTTATTAGAGGCTTGGTCTTAGAAGAGGAAAAGACTTTCTCAGTAGACCATGATGCGACTATCGTGGAAGCTGATGGAACGGAAGTTCGTATCGCTCCCTTAGACGTCCAATATCAGAATGCGACTGTCTGGGGTAAAATGATCACCAACTTTGCTGGTCCTATGAATAACTTTATCCTAGGAGTTATCGTCTTCTGGATTTTGATTTTCATGCAAGGTGGCGTTCGTGATACGCAAACGAACAATTTCAGCATTATTCCAGATAGCGCTTTGGCTAAGGTTGGAGTTGAAAATACGGCCCAAATCACTAAGGTCGGCAGTCACGAGATTTCAAACTGGGCAGATTTAATTCAGGCTGTTGATGCAGAAACCAAGGATAAAACAGCGCCTGTTTTGGATGTGACTATTGCTGAGAGTGGAACTGAAAAACAAGTGAGTGTGGCACCTGAAGAAAGTCAAGGTCGTTATATCCTGGGTGTTCAGCCAAGACTCAAATCAGATATCTGGTCCATGTTTATGGGTGGATTTACAAGTGCGGCTGACTCAGCCTTGCGTATTCTCAATGCTTTGAAAAGCTTGATCTTCCAACCAGATTTGAATAAGCTAGGCGGTCCTGTTGCTATCTTTAAGGCAAGTAGTGATGCTGCTAAAAATGGTCTTGAGAATGTCTTGTTCTTCTTGGCTATGATTTCCATCAATATCGGGATTTTTAACTTGATTCCAATCCCTGCGCTAGATGGTGGAAAAATCGTGCTCAATATCCTAGAAGCGATCCGTCGCAAACCACTAAAACAAGAAATTGAAACCTATGTCACTCTGGTTGGAGTTGTCATTATGGTCGTATTGATGCTCGCTGTAACATGGAACGACATCATGCGAACCTTCTTTTAAGAATTAGAGGAGTAATTATGAAACAAAGTAAAATGCTTATCCCAACGCTTCGCGAAATGCCAAGCGATGCTCAAGTTATCAGCCACGCCCTTATGTTGCGTGCTGGTTATGTTCGTCAAGTATCTGCAGGTGTCTATTCCTACCTGCCACTTGCTAACCGTGTTATCGAAAAAGCCAAGAACATCATGCGTCAAGAGTTTGAGAAGATGGGTGCCGTTGAGATGTTGACTCCAGCCCTTCTAAGCGCTGACCTTTGGCGTGAATCTGGCCGTTATGAAACCTACGGGGAAGACTTATATAAATTGAAAAACCGTGAGAAGTCAGACTTTATCTTGGGTCCAACTCACGAAGAAACCTTCACAGCTATTGTCCGTGATTCTGTTAAGTCTTACAAGCAATTACCACTGAACTTGTACCAAATCCAGCCTAAGTACCGTGATGAAAAACGTCCACGTAATGGACTTCTTCGTACCCGTGAGTTCATCATGAAAGATGGTTATAGCTTCCACGCTAACTACGATAGTTTGGATGTAACTTATGATGAGTACAAGGCAGCTTACGAGCGTATCTTCACTCGTAGTGGCTTGGACTTTAAAGCCATCATCGGAGACGGTGGAGCTATGGGTGGTAAGGATAGCCAAGAGTTTATGGCCATCACACCTGCTCGTACAGACCTTGATCGTTGGGTGGTGTTAGACAAGTCTGTCGCATCATTTGACGAGATTCCTGCAGAAGTGCAAGAAGAAATCAAGGCAGAATTGCTCAAATGGATGGTTTCTGGTGAAGATACTATTGCCTACTCAAGCGAGTCAAGCTATGCAGCCAACTTGGAAATGGCAACCAACGAGTACAAACCAAGCAACCGTGTTGTGACTGAAGAAGAAGTGGCACGTGTGGAAACACCAGGTGTCAAATCAATTGATGAAGTAGCAGCCTTCTTGAATATCTCTGAAGAGCAAACAATCAAGACCTTGGTTTATATCGCAGACCAAGAGCCAGTTGTAGCTCTATTGGTTGGCAACGACCAACTTAATGAAGTCAAATTGAAAAACTACCTTGGAGCAGATTTCTTGGAGCCAGCAACTGAGGCAGGAGTGAAAGAATTGTTGGGAGCGGACTTTGGTTCACTTGGCCCAGTCAATCTTCCAGAACATGTCAAGATTATCGCAGACCGCAAGGTGCAAGATAGTCGCAATGCTGTTGCTGGTGCCAACCAAGATGGTTACCACTTGACTGGTGTCAACCCAGGTCGTGATTTCACTGCTGAGTATGTGGATATCCGTGAAGTTCGTGAAGGTGAAATTTCACCAGACGGACAAGGTGTTCTCAATTTTGCGCGTGGTATTGAAATTGGTCACATTTTCAAACTCGGTACTCGTTACTCAGCAAGCATGGGTGCAGATGTCTTGGATGAAAATGGTCGTGCTGTGCCAATCATCATGGGCTGCTACGGTATCGGTGTGAGCCGTCTCCTTTCAGCAGTCATGGAGCAACACGCTCGCCTCTTTGTCAACAAAACTCCAAAAGGCGAATATCGTTACGCTTGGGGAATCAACTTCCCTAAAGAATTGGCGCCATTTGATGTGCATTTGGTTCCAGTTAACGTCAAGGATGAAGCAAGTCTTACATTGACAAATCGTATCGAAGAAGCTTTGGTAAATAAAGGCTACGAAGTCTTGACGGATGACCGTAACGAACGTGTCGGTGTTAAATTCAGCGATAGCGACTTGATTGGTCTTCCAATCCGTATCACTGTTGGTAAAAAAGCAGCGGATGGAATCGTAGAAGTGAAGATTAAGGCGACAGGAGATACAATCGAAGTTCACGCAGATAGCTTGCTTGAAACCCTTGAAATCCTAACAAATAAATAAAATCTATAATCAGAAGAAAAACAAGACAAAAATGTAACTAGTTTTTGCCTTGTTTTTTCTTTATAATGAGATAAAATAAACATAAAAAGAGTAAATAAAGAGGTAGTACTATGCTAAAATTTCCAAAGAATTTTGTCTGGGGTTCCTCAACTTCTGGGCCGCAGACAGAAGGACGAGTGCCTGGTGATGGCAAGGGAGATAATCTCTGGGATTATTGGTTTCAAGTAGAGCCAAATCGTTACTATAATAGTATTGGACCAGACAAAACGTCGACCTTCTATGAAAACTGGGAAAAGGATATCGAACTCTTGTTAGAAACTGGCCACACAGCCTTTCGAACTTCTATCCAGTGGTCTCGTATTTTCCCACAGGGCCGTGGAGAAGTCAACCCTCAAGGGGTGGCTTTCTACCGTCAGGTATTTGAAGCCATCAAGGCCAAGGGTATTCGCCTCTTAGTCAATCTTTATCACTTTGACCTGCCTTTTGCCCTTCAAGAAGATGGGGATGGTTGGGAAAATAAGGCAACCATCAAGGCTTATGAAGACTATGCTCGTTTCTGTTTTGAAACTTATGGAGACTTGGTGGACCAGTGGATTACCTTCAATGAACCTATCGTTCCTGTGGAGTTCGGCTATTTCTATGATGCCCATTATCCTCATAAAGTAGATGCCAAAGCAGCAGTAAAGGTTGCCTATCATACCCAGTTAGCCAGCACTCTTGCGGTGAAGGCTTGTCACGAAATGTTGCTGGGTTCTAAGATTGGGATTGTCCTCAACTTGACACCAGCCTATCCACGTAGTCAGCATCCTGCGGATGTCAAAGCTGCACGCATTGCTGATCTGTTCCAAGCTCAATCTTTCCTAGATCCATCTGTCTTGGGAACTTATCCAGAAGAATTGGTGGAAATTTTAGCTGAGCATAATTTGCTACCAGATTCTACAGCTGAGGAGTTGGAACTTATTCGTGAGCACACAGTAGATTTCCTTGGAGTCAACTACTACCAGCCTTTGCGTGTCATGGCGCCACGTTTTGCTAAGCATCCTGATAGCCCGCTCTTGCCAGAACATTTTTATGAACCTTATGTCATGCCAGGTCGTAAGATCAATCCGCACCGCGGTTGGGAAATCTACGAGCAAGGAATTTATCATATCGCTCAAAACATCAAGGAAAACTATGATAATATCGAGTGGATGTTGACGGAGAATGGGATGGGCGTTGAAGGTGAAGATAAATTCCGCGAAAATGGAATGATTCAGGATGATTATCGTATTGACTTTGTCAAAGGTCACCTTCGTGAACTTCATCGTGCCATTGAAGATGGTGCCAACTGTAAAGGCTACTTGATCTGGACCTTTATCGATTGCTGGTCATGGCTCAATAGCTATAAAAACCGTTATGGTTTGGTCGAGCTTGATCTTGAAACGCAAGAACGCCGTCTGAAAAAATCAGGCCACTGGTTCAAAGAACTCAGCGAAAATAATGGGTTTTAAACTACTTTTCAAATAGATTCAAAAAAACCATTGGACCTCAATTCTTTTCGAGTTTTTCCAATGGTTTTTCTTGTTCTTATAATAGTCCGATAAAAAGTAGTAAAGCTGATAAAGCAATAAAGGATAGGGTTGCTAGACAACGTTGGCCTGAGCTGTAAATCTTTCGTTCTCCTCGAACTGGGAAGACGATAGCTAGTAATGCACCGCCGACAGCTCCCCCGACATGTCCAGTAAGGCTGATACCAGGCATTAAAATACTTCCTACTAGGTTGATGACCAAGAGGGAGAGGTAGGATTGACCAAGCTGTTGAAGATAGGAGTTGCGTGAGGCATAACGAAGAACGACAATAGAAGCGAACATACCGTAGAGGGCAGTTGAAGCACCTGCAGTAATGGTATTGGGACTAAAAACTAGGACAAAGAGATTTCCCATCATACCTGATAGAAGGTAGATAAAGAAAAACTGTTTGGAGCCAAAGATTTGCTCCATCTGACGTCCCAAAAAGTAGAGGGATAGCATATTGACTAAAAAGTGCTCCAAGCCAATATGGACAAAGGTTGCCGAGAATAAGCGCCAGATTTGTTCAGGCATAGCCTTGATAGCAGGGGGATACACAGCTCCGAATTTATACAAGGTGGCTGCGCTGGTATAGTTGAAACCACTGGTTAGAAACATGAGTACAAAAACCAGGCTTGTCACGAGTAGAAAGAAGCTCGTGACAGGATAACGACGATCAAAAATCTCTTTCATAGATAAGTACCTCCTCAACAGGAATATCATGTGAATCAGGCTGGAAGTCCTGAATCTGACAAGGATAAAGTGTACTGATGGTGTGACCTGGGAAATGCTCTAAGTAGCGATCATAATAACCACCACCGTAGCCAATCCGATAAGCAGAAGGATTGAAAGCCAAACCAGGAACATGAATCAGGTCAATCTGAGAGGGTTCAAGGATTGTGAACTCTCCTTGAGGTTCAAGAAGACCAAAAGAATTTCTTTTGAGTTTCTCTGGTTCATAGATCACAAAGTCCATTTTCCCTTGTGGATAAGTTTTGGGAATGAGGATGGTTTTCCCATCTTTTTGAGCTTGTTCAATGAGTCTAGCTGTCTGAAATTCATGAGGAAAAGACAGGTAAGTGGCGATGGTTTTTGCTTCCTTGTAGAAGGGATGTAGAAGTAGTTGCTCAGTCAACCAAGCGTCCATGACTTCCTTTTCTTCGGATGATAGAAATTTGAGTTCTTGCAAGACCTGCTTGCGTAGGGCTTTTTTCATTGTTTACTCCGCAGCTTTCTTGGCTAAAAAGCTTGATACAGCCTCGACTCCAATTGCCAGAGCTTCTTCCTTAGGACTCATCTGTGGATGGTGAAGAGCATAGGGACTATCAATTCCAAGCCAGAACATGACACCAGGAACCTTGGAGAGAAGATAACCAAAGTCCTCCCCTGTCATAGCAGGCTCGATATCGATTAGTTCAATGCCCTCTTTTTCATCAAAGAAGGTCATCAATTCCTGGGCTAATTCAGGGTTGTTTTCGACTGGCAAATAACCTCCCTGCTTGAGTTCAACTTCCACTTCCATATCAAAAGCAGCTGCAACACCTTCAGCGATGACTTTGACACGTTTTTGCACCAAGAGGCTCATGTTGTGTGTAAGAGCTCGGATAGTTCCATGCAAGAAGGCTGTATCAGCAATGACATTGTTGGTTGTCCCAGCTTGAAAAACACCGAAAGTGACGACAGCTCCCTCGATAGGATCAACATTACGGCTGACAACCGATTGAACTTGAGTGACAAAATAGCTAGCTGCAACCAGAGCGTCGTTTGCTTGATGTGGAAAGGCGGCGTGACCACCTTTACCCTTGAAGCGAATCTTGACTTCGCAAGTTCCTGCAAAGAGTGTATGAGTATTGGTCGCAATCTGTCCAACTTTTAGGTCTGGACGAACATGAAGCCCATAGAATTGGTCAGGCAACCAGTCGCCAAAGGCCCCATCTTCATACATGAGCATGCCACCTGCTTCATTTTCCTCGGCAGGCTGGAAGAGAAAGAGGAGATTGTTTTTAGGTTGGTTTTCTAGAGCACGTTCGAGACTTCCTAGGGCAATGGTCATGTGAAAATCATGTCCACAAGCATGCATACGGTCTGGGTGTTGAGAGGCAAAAGGAAGACCTGTTTGTTCAACGATTGGGAGTCCATCAATATCTGTCCGCCAACCAATGGTACCTTCTGGCTGACTTCCCTGCAAGTAAACTAAAATACCCGTTCGCCAAGTACGAATCTGAACAAAATCCTTACCAGCTGTTAATTTCTCAATAACATTGAGTAAATAAGCATGAGTCTTGAATTCTTCTAAACCAATCTCAGGAATTTGGTGAAGATCGCGTCGAGTTTGAATCAAATCTAACATAGTTAATTTCCTTCTATTGATACGAGAAAGAGGCTGGAAAAGTTTCCGCCTCTGTTACTAATTACAAGGTGCGAAGCGCATCTTCTAGCGCTGTTTTTTGTTGGGTTTGGCTATCGATTTCCTTGATAACACGAGCTGGGACACCAGCTACCACAACATTTTCTGGAACATCTTGAGTGACGATTGCTCCTGCTGCAACAACAGAACCGCTACCGATTTGAACACCTTCGATAACCACAGCGTTAGCACCGATGAGAACATTGTCACCGACACGAACAGGCTCAGCACTAGCTGGCTCGATAACGCCTGCAAGAACAGCACCTGCGCCAACGTGGCTATTTTTACCGACAATAGCGCGTCCGCCCAGAATAGCTCCCATATCAATCATAGTGCCAGCACCGATTTCAGCACCGATATTGATAACAGCACCCATCATGATAACAGCATTGTCACCAATCTCAACTTGGTCACGGATGATAGCGCCTGGCTCGATACGAGCATTGATATCACGTTTATCAAGGAGAGGTACAGCCGAGTTGCGAGCGTCTTGTTCAACAACATAGTCCTTGTTTTCTGTTAGTCCATCAAGAAGTGGAGCGATATCTTTCCAGTCTCCAAAGAGAACATTCCCAAGCTTGATAACAGAAGCAGGGATAGCTCCGGCAAGTTGTCCCTCAAAGGTCACTTTTACACTTGTCTTTTTCTCAGCATTTGCGATAAATTGGATAATTTCTTGAGCATTCATTTTTGTAGCAGTCATAGGTGTCTCCTCACTCTTTGTAATGCTTACTATTCTACCAAAAAAGGCTTTAATTTTGAAGCCTTAAGTGTTAAAAGAAGGTGTTTAATTCTTGGATTTAGATTCTTCAATGGACAAGAAAACCATAGGAACGATAATCAAAATCATGGCTAGTACCAAGAAACCATCCAGAATCATGCCAAGGAAAAGGACACTGAGGATAGCAGAGGATAGAGGTTCGCTTGCGCTAACGACCGACACCACCAATGGGGAAACGAGAGAGACGGCCTTCATCGATAGGAAAAAGGCAAAGGCAGTTCCCAAAAAGGCAATAGTCAAACAAATACAGATACTGATGGTATCAACCTGGAAGCTAATCTTATAAACGGGGTAGAGAAAATTACTAAAAAGTCCAGCGATAATCATTCCCCAGCCAACAGTTGGCACAAAACCGTATTTTTTAGCGAAACGTTGGGGTAAGATGACATTGAACATGACGCCTAGGGCACTGAGAAGTCCAGTCAGTAAAGCAAGAGGAGTGATGGATAGCTTAGACAAATCGCCTTTGGTAGCCATCAAAAAGACCCCAAGCATAGCAGTCAGAACATAGAAGATCGCTTTTTTAGAAGCTTTTTTCTTGTAGATAATGCGGTTGTAGATAAGAATGAAGACAGGACTGATAAATTGGAGGATGGTTGCAGTTGTAGCGTTGGAATACTCGACACAGAGATAGAAGAAAAACTGAACAGAAAAAATCCCTAAGATGGCATAGGCCAGAAAAGGCAGGTAATTGTTTCGATTTTTCCAGATCTCGAAGAGTTGGGACTGGAGTTTAAGACTAGATAAGACGATTACGAAACCACCTGCGACGAGTAGACGCATAGAAGTAATCCACCCTGAAGATACTTGATAATGTGAAAAAAAGTACTCTCCTAAGATTCCACAGATCCCCCAGATCAAGCCAGATAGGAGAGAATAAATGGTTCCCTTAAAAATATTCTTTTGATATTTATTCATGTTGCTATTGTACCATGAAATGAAAAAAGAAAAAAGAGAGTGGAGAAAAATCATTTCTTTCAGAAATTTTCTTTCCCACTCTCAATGATTGTGCTAGTTAGCGCTGTTGATTGCTGCTTCTATTATTGGAACTAGAGCCACTATTACTGTTCACGTTACTATTAGAAGTATTACTACGATTATTATTGTTACTACTATTGTTATTGTTTGATGAGGAAGAAGATGCTTTAGGCAGACTTCCTAAAATGGTGTTCCAAGCATTTTGGTAGTCTGCATCGCTTCCACCAATAGCGAATTTATAAGTGGTAGTCGGAGCACCATTTTGGTTAGCCCAGTAACTTGTTACCATTTCACCAGTCACATTAATCTCTTTACCATTGATAGTAACCTTACCTGGTTTTTGACCAGTTGATTTGAGGACTTGTGATGAAGTGACACTTGAATCGAGTTTGAAACGTTCTGAACCCCAAGAAGAAGGGGCTGCTTGTTGAATGGCATTTACCAGATGAGCCATATATTTTGCATTACGGTAGTGTCCTGCACCTTTACCAAGTGGTCGGTTATCATCATGACCAAGCCAACCACCAAGGGTTAATCTTGGTGTTGAAAGCATGAGCCACATATCGCCATCTTCATTGGTCGTACCAGTTTTACCAATCCAGTCAGCACCCGCTAAACTTGGGTTGATAGTGGCAAGATCGCTCTGGAAGCTTGAAGTCACTTGGGAAGAAATAACATCTCTTAGTAAGCTCTGCATAATGGTTGCAGTTGCTTTAGAGTAGACTTGTACAGGTTCGTCTTTGTGCTCATAGATAACCTCGCCGCTGGTCTTCTCGATTTTTGAAATCATGTATTTCTTATGGTAAACACCATTGTTAGCCAAGGTTTGGTAGCCGTTTGTATGCTGGGCAACAGTGACATCGATTCCTCCCCCCATAGGAAGACTTTCAATGCCATATTCTGGAATCTCGTAGCCCATTTTTTCCATGTAGGAACGGACATCAACTCCTTTTTGAAGAAGTAACTGATAGGTCCAGTAGGCTGGGATATTCCAAGAGTAATTCAGAGCTTCTTTCAGACTCATCATGGCAGTACCAGAACTATTGACATACATGATCGGATTTCCGTTAGAGAAGTTAGTTGGGTAGTTAGATAAGATGCTTGCACTTCCCATCAAACCTTGGTCAATCGCAATACTGTAGGCTAGGATTGGTTTAGTAGTTGAAGCAGGAGACCTTTTAGTGTTAAAGGCGTGGTTGTTTTGATTACTTTGGTAATCACGACCACCGACAAATCCTAAAATGGCGCCTGTTTGGTTATCCATCAAGACATTTCCGACTTCTGGTTGACCAGTATCATCATCGACAAGGTAGCCATAGTTTGCAACTGCACCTTGCATGGCTGTATGGATAGCTTTATCAATTGTAGTTGTGATACGGTAACCACCATTTTGAATCTCTTTTTCAGCCAATTCATGATAAGATTTTTGGATAGATTCGTTCTTTAGTTCTGGTGCAGAAACGTTATCTTTTTTGACCAGATAATCGTACATGAGGTTCGTCGCCTCATCAAGCGCAGTGAAGTAGAGGAAACCTTTAGCAGTTACGTTGACATTTTCTGCTGGCAAGAAGTCTTTCTTAATATCGTACGCTTTATAGGTTTCGTAATCTTCTTGGCTAAGGACTCCAGTTCTGTACATATTGTAAAGAACATCTTTTGAGCGCTTGATTCCAAGTTCAATATCTTCTTCGCTCTTCATCTCACCAGTAGACTCATAAGGTGAGTAGGAAATAGGGCTTTGTGGTAAACCTGCTAGGAAAGCTGCTTGAGGAATGGTTAGTTTACTAGCATCCACTCCGAAAATCCCAGTTGCAGCCTGCTGAGCACCTGCGATATTTTGCCCCTTGTTATTGCGACCAAAAGGTGCAACATTTAGATAGGTAGTCAGGATTTCATCCTTATTCATAGCACGTTCTAGGGCTAGAGCATCTACGATTTCACTAGCTTTACGAGCAAGCGTAGGAGTATCACCAACTACTTGTTGTTTGATGAGCTGTTGTGTTAGGGTAGAACCACCACTCGAAGAACCAAGGCTGATAAAGTTTCCTAGACTGGCACGAATGACAGCTTTAGGAACGACACCATTGTGCTCTGCAAAGTGTTCGTCCTCGGTTGCAACGATAGCTTGCTTGAGATTCTCTGAGATGGCATCGGATGCGACAGATGTTCGCAAAAGATCGCTCTCGATAGCCCCAATCATAGAACCATCTGCATAGCGAATCTCAGAAATAGATGAAATATTGTTGACCTGTTTAACCAAATCCTCCGTTTGAGGGACACTAACTTGATCAAAGAGAGAAACAGCATACCCCAAAACAACCCCAGTCCCGAGGAGACCGCCAATAAAAGCTAGGATGAAAAGTGTGTTAAAAGTTGCTTTTATTCCAAGTAAAATCTTGGCCCCAATAGTCCAAATGGTTAGTTTTGTTTTGACTTTCTTATTTTTATCTGGATTTTTTTTGGAAATTGTTAATTTTAGAGACCCAAGTAAGGCCAGTCCTTTTTGTTTGATTCTTGTTACATGTTTGTTCATAGAATTCCTCACTCTTTATTATTATACCATAAAAGCATCTCTTGCAAGAAATTAGGCTTAAAACAGGGCTTTGGATAGGGATTGGAGTTCGAAATTTAGACATCAAAAAAGCCAGATTTAAGTTAAATCTGACTGTTTGGTAAATTGTTTATTTGTCTCCTGAAAGTTCTTTTCCAAGATTAATCAAGTAGTCCTTCAAGTGGTCTTTGACTTGTGGGTGTTTAAGAGCGTATTCGATGGAAGTCTTCATGAATCCAAACTTGTCTCCAACATCGTAACGAGAACCTTTAAACTCACGAGCAAATACTCGTTGGGTTTTGTTGAGAGTATCGATAGCATCTGTTAGCTGGATTTCATTTCCTGCTCCTGGTGTTTGATTTTCAAGAATACCGAAAATCTCAGGTGTGAGGAGGT
Organism: Streptococcus sp. HMSC034E03; assembly: GCF_001811505.1. Classification (GTDB taxonomy): domain Bacteria; phylum Bacillota; class Bacilli; order Lactobacillales; family Streptococcaceae; genus Streptococcus. The sequence goes on from NZ_KV804957.1 coordinate 56,654, forward strand.
AACGACCGATGATGGCTAGATCACTTGGTGCGTCTTCAGGTGCTGGTTTTTCAACGAAGGTTTCAACACTGTAAAGACCGTCATTTCCTTCACCCTGAGGAGCGATGACACCGTATGAAGAAACGTCTTCATGTGGGACAGGCATAACAGCGATAGTAGAAGCATGAGTCTTCTCATAATCATTCATGAGCTGCTTGGTCAATGGAACAGCTTTGTCATCAGTGATATCCATGAGGTCATCTCCAAGCATGACCACAAAGGGTTCGTTTCCGACGAAAGCCTTTGCTTGTAAGACGGCATCTCCGAGTCCACGTGGGTGTGTTTGCCGGATGAAGTGAAGACGCATACCAGTTGTTTCGTCAACTAGTTTCAAAAGGTCGGTTTTTCCTTTTTCCTTGAGGTTGTATTCTAACTCGAAGTTTGAGTCGAAATGATCTTCGATAGAACGTTTTGACTTTCCTGTTACCACAAGAATATCTTCAATTCCAGATTTAAGAGCTTCTTCAACGATAAACTGGATGGTTGGTTTATCTACGATTGGCAACATTTCTTTGGCCAAAGCTTTAGTTGCAGGTAGGAAACGAGTTCCAAGTCCCGCAGCAGGGATAACGGCTTTTCTAACTTTTTGCTTCATGAGCTTCCTTTCTAACGGTGACTAAGACCACTCGTTCTCTGCCTTGAACTCATTGCTCATGAGTTCAGAAACGGCATCCTTAATATTAACATTTTCATAAATAACTTGGTAAATGGCTTGGGTAATAGGCATATAAACTCCGAGTTCTTGCGCCAATTCGTAAGCAGCTTTGGTTGTTGAAATTCCTTCAATGACCATTCCCATATTTGCTTCGATATCTGCCAAGGCTTCGCCACGCCCAAGAGCATCTCCTGCACGCCAGTTACGTGAGTGGACAGAAGTTCCGGTAACGATTAAATCTCCAACCCCAGAAAGTCCACTGTAAGTTAATGGATTTGCTCCAAGTTTAACTCCCAGACGGGTAATTTCTGCCAGCCCGCGCGTGATAATAGCAGCTTTGGCATTATCCCCAAATCCAAGTCCATGAAGGGCACCTGCACCAACGGCGATGATATTTTTAAGAGCACCAGCTGTTTCCACTCCGATAACATCCGTATTGGTATAAAGGCGGAAGTAGTGGTTGCTAAAGAGTTTTTGAACATATTGAGCAGTCTGTAAATCTTTAGAAGCAGCCGTAATCAAGGTGATGTCGCGCACAATCGTTTCTTCTGCGTGACTAGGACCAGATACAACCACAATCTCACTACGCAACTCTTCAGGGATTTCTTCTTCTAGGATTGTTGAAAGGCGTTTGTGACTATTTGGCTCGAGGCCTTTTGAAGCATGCATGACAACCACTTTATGATCCAAAACAGCAGCGACTTGTTGAGCCACCAATCTAGTTACCTTGGTTGGCACCACAAACAAGACGGCATCAACCCCCTTTAAGGTTTCTGTCAAATCATGATAGGCAACAATTTTTTCGTCTAATACAGTATCCTTAAAATAGCGTTTGTTAGTATGTTGTGTATTGATTTCGTCAATTTGATCAGGAATATTTCCCCAGATACGTACTTGGTGTCCGTTGTCATTTAGAACTTGTGACAGCGCAGTACCCCATGAACCAGGCCCTAAAACAGCGATGGTTTGTTTGTCCATATTTCCCTCCTTCTGAGAAAGCACTTTCCTATATTCTACCATAAAAAGCCCTATCATGCATCTATATTATTTATGAAGAATTAATTGAGTGGTAAATTATATATATTGGAGGATTTTTAGAATTTATTTGTAAAATAGTCTAGTGATCATAGGTCAAAACAATAAAAACACGAAAAGAGGAACAATATTTCCCCTAAAAATGGTATAATAGGAACATCACGAAAATTGGAGAGATACCATGAGTTTTTACAATCATAAAGAAATCGAGCCTAAGTGGCAGAAACACTGGGCTGACAATCATACTTTTAAGACAGGAACTGACGCATCAAAACCAAAGTTTTATGCACTTGACATGTTCCCTTACCCATCTGGAGCGGGCCTTCACGTAGGACACCCAGAGGGCTACACAGCAACGGATATCCTCAGCCGTTACAAACGTGCGCAAGGCTACAATGTCCTTCACCCAATGGGGTGGGATGCTTTTGGTTTGCCTGCGGAGCAATACGCTATGGATACTGGGAATGACCCCGCAGAATTCACAGCAGAAAACATCGCCAACTTCAAACGCCAAATCAATGCCCTTGGATTCTCTTACGACTGGGACCGTGAAGTCAACACGACAGATCCAAACTACTACAAATGGACGCAGTGGATTTTTACCAAGCTTTATGAAAAAGGCTTGGCCTATGAAGCAGAAGTGCCAGTAAACTGGGTTGAGGAACTGGGAACAGCTATCGCCAACGAAGAAGTCCTTCCTGATGGAACATCTGAGCGTGGAGGCTATCCAGTTGTCCGCAAACCAATGCGCCAATGGATGCTTAAAATCACGGCCTATGCAGAGCGCTTGCTCAATGACTTGGATGACCTTGACTGGCCAGAGTCTATCAAGGATATGCAACGCAACTGGATTGGTAAATCAACTGGTGCCAATGTCACTTTCAAGGTGAAAGGAACAGACAAGGAATTCACCGTCTTTACCACTCGTCCAGATACTCTTTTTGGTGCGACCTTCACTGTTTTGGCGCCTGAGCATGAACTAGTAGATGCCATCGTAAGTGCGGAACAAGCTGAGGCTGTAGCTAATTACAAACACCAAGCAAGCCTCAAATCAGACTTGGCTCGTACAGACCTTGCCAAGGACAAAACAGGGGTTTGGACTGGTGCCTATGCTATCAACCCTGTTAACGGTAAAGAAATTCCAATCTGGATTGCCGACTATGTTCTCTCTAGCTACGGTACTGGTGCTGTTATGGCCGTACCTGCCCACGACCAACGTGACTGGGAATTTGCCAAACAATTTGACCTTCCAATTGTGGAAGTGCTGGAAGGCGGAAACGTAGCAGAAGCTGCCTACACAGAAGACGGTCTTCATGTCAATTCAGGTTTCCTAGATGGTCTTAACAAAGAAGACGCGATTGCTAAAATCGTGGTTTGGTTGGAAGAAAAAGGCTGTGGTCAAGAAAAAGTTACCTACCGCCTCCGTGACTGGCTCTTTAGTCGTCAACGTTACTGGGGTGAACCAATCCCAATCGTTCATTGGGAAGATGGCACTTCAACAGCTGTTCCAGAAAGTGACTTGCCACTTGTCTTGCCAGTAACCAAGGATATCCGCCCTTCAGGTACTGGTGAAAGCCCATTGGCTAACTTGACAGACTGGCTTGAAGTGACTCGTGAAGATGGTGTCAAAGGTCGTCGTGAGACGAATACCATGCCACAATGGGCAGGTTCAAGCTGGTACTACCTCCGCTATATCGATCCACATAACACAGAAAAATTGGCTGATGAGGACCTCCTCAAACAATGGTTGCCAGTAGATATCTATGTGGGTGGTGCAGAACACGCTGTGCTCCACTTGCTTTACGCTCGTTTCTGGCATAAATTCCTCTATGACCTCGGTGTCGTTCCAACTAAGGAACCATTCCAAAAACTCTTTAACCAAGGAATGATCTTGGGAACTAGCTACCGTGACCACCGTGGTGCTCTTGTGGCGACTGACAAGGTTGAAAAACGTGATGGTTCATTCTTCCACATGGAAACAGGGGAAGAATTGGAGCAAGCACCAGCCAAGATGTCTAAATCCCTCAAGAACGTGGTGAACCCAGACGATGTGGTGGAACAATACGGTGCTGATACCCTTCGTGTCTATGAAATGTTCATGGGACCACTTGATGCTTCAATCGCTTGGTCAGAAGAAGGTTTGGAAGGAAGCCGTAAATTCCTTGACCGTGTATACCGTTTGATCACAAGTAAAGAAATCGCTGCGGAAAACAATGGTGCTCTCGACAAGGTTTACAATGAAACAGTCAAAGCTGTCACTGAGCAAATCGAGTCCATGAAATTCAACACAGCCATTGCCCAACTCATGGTCTTTGTCAATGCTGCCAACAAGGAAGATAAACTCTATGTAGACTATGCCAAAGGCTTTATCCAATTGATTGCTCCATTTGCCCCTCACTTGGCAGAAGAACTCTGGCAAACAGTGGTAGCAACAGGCGAGTCTATCTCTTATGTAGCTTGGCCAACATGGGACGAAAGCAAATTGGTTGAAGACGAAATCGAAATCGTCGTTCAAATTAAAGGAAAAGTCCGTGCTAAACTCATGGTCGCAAAAGACCTTTCTCGTGAAGAATTGCAAGAAGTCGCTCTAGCTGACGATAAAGTCAAAGCAGAGATTGATGGTAAGGAAATTGTTAAGGTGATTGCGGTACCGAATAAATTGGTTAATATTGTTGTGAAATAACGAGTTTATTAGCCTTATCTGCCACCTTCAACAGTCCACCGGACTATTGAAGCCGAACAAGCTTGTGAATATTGTTGTGAAATAATTGTAGACTATAGTTGATTAAAAAAAAGAAACAATTTTTTGTTCACTTTTTAGGAGAGATTAATGATGAATCAAAGTCATAAGAAGATTGTTGATGGATATTCTGTTTCACGGGGGAGTTATGAAGATTGCTTAAATTATGTAGAGAATGCTGTAAAGAATATTATTAAAAGTCAATCTATTAACGTTCATGAAATAATTGGGAGAGTAAAAACTGTAGAGTCTCTTGAAGGAAAAGTAAAAAGGAAAAATTATTCTAATTTGGCTGAGATTACCGACTTATGCGGCATTCGTATCATAACGTACTTTAGTGATGATGTCGATAAAATAGCTGAGCTAATCAGTCAAGAGTTCGAGGTTGATGTAGAGAATACTATTGATAAACGTAAGAGTGAGGATCCAACAAAATTTGGTTATGTTTCACTTCATTATGTAGTAAGTTTAAAAGAAGAGAATTCTTCCCCTATTTTATATAGCAGATTTAAAGATATGAAATTGGAGCTACAAATTAGGACAGTTATGCAACATGCTTGGGCTGAAATCGAACATGATTTAGGATATAAAAGCAAGGAAGATATACCTAATCAATACAGGAGGCAATTCGCCAGATTGGCAGGACTAATTGAGTTGGCTGATGATAATTTTCTGCAGTTAAAAAATAATATTATTAACTATGAGCAGGAGATAAGGGAAAAATTACCTACTTCGAAAAAAGAATTACCGATAGATAGCAGTACGCTTATGACTTATGTAACAGAAGATCAAAATTACATTGAACTATTGAATACGATTAAACCGTTAGATGTGGATACAGATTTTAATATAGATTTTAATATTAATAGTTCTTCTCTATCTACGGTAGTTCAGAGGGTGAAAAAATTAGGTTTGAAGACTATAGGAGATATAGATGAATTATTAGAAAGATATAAGGATATCTTTTTAAGGATATCGGCAATTGAGATGGATATTATAAATTATACGGGTATGTCGTCATTGACTCCATTATTACACATTACTAGTGTGTTAGAATCATTTAATAGGATTGATATTTCTGATGAAGAGTTTATGAAAGTTTCGGATGATCAATTTTCAGATATATTTGATATATCGTACCCAATTGATGTTTATGAAGGTTAAAAAGTAATTTTTTAAATATGAAAAGTGGTTTTGCCTATTTGACTAAGTTGAATAATTCGTAGTGTTGCGATTTCTAAGGTGAAGATAATTGAACTGGTTAATATCGTTGTAAAATAAGATATGAATCCTTCAGAGTAGAATCTGGAGGATTTTTTGTAGATTACCTGTGAGATGTGATATACTATTCACATCTTTAAACTTATAAGAGTAAGACAAGGAGAAAGCTATGCCAGTAAATGAATATGGTCAGATGATTGGTGAACCTGTAGACGACACACCTGGAGTCTTGCCTTCACTTGTACGGATAGAAGGACAGTATACGATTATCGAAGCTCTGTCAGTAGAAAAGCATGCGGAGGATTTGTTAGCTGTTTATGGTCCAGATAGCCCTCGTGACATGTGGACCTATCTCTTTCAACCACCAGTAGAAAATCTCGAAAAATTAATCGTCGCTTTAAAGCAGATGCTTGAGCGCAAGGATCGCTTCTATTATGCGATTATCGATAAAGTGACTGGAAAGGCGCTGGGGACTTTTTCTCTCATGCGTATTGACCAAGCCAATCGCGTGATTGAAGTTGGAGCCGTGACCTTTTCGCCGGCTCTTAAACAGACCAGGATGGGAACAGAAGCCCACTATTTGCTTGCTCGTTATGTCTTTGAAGAGCTTAACTATCGCCGTTATGAGTGGAAATGTGATGCGCTAAATCTACCTTCTAGAAAAGCAGCAGAACGTTTGGGCTTTATCTACGAGGGAACCTTCCGTCAAGCTGTTATTTATAAAGGGCGTACTAGAGATACGGATTGGTTGTCTATGATCGACAAGGATTGGCCAAGGGTTAAGGCTCGTTTTGAAGCATGGTTGAAGCAAGATAATTTTGATGAAAATGGACAACAGATTAAATCTCTACGAGAATGTTAGGAAGGTTTGCTATGATTAAGATTACAAAAGAAACATCTGTTTCAATTGATGACGTTTTACATCTCTATCAGGCAGTTGGTTGGACAAACTATACCAATCAGCCACAGATGTTGGAGCAGGCCTTGTCTCATTCGCTAGCCATTTATCTAGCGCGTGATGGCGAGAAAATCGTTGGTCTAGTTCGCTTGGTTGGAGATGGTTTTTCATCCGTTTTTGTCCAGGATTTGATTGTTTTGCCAAGCTATCAGCGCCAAGGGATTGGTAGCGCCTTGATGAAGCAAGCTCTAGCTGATTATAAGGATGCCTACCAAGTACAACTAGCGACAGATGAGTCAGAAAAGACTCTTGGATTTTATCGTTCCTTAGGTTTTGAAACCTTATCTAGTTTTCAGTGTACGGGTATGATTTTGGTGGACCGAAAAAAATTAAAATAATTTTTTTTCACTTAAGCTAACTTTAAGTCTTGTCCTGTATCATTTAGTTATTAAATAAAGACCTCCTAACTTTATTTAATAGAAATCCTAAACTTTTTTTCATAATAATATCCCTAATGAAGCCACCCAATTTGGTGGCTTTTTTGTTATGTGACTTTCAGCGATATTTCATTGGTATTCGTTGTTTTGAACAAAAGTAAAAGTTCGTGTCAAGGATAACGCGGATATCCATATAATACAAAGATCGCCGAATCTTCTATTATTTAGAAACTTGATGCCTTTAAAATTGGTGTCATTAAACTTTTTAATGACCTACTTGAGATCCTGATAAAAAGTATCTGATTTATCGTGGTTTTATCAAAAGGTATCGAAATATGAAACAATTAAATTTTTCAAAAAGAAGATTATCGAGGAAATCTCGTGTAACAATATAGTATTTCGTGAGGAAGTAAGATTATGGAAAAACACTTTTTCTTGATGAAAATCTATATCTAGTATATAATCAATCTATAACGTATAGATTGGAGATATATCATGGCTATAAGCTTATCGAAACAATATAATTTTAAACTGAATGAAGCTACTATGGAACAAGCTCGAAATATTATCAAGGAAAAGGGCATGACAATGACAGATGCTATTTCTTTATTTGTGGAGCAAATAGTTCTAGAGCAAGATTTGCCTATTAAGACGGCCGAAGATCTACATCGAGAACAGTTGATTAAAGAATTACAAGCCCAATCTGAACGTGCCTTGAGAGAATACGAGGCAGGAGAAGGGATTTCCCTAGACAGTATGAGGGCACGCTATGGCTTATAAAGTGATCCTTTCAAAAGAAGTTGAACAAGCTATCGACAATATACACGACTATATAGCTACGGTACTTTTATCCCCTCAATCTGCTAAAAATACTGTGACAAAAATTTTAGATGGCTTAAAGAGTCTAGAAGTCTTTCCTGAAGCTGGTTTTGATGCTGATGTGAAAATCGGTGTAAAGATTAATAGTAAGTATCCTACACGAGGAAAAATTATAGATCAATACGTTTTGCTTTACTTTGTTGATCAGACACAAAAGACTGTTTTTCTCTCCCATTTATTTCATACCAAGAGTGACTATGTTACCTTACTACAAAAAGACAATAAAAAAAGTTCAAAATCTTAAGCTAACTTTAAGTCTTATCCTGTATCATTTAGTTATTAAATAAAGACCTCCTAACTTTATTTAATGGAAATCCTAAAACTTTTTTCATCATAATCTCCTAATAAAGTCACCCAATTTGGTGGCTTTTTTCTTGTTTGCTTTTAGCAATTTTTAATTAGTATTTATTATTTTTGAACAAAATTAAAAAACTAGAAATTCTTAAGATAACTTTAAGTCTTCTCTTGTATCATATAATCATTAAATAAAGACCTCCTAACTTTATTTAATAGAAATCCTAAACTTTTCTTTTTCATAATAATCTCCCTAATGAAGCCACCAAGTCAGGTGGCTTTTTTGTTTGTAGGCTGGATTTTTGCTATAATAGGAATATGAGTAGAATTTTAGATAATGAAATCATGGGCGATGAGGAGCTGGTAGAACGTACCCTCCGTCCCCAATATTTACGTGAATATATCGGTCAAGATAAGGTCAAGGATCAGCTTCAAATCTTTATCGAAGCAGCAAAAATGCGTGATGAGGCGCTGGATCATGTTCTTTTGTTTGGCCCTCCAGGTCTCGGGAAAACAACCATGGCTTTTGTCATTGCCAATGAACTGGGAGTTAATCTCAAACAAACGTCCGGTCCCGTTATCGAAAAAGCCGGTGATTTGGTAGCGATTTTGAATGACTTGGAGCCAGGAGATGTTCTTTTTATTGATGAGATTCATCGCTTGCCTATGTCGGTGGAAGAGGTGCTTTACAGTGCTATGGAAGACTTCTACATTGACATCATGATTGGTGCGGGGGAAGGCAGTCGCAGTGTTCATTTGGAGTTGCCACCTTTTACCTTGATTGGTGCGACGACTCGGGCTGGTATGCTCTCAAATCCGCTACGGGCACGTTTTGGAATTACAGGTCATATGGAGTATTATGCCCATGCTGACTTAACAGAAATAGTCGAGCGGACGGCAGATATTTTTGAGATGGAAATCACACATGAGGCAGCGTCTGAGTTGGCCCTACGTAGCCGTGGGACCCCTCGTATTGCTAATCGTCTCCTTAAGCGCGTGCGCGACTTTGCCCAGATTATGGGGGATGGTTTAATCGATGATGTCATTACTGATAAGGCCTTGACTATGCTGGATGTTGACCATGAAGGTTTGGACTATGTGGATCAAAAAATCCTTCGGACCATGATTGAGATGTATGGTGGTGGTCCTGTCGGATTAGGAACTCTTTCTGTGAATATCGCCGAAGAGCGTGAGACTGTGGAGGACATGTATGAACCTTACTTAATCCAAAAAGGTTTTATCATGCGAACACGGTCTGGACGGGTGGCGACTGCTAAGGCATATGAGCACTTAGGTTATGAATACATTGAAAAATAAGGCTGAAATTTTAGATTCTTTCAGAGAAGATCCTGACATGATGGCTATTCTGACTATCATCCGTGACTTGGAGTTGAAAGATTCCTGGTTAGCAGCTGGTTCGGTCCGAAATTTTATCTGGAATCTCTTGTCAGATAAGCCATCCTTTGACCGTGAAACGGATGTGGATGTGATTTTCTTTGACCCAGATGTGAGTTACGAAGAAACGCTGGCTATAGAAAGCAAGTTGAGAGAGGACTTTCCCCAGTATCAGTGGGAGCTGAAAAATCAAGTCTATATGCACCAACACAGTCCCCACACATCTCCGTATAGAAATTCCTGCGATGCCATGAGTAAGTATCCTGAACGTTGTACGGAAGTAGGACTTCGCTTGCAAGCTGACGCAACTTTAGAGCTCTTTGCTCCTTATGGTTTGGAGGATATTTTAAACTTTCAGGTTCGTCCAACTCCCCATTTCTTAGAAAATCAAGATCGAATGAATCTTTATCAAAAGCGTTTATCCAAGAAAAATTGGCGAGAAAAATGGAAAAATCTTACCGTTAAAAATACTTAAGGAAACTTTAAGATAGGAGTTGTATACTTATCTCATAAGTTAAAAAGACCTTAACTTATACTCCTAAAACTTTTTCATAATAATCTCCCTATAAAAAAATTAAGTCGCCCAATCAGGCGGCTTTTTTTTGATGGAGCGATGATTCGATATATAGTAGATTGAACCTAGAATAGTACGCTACGGGTTTTAAAACATTGCTAGAAATTGATCTGACTTTTCTTTCTGGTCAATTTGTTTATATTTTATTTCATCCTACTGAATTTTTACAATAATATTTTATTTTTTAAAGGGAAACAGATGATTATTGGATAAAAAAAGAATCTTAAATTCAGGTAAAATCTACAAAAAGAACAAGTCATTTGTATTAATATATTTTTTATACAAATCTTTGGACAAAGCAGGCTCTAATGTGCTATAATAAGGTGTTATAGATTGAGCTCTATATCAAAATTTTTTAAGAGTACACCAGTGCTTGTCAGGGTGAAAAAAGAGAAAATATCCATGTAACATGACTGTGTATCTTAAGAATGTTTTGGTATTTAGTTTTTTTATAAAAAATGAACTCAAGGAGAAAAAAACATGTTTTTTAGACGTCAAGAAGGAGAGTATCGAGAAACCGATCGTGTAACTAGATACAAACTGATTAAGTCAGGGAAACATTGGTTGCGTGCCTCAACGTCTTTATTCGGGCTATTTAAGGTTCTTCGTGGTGGTATTGATACTGCTCAGGTGACAACTGAAGTTGTGGAAGATCGTGTCTCAACTTCTTTAACTGGGATAGATGTCCTCAAGGGGATAGCTGCCGCGGGGGCTGTTGTTGGTGGTGGAGTTGCCACTCATACGCAAGTCCATGCCAATGAACAGCTGGCTGTAGAGAAAGTCGTGGATGGTACTGACAATCTAGTGAATTCTGATCAGGTTGTTTTGGGAACTGTCAATAAAGATGAGGAGCAGCAAACGTCTGTTTCAACATCTACCTCTGTTAGTGAGAGTGTCTCAATCTCTGCTTCTACAAGTGCCTCTATTTCGGCCTCAACAAGTGCATCCGAGTCCGTAAGCGCCTCAACATCAGCTAGCACTAGTGCCAGTGTTTCATCTTCAACTTCAGCTAGTACCTCGTCTTCATTGAACGATTCTGCCTCAACATCAGATAGTGCTTCGACTGTTGCAAGCAGTTCCCTCTCTGAGGTTTCGCATGTAGAAGGTTCACAGACGGCTCCTAGCGAAGATGCTATCAGTAATGACGGAACATCCAGAGCCACAGTTAAGGCTAGCGATGCTCAGGTCAATCCTAATCTTTCTAGTGCTCTTTCAACAGCAGAAAACTTTACAAGTCAAAATGCGAGTCTGACAGCTACGACAACAGCGACTCTTGCTGCGACAACGACAGCAGAAACAAGCACTAAAAAGCAAGCAGAAGACCGTAAGAAACTGGCAACTCTTTCAGCAGAAATGGGTGAATATCTAGCTAAAGCAGTTAATTTACCTGATACAGATGCAGCAATTATCAAGGTTAAAACCGTGGTTGCTGAGATTGAGTCTGCTCTCAAGGATCCAAACGCAGATCTAGGAGAAGTGATCAATTCTGCCACTTCAGCTCGCAACTCTATCGCTAATGCGGTTTCACGTGCAACCTCTGGTCAACGTGACAGCCGTAACGGGCAAGCGATGCCAACAGGGGGAAATCTCAGAGGTGTTTCGATAAACGGTCACACCACAGCTGAACTTGGGCAAGGAAGTTATTCAAGTTCTAATCGTGAGGTTGTCTGGAAAATAAAAATGCACTCGCAGAGTCCGCTTAATTATGCTGGTCTGATCGCGCAAGTGGATAGAAATACAACCATCACTCGTGTTCTTTTTAATGGACAACCAATGGAAAAACGTGGTGGTTCTGGTAATGAGTATATATTCAACAAGCACCATGACTTGAATAGAAACCTTGAGGCGACTATATTGGTTTATGCGACTGTGAACAATAAGTCTAATGCAGCTACTTTGAGTGCGCGAGTGGCGACAAGTAGTCAACCGTTCACAAGCGCCAACACTTCTGGGAATTATAGTGGCTCAATGAGCTCAACTGTTTCGACTGGAGAAGCTGGTCATAACCGTGGAACATCTAAGCGCCCTACGATTACTTTGCCTGCAAATGTTACCTACTATAATGACGACTCTATTACCACAATCAAGATGAAAATGAGTGATGATAGGGGCTTGAAAACATTAGCTGCAGGATCTAATAATACAATTATCACTGGCTTATATGCGCCTGATTATCCAAGAAATGCAAGAAATGTCGTTGGTGATTTTGGTGTGTATCAAAATGGTAGGTTTGCCTATTATCCAACTACTTATACGGTAAATATGCAAGGTACCATTGGTCGAGACAAAGGAACATGGAAGCCGTTTGCTACTGGCGCGCACATTCTTGAATATGTTGTAACAGATAGTGACGGTCAAACAGATACGGCACATATGACTCTCACCATCAAAGGTTTCAACGAGCGTAACGAGCCTGTGAGTGGTGATACTGTTACGGTAAATAATCCGTCATCTTTGAGCGAGACTGAGAAAACTCAAATCCTTGCAAACTTTAGGAACAATAGTAAAAATGCCACTATCCTCAACAGTTCTGATTACAAGAAAAATTCTGAAGGTAATCATGAAATAACGGTGTCTAATACGGGTGAAATCACTATTACTTATCGTGATAACACTGTGGATGTCGTTCGAGCTAACGTAAGAGCGGAAACTGAGGTGCCTGTACCTGCTGTAACCGTGACACGTGGTGGTCAGCAGATTACAGCTACTCAAAGTCCCGACTCTAGTCGTGGGATGGAACATATTGTCTATGCAGGTGATGATTTCACCGTTAAATTTACTGCGACTGATAATAGTGGTAAATTAAGAGAGTTCAAGATTGTACCTAGAGCAGATGGGAACCAACCAGGGTTGAGAGAAAACTACTTTGAAGGTTCTAACTATGGTACAGGAACTGTAGGGCTCTTGACAGGAAATATCACAGCTACGCCAGAAAGTCCTGCGACTATCACAGTCGACGCTCATATGAATGATAATCTGGAGTGGAACTCAGGACATACTTGGCAACGGAATGCAGTTGCAACTGACCAAGTAGGCAACTTCAACAGAGTGAATGGTACTGGCAATGTTCGTATCACCCAAGGACAACTGAAAGACCGTCTTAAAGTAACAAATCCTGACTTTACACCTGTAGTAAATAAAAACAGTTTAACAGATAACGAAAAGACAGATGTCAAGAATGCCATCTACGCTAAGAATGATAAGACAGTTCACCGCATCAAAGACATTGAAGTTGCAAGCGATGGAACTGCAAAGATTATTTATAAGGATTTAACAAGCAATACTATTTCTCGAGATGTTACAGTCAATGAACGACCAAAACTGGAGATTCATTATGATAATGCTACAACTAAGGAAATCTATCTATACCGTGGGGAAGAAGTTAATGTAACCTTTAGAGCAACTGATGATTCTGGCAAGATTTCTTCATTGAAGTTTGAAATGCAAGGTACAGCTGACAATGCTAATGGTACAAACTATGCAGGATATACCGGTCTCAATCGTTCAACTCCAATCACAAATTTGACAGATCAGGCGGATGCAAAGATTACCCTTACAGGCACTCTAGCAAAAAATGTACCGTTAGCATCATTTGAACGCTATTTAATGGCAACAGATGACCAAAACACCTCTGATAGTAACCATGCAAAAAACGGTATAACCGACAATGGTTATGTCAAATTTGTAATCAAAAGCCAGACTGATAAATATACTGCTGTAGCGAAGGCATCGACTATTTATACCTATACTGGTGAAACGGCAACGGATTTAAACGATGCTACGAACTTTGTCCAGCTTGATGGTGGAGGACAGCTCCCTCAAGGAACGACTGTTTCATGGGTTAGTCGCATTGACAACACATCTGCTGGGACAAAAAGTGCAGTTGCACGGGTTACTTATTCTGATGGCTCGACTGATGATGTAACAGTTAACTATACTGTTTATCCAAAAGTTGAAGTTAAAACTTATAATGGTGTAAAAGGTAAATTCTATGCCTTTAAGTCAGATCAAGGTAATGATAAAGTTACTGGCGGAGACTGGGCTAATAATATCGGTGGAACAATCCAACAATATACAAATTTGGGGGATTCAAGTCTGTCAGGGACAACATGGTCTTATAAGTATAAAATAAATAATCAAGGTAACGAAATTACAACCCCTGTTGGAACACAGCCGTTTGGCGCAATTTGGCATACTACGGGTTCAGAAGCTGAGAGCCATAGTACAACCTATACGCTAATTGCCACATATCCAAAAGGACGTTTTGGGGATGTTTCAACAAGCAATCCAGCCTTGACAAGTCAGACAAACTTTGATTATACAGTTGTTGATCCTGTAGCTAAACAGGAGTACGTTACAACTGTGGCAAATAAGACTCCATTAGCAGAGATTATTGAAAATCCAGGAGAGGCGCTTAAAAATTCGAACGAAAGTGTATCCTTCCCAGCAGACACTACCTTTAGTTGGGTTCAGGCTCCTGATGACGCTATGTTGGCAAACCCAGGAGTTTATACGCGAAAAGTGAAAATCACTCTTCCACAAGGATCCTACAGTGGAACTGCTAATAGTAGAACGGTTGATGTGACTATTAAGGTCAATCCACAAGCACCGGTTATCTCAGTTGCTTCTACCAACGAAACAGGTGGTTTGCCAAATCGTTCGATTGTGGTTACGAATGTAACACCTGGAGCGGTTGTTACGCTCACATTAGCTGGACATAAATTTACCAAGACAGCTAAAGACAACGAATCAAGTGTTACCTTTGAACCTGCAGAGTTGCAAAAAGCTTACGATGGCAACAATGGGCTACTTCCGACGGAGGATGTGACTGCTAAGCAAGAAAAAACAGTAACACTTCCAAGTGGTGGAACTGAAACCTTGAGTTCGTCTACAACGACTGCAACTATTACCAAAGAAACTGTAGCACCTGAAGTAACTTTTGAACTTCATATTAAGAATGATAAGACTGGCCAATGGGAAAAACAAACGATCAAGAATAATGTTCGTCCAGGAGTCAGCGGTTACGAAGTCTTCGCAGGCGACAAGATTAAAGTTGTTCTAACTGCTAAAGATAATAGTGGTAAGATTAAAACTCTGAAATTAAACGATGGAACTTCTGATATCAGTCGTATTTTCCAAACTGGTTATTCTTCAGATGATGATGCACTAGGAATTAAGGATATTACCACTGAAGCTTCAACAACAAATCCAAAAGTATTAACGTACACTGCTACTTATGGGGAAAATGTACAGTATGCAGATGGTAATAGATGGACTCGTGGAACTAGTGCTACAGATTTATCAGATAATACGGGTAGAGTAACGACTGTAGTTGCACAAGGAAAATTGAATGAAAAATTCCCAGGTATTAAACCAAGTAGTGCTATCCAAGTTTCTAATTTAACTTCATTGACACCAGATGATCTTAAGAAGATTCTTGCTGCAGTGAAGACAGTCAACCCTGAGTCAGATTTCCGTATTAAATCGTACGAGATTGCTAGCAATGGAACTGTAACGATTACCTACAAAGACGGAACAAAAAACACAGTAACTCCTGACTTGTCAGATTCGGATCATAAGTCAGCATCAGCGTCAACCAGTGCGTCAGTGTCTGCTTCAACCAGTGCATCAGTAAGTGCAATGACCAGTGCATCTGAGTCAGCTTCAACAAGCGCAAGTCAATCAGCA
>NZ_KV804958.1 GCF_001811505.1 Streptococcus sp. HMSC034E03
CCTTCAAACTTAACTGTTTGTTTAGTTGGTTTAGTCACATCATTTACGATTGGAACGTAGATGATTGGGGTGTCGTCACCTGGGTTTGTTGGAAGGTTTGGTAGCTCCTTACCTGGTTCTACTGGTTGACCTGGTTTGCTTGGATCTTTTGGATCTGGCAAGTATGGTCTGTAGCCTGGTACGTCTGGAACCACTGGCTTACCTGGTTTACCTGGATCTGTTGGATCATTTGGATACTTCACTTTTGGTGTTGATGGGAAGTTTGGATCGTCTGGTGTTCCTGGTTTTGGAACCAAGTTTCCAAGTGGTTTGTAGGTTACTGTATCTGTTGCTTCAGGATTTTCTGGAGTAACTGTCTTACCACCGGCTTCTGTCTTATCAGCGTAGTAACCTGGAATTACTGGTACAGATACCTTACCGTAAGTATGGCTCTTCTCATTCCATGTTGTACTTCCATCAGCTTTATTTTCTTTACCAGTGAATGTGAAATCGTCTTGGACATTGTCTCCTGGAGTCTTATCGCCTGCTCCTTCAAACTTA
>NZ_KV804959.1 GCF_001811505.1 Streptococcus sp. HMSC034E03
TAACGGAGCGAGACGGACTGAAAGTCACATAAGACAAAAGGTAGCCCGCAAGCTACCTTTTTATTGTTCAAGAATTAAGCGTGTATGTTCTCTCTTAATACAACGGTTCATCACGATATCATTGCAACCTCCAGCACGCAAGATTTCTTCCGCTTCTAGACTTTCAAGTCCTAGTTGCGCCCAGAAAATCTTAGCATCAGCCTTGAGAAAATCACGTGCCACATCTGGTAGAAACTCACTACGACGATAGTCATTAACGATATCTACAGGAAAAGGAATCTCAGCTAGGCTGGCATAAGCCTTTTCTCCCAAGATTTCACCACCTGCAGCCTTGGGGTTTACTGGTATGATTTTATAGCCACGAGCCTGCATTTCCTTTGTCACTCGATTGCTAGTTGTTTCTTCACGATCAGACAAGCCCACTACTGCTAGAGTCTTACTAGTTGCTAGATACTGACGAATCACACCATCACTTGGATTGATAAATTCTTGAGTCATAAAAATCCTCCTTTTTCATCAGTATAGCATATTTTGAAAGGGTTTGCAGAATTCTGCTACCAAAAAACTCCCAACAAGGTCTATCACTTTGTTAGGAGTTTTGTCTTATCCAATGAATTCGTTAGATTTTTTTCTCAATACTAAATAATGGAGATAGAGGACGTTTTTCGTGGATACGGACGATAGCATCCGCAAGAAGGTGAGCAATAGAGATTTGCTCAATCTTATCAATCAAACGTTCTTCTGGTAAGTAGATGGTATCCAAAACAACTAATTTTTTAATCGCTGATTTCTGGATATTATCCATAGCAGGCCCTGAAAGAACTGGGTGCGTACAGCTTGCGTAAACTTCGACAGCACCAGCTTCTGCAAGAGCATCCGCCGCATGGCAAATAGTTCCAGCTGTATCGATCATATCGTCAATCAAGATACAAGTCTTGCCTTCTACCTTACCAATGATGTTCATCACTTCACTGGTATTCATCTTGTCCACGCTACGACGTTTATCAATAATGGCAATCGGAGTTTTCAAAAACTCTGCCAATTTACGAGCACGAGTCACCCCACCATGGTCCGGACTGACAACCACATAGTCAGAACCAACCATGCCACGACGCTCAAAGTAGTCTGCAATTAAAGGAGCACCCATCAAGTGATCGACAGGAATATCAAAAAATCCCTGAATCTGTGCAGCATGCAAGTCAATCGTCAACAAACGATCCACTCCAGCCACTTCAAGCATATTTGCCACAAGTTTTGAAGTGATTGGCTCACGCGCTCTCGCCTTTCTATCCTGACGTGCATAGCCATAGTAAGGCATAACAACGTTGACAGATTCTGCACTGGCGCGTTTCAAAGCATCTACCATAATCAAAATTTCTAGCAGATTGTCATTTACAGGTGAGCTAGTTGATTGTAGGATAAAGACGTGTTTCCCACGGATCGATTCTTCGATATTAACTTGAATTTCTCCATCTGAAAATTGACGTACAGTCGATTTTCCCAACTCTATCCCAATCTCTTGCGCCACACGCTCTGCCAATTCTCTATTTGAAGAAAGGGCAAACAGCTTTAAATCAGAAAAAGACATGATTTCCTCCAGTATTTATGTATCACTTGTGTTTTTTCACAACATTTTTCCAACTACCATTGTAGCGCTTTTTTCTTGATTTTTCAATAAAAAATAAAACAAGAACAAACATTTATACTCTTGTTATAATCTTTTAAGAAATCTATTTTGTCATCACATCATTGTCCCTCTCAACAAAGTGGAAAGCCTGATAAAAGCTATAAAGAGTAATAGCTGTTACAAGAGGAAAAGCAAGGGGCAACTCTGTCTCTAACTCTACAATAGGCGAGTTGAATAAGAAGTGCGTTCCAAAAGCCAAACCAAGATAGTTCAAACCAGACTTCAGTTCTGCCTTCTGACCTTTATAAGCCCTGTAAAGCAAGTAAAGACCTAGTATGGCAAGTCCTGAAAAAGTCCAATGCGAGGCAAGAGCAGACGTTATTCGCTCTAAAATCCGAGAAATTGTATAAGCTAAGCCCTCTGGTAAATCCGAGCGAATATAGCTGATATCCTCAATCATTTGAAACCCTAAACCTGAAGCAATCCCTAGTAAAAAGATTGATTTCAATTTTTTAATTGGAATTAAATACAAAACAAAGGCAAGAGGTAGTAATTTTAAAGGTTCCTCTACAATCGGAGCAACAATGGCACTTTCAAAGGCATTTAAAAATGCACTATCTGGGAAAAGATCCCCCAGTAAATCATGGATATAGGTATTAGCAAAGCTAGATAACCAACCCGAAATAAATATCCCACCCAATAAGGACAAAGTTATAGCCTTTCTTGGTGTTCCCCATTTATGTCCAATGCGGTATAGGAGATAAACAGCTGGAATCATATAAAAGAGTGCTAGAAAGATGGAAAGTCCCATCACTCCATATTCCGTTCCAGACATCGATCCATCTGTAAAATACATGGTCTCATACTGTAAACCAATACACACTAATACAATAAAAACAAATAAAATAATATTTTTCTTCATACACTATCTTTCTACATTTAATCCTTACAGTTTTACGACTGTCATCCTTCCTGTATCCACATCGTAAACCGCACCTGAAATAACAACATCATCTGGGATTAGAGGAGATTCCTGTAGCAATCTCATATCCTCACGAACACTTTCATCAATGTCTTGAAAAGGCAAAAAGTCCTTGTCAGAAACATCCACTCCTAGTTCTTTTTTCAAATACTCCTGAAAAGGACCATTTTCAAATGTCTGTGCACCACAGTCTGTATGATGGAGCACCACAATTTCCCTTGTCCCCATTTGTTGCTGGGAAATCACAAGCGAGCGAATCATATCCTCCGTCACTCGACCACCCGCATTCCTCAAAATATGAGCATCTCCCAGAGCCAACCCAAGAGCTGGCGCAACGTGTAAACGCGAGTCCATACAAGTTACGATTGCAACCTTGGTCTTTGGTTTGATTGATAAATGAAGATCTCCATGCAGTTCTACATAGGCTTGATTGGCTTTTAAAAAATTTTCAAAATAGGACATGACAACTCACTTTCTAGTCTACCAGATAATTTGAACACCAAATTATTTATCTCCTATCTTACCATCTTTTCTTTGTCTTGTCAGCTGTCAACCTTCCTATTAAAAAACCAAGACAGAGACATCCAGCTTCTAGCTTGGGTTTCTGTCCTAGTTTTATGTTTATGAGCCTTTTTGGATATACTTATTGAGCGATCCTGCAAAGCTCTGAAGATTGAGACTTTGTACGTAGACCTCACCAGTTCCTCGGAAGGTGTTCACCACTCCTTCGCCTGTACCGATAGACTGCCAGAAGCCATTTTCTAAGTGAATATGATAGTCCAAAGATTGACTCCAAGCCACCACATGGGCATTGTCAATAGTTATTTCTTGGTTTTGTAGCTCAATTTTCTTAATAGAGCCAAAAGCATTGGCCAAAAGAGTTCCCTGACCTTGGGTAGTCATCACAAAGAGACCGCCTTGCCCTCCGAAGAGAGCTTTACCAATAGACTGACTCTCCATAGTATAGGAAGCTGTACCATCAAGAGCTAGAAAGGCCCCATCATTCAGTCGATATTGTTTTTCACCTAGTTCAAGAGCAATTACCTGCCCAGGAGTATCTGGTGCTAGAGCAAGGTTCCCGTTATCAGACTCTGCTACAGCTTGAGTAATGAAGGTGCTTTCACCAGAAACCATTGAACGCCCTACAGCTTTGACAAAACGTCCCAAACCAGAACCGCTTGCATTGAGCTGGGTATTGAGACTTACGTTAGGCGTGTGGTAAACCATACTACCTCGCTGGATATAGACGGTTTCTCCTTGATTGAGTGACAACTCTACCAAAGGAAATTGCATATGACTGTCCATAGAAAATTTCATCAGAAATTCCTCCTTGTTTTAATAAATGTTAGCAATAAAATGATTAGTAATCTATACCTGGATACAACTATTAGGAGAAAACCTTCTTCAAAACTTCTCCGATAGTCGTCACCCCAATCACCTGAATCTCCTTAGGTGGATTAATACCTGTCAAGGAATTTTTCGGTACATAGATTTTTGTAAATCCAAGTTTCGCTGCTTCATTGATGCGCTGCTCGATACGATTGACGCGCCGAATTTCTCCAGTCAAACCTAATTCTCCTACAAAACATTCCTGAGGATTGGTTGGCTTGTCCTTATAGCTCGAAGCTATAGCAACCGCAACTGCCAAGTCAATAGCAGGCTCATCTAATTTAACACCTCCAGCTGATTTAAGATAAGCATCCTGATTTTGAAGGAGCAAGCCTGCCCGTTTCTCCAAAACAGCCATAATCAAACTAGCACGATTGAAGTCAAGTCCTGTTGTAGTCCTCTTGGCATTTCCAAACATAGTCGGTGTTACCAAGGCCTGCACTTCTGCAAGAATCGGACGTGTTCCTTCCATGGTCACTACGATGGAGGAACCAGTCGCACCGTCTAAACGCTCCTCTAGGAAAACTTGACTCGGATTAAGAACCTCAACCAGTCCACCTGACTGCATCTCAAAGATGCCAATCTCATTAGTGGAACCAAAACGGTTTTTGACTGCTCTCAAGATACGGAAGGTATGGTGGCGCTCCCCTTCAAAGTAAAGCACCGTGTCCACCATGTGCTCCAACATACGCGGACCCGCCAAGGTTCCTTCCTTGGTCACATGGCCGACGATAAAGATGGCGATGTTATTGGTCTTAGCCAACTGCATGAGCTCTGCAGTTACTTCCCGCACTTGAGAAACAGAGCCTTGAACCCCTGAAATCTCAGGAGACATAATGGTTTGGATGGAGTCGATGATGAGAAAATCTGGCTGAATTCTCTCTACTTCTGCACGAACACTTTGCATATTGGTCTCGGCATAGAGATAAAACTCACTATCGATATCCCCCAAGCGCTCCGCTCGTAACTTAATCTGCTGGGCTGACTCCTCCCCACTGACGTAGAGAACTGTTCCGACTTGAGACAGCTGGGTTGATACTTGTAAGAGGAGAGTCGACTTCCCAATTCCAGGATCTCCACCTATAAGGACGAGGCTTCCTGGTACCACACCTCCACCGAGAACACGATTAAACTCCTCCATTTCGGTCTTGGTTCGATTGACATTGATGGATGTTACTTCAGCCAGTTTCATGGGCTTGGTTTTCTCACCTGTTAAGGACACACGCGCATTCTTGACTTCTGTAACCTCAACTTCCTCAACAAAAGAAGACCAAGACCCACAGTTTGGACAACGTCCTAGATATTTAGGGGAATTATACCCACAATTTTGACATACAAATGTCGCTTTTTTCTTTGCGATGATAAACCTCTTTCTAAATTTCTATCTCACATTCAATCACTTGGCAAAAATTAATCTTCTCGTCTGGTACAAATTGCCGCATGAGCATTCCGTGAGTTACAATGATAATAGTTTTATAATTTTTATATTTTTCCAAAGCACTTAAAAAACGATGACGCATCTCTAGATCAGTTTCATAGCGATAAGGAGAATCTTCAGATAAACCTCCTTGATGTTTTAGATAATATTCATGAGCTACCAATACACTAGTTAAATCAGAGTTAGTGCCATCTAAGTCTGGACGCCACTCATGAAAAAACGGCTCCACAAATAAGTCCAATCCTGTTTCAACCGCTATATAATGTGCTGTTTCTAAAGCCCTCGTCACAGACGATGAAATAATAATCTCTGCCTTTCCAAAACATGCAGTTTTAGCAACTTCTTTTGCCAGACTGCGACCTTTTCCTGTCAATGGTGCTAAATCACGACCAAAACCACTATAGAGTCGCGGATTTTCAAGTTTATCAAGCATACTATAATCTGGCTCTCCATGACGCACAAAAACAATCTTCATCTTAGTGCCCGGTCGCACCTCTTCTACAAAAGAAGACCAAGATCCACAGTTTGGACACCGTCCTAGATACTTTGGTGAATTATATTCACAATTTTGACACACAAATGTCGCTTTTTTCTTTGCGATGATAAACCTCTTTCTATATCTCTAACTCACACTCAATCACTTGGCAAAAATCAATCTTCTCATTTGGCACAAACTGGCGCATGAGCATTCGATGAGCAACAACTACCACAGTCTGATGTTCTCGATACTTAGACATACATTCTAGAAAACGAGACTTCATTTCCGTAGCTGTCTCATATTGAATAGGACTATTAGGAAGTAACTCCCCCTTATTTTCTAGAAACATAGTACGAGCTTTTTCAAAATTATCTGCGCCACTTTCATAGACCTGCCATTCATGTAATAATGGCTCCACTCTCAAAGGAAGTCCCGTAGCACAAACCACATAAAAAGCCGTTTCTAAAGCTCTTGTGACTGCAGAAGATATGATTATTTCAGCTGAAGGTAGTAAAGGATTTTTTCTCAGTTCCTGGGCTTGCTGCCGTCCCTTATCAGACAAGGGTGCCAAATCTATCCCAAATCCCGTATAAGAACGCTCCTCTAACTCACAATAATCTGGCTCCCCATGACGTACAAAGATAATCTTCATTCTAGTGCCCTGTCGATCCAAATCCACCAGTTCGAACACCATCAGCCGCATCTCCATCTGCAATTAAGAAAGGAGCAAAGACAGCCTGGACCACACGTTCACCAACTTCAAGAACAACCTCTTGGTCTGTGATATTCTTCATCTGCGCAAAAATATGCCCTTCATTCCCAGGATTTCCATAATAATCCCCATCAATGACTCCAACTGAGTTAATTAAAACCAAACCCTTCTTACGAGGATTTGAAGAACGATCATAGAGGTAGAGAACCTCAGTCGGCTGCATATAAGCCTTAACCCCTGTCGGAACCAAGACAATCTCTCCTGGCGCAATAACTGTACGCACAGCAACCTTTAAGTCGTAACCAGCCGCATGCGCTGTCTCACGCTTGGGCAATAAATTTTCATCTGTAAAACTAGAAACCAATTCAAAACCACGAATTTTCATATTATTCTCTTTTCTATTGTCTTTTATTCTAGGCTATTTTATCTTATTTATTCGAAAAAAGCACGAAAAAAGAGCACACAATTCACACTCGCTTAGGGCTGCTGGATTCCTCCCCTGACCCGCTTCACGCAGAACTGTTGCTCCATTAGTTATTATACCACATTTCCCAAGATTTTAAAAGAGAAATTATTTTTTCCGTCGATTTCTGAAAAATTCCTGCATAATACCTGCACATTCACTTTCCAAAATCCCAGTTTCAACTTCCACACGGTGATTGAGGCGCTCATCTGTTAAAATATCGTAGAGGCTGCCAGCAGCGCCAAATTTCTGGTTTTTAGCCCCATAAACTACCTTAGGGATACGAGCAAGCCCAATCGCCCCACTACACATGACACACGGCTCAATAGTCACAAAAAGCGTGCAATCCAGCAAGCGCCAGCTCTCCTCACTCAGGTTCGCATTCTCTATGGCCATAATCTCCGCGTGCATAACCGCTCGTTGTAACTCCTCACGCGCATTATGCCCACGACCAATGATTTCTCCATCCTTGACAATCACACAACCAATTGGGATTTCATCATGCTCTAAAGCAATCTTCGCCTCTCTCAAAGCTTCCCTCATAAAGACTTCTTTTTCTTCAACTGTATAATTCATCAATTTCCCTTTTCCTACTTGTCAGTTTTATTATTATATCATGAATCCCAACACAAAAAAAGCCACCGAATGCGGTGACTTTATAGGGAGATTATTATGAAAAAGAAAAGTTTAGGATATTTGTTACAACAAGTTAGGAGGTCTTCTTGTAACTGTCTATAGTATAGCTGAACTATCTTAAACAAATCTTAAAAAATCTCTTATGACCAAACACTTTCTAAAATATTTGTTTGTTCACGACCAGGACCTACTGAGAAAGTAGAAATACGAACGCCAACCAATTCGCTAACACGACGAACATAGTTACGTGCATTTTCAGGAAGATCTTCCAAAGTACGTACTCCAGTGATATCTTCTGACCAACCAGGTAATTCTTCATAAATAGGTTTACAACGTTTCAATTGTTCAAGACTAGCTGGATAGTAGTCAATGCGTTGACCATCAAGATCATAAGCTACACAGATTTTAACTGTATCCAAACCACTCAAAACATCGATAGAGTTCAAAGAAAGATTCGTAATTCCAGAAACACGGCGACTATGACGCATCACAACTGAGTCAAACCAACCTACACGACGTGGACGACCTGTAGTTGTACCATACTCATGACCTACTTCACGAATGCGTTCTCCCACTTCATCAAACAATTCAGTTGGGAAAGGCCCATCACCAACACGACTTGTATAGGCTTTACATACACCTACAAGGTTGTCAATCTTGCTTGGACCAACACCTGAACCGATCGTCACACCACCAGCAACAGGGTTTGATGATGTAACAAATGGATACGTACCTTGGTCAATATCTAACATGACACCTTGGGCACCTTCAAATAAGACACGTTTACCATTATCGAGCGCATCATTCAAGATAACAGAAGTATCTGTCACATATTGCTTAATTTGTTGACCATATTCATAATATTCTTCAAAAATATCATCAATTGAAATAGGGTTGCTTTCATACAATTTTTCAAACAAACGATTCTTCTCAGCAAGGTTACGTTCTAAACGCTCACGGAAAATCTCCTTATCCAAAAGATCCGCAATACGAATCCCAACGCGAGCAGCCTTATCCATATAAGCTGGACCAATACCCTTGATAGTAGTACCAATCTTATTTTCACCCTTAGCTTCTTCTTGCAGACGGTCTAACTCGATGTGGTACGGCAAAATAACATGCGCACGATCAGAAATACGTAGATTATCTGTTGTAACACCTTCATCATGAAGATAGCTCAACTCTTTCACAAGTGACTTAGGATTTACAACCATCCCATTCCCAATGACAGAAATTTTTTCAGGGAAGAAAATTCCAGAAGGAATCAAGTGCAACTTAAATTTCTTTCCATCAATCACAATTGTGTGACCAGCATTATCACCACCTTGGTAACGTGCAATCACTTCTGCATTAGCTGAAAGGAAGTCTGTAATCTTCCCTTTACCTTCATCACCCCACTGGGTACCTACAACAACAACTGAAGTCATAATCTTGTCTGAGCCCTTAGGCTCTTCCTTTCTCACATACATGGCAGGAATCTCACCTGCAATTATATCTTACAATTTATTATAATAAAGATTCTCTATTTTTTCAAGACCAAATACCTGAAACATTAGGAATTTAGAGAAAATTGAAAAAATCATATTGAAAAAATATTGCAAATTTTTATTATGATAAGATAAAATAATAAAATTGTTCGGAAATAACGATAAATAAAGATTAAACTAGAACATAATCATTTGAAATCAATAACTGTTCAATGTACAAACGGTAGCAAGCTCTATAGTGGTAAGAAAATAAAGGATGCATAATATCAAACTTGTACCGAACTAAATAATAGAGTAAAAATCGAAGATGAAAAACTTCCCATTCTAAATCATTATCTACTAAATAACTATATTCCTTTTCAATA
The DNA here is from genome assembly GCF_001811505.1 of Streptococcus sp. HMSC034E03. Taxonomy (GTDB): domain Bacteria; phylum Bacillota; class Bacilli; order Lactobacillales; family Streptococcaceae; genus Streptococcus. Next base: position 9,578 of record NZ_KV804959.1, read on the forward strand.
ACATCATAAAAATCAAGATATTGTTCATAAATCTGTTCAATCATTTTATTTGACTCCATTTCTATTGATAAAATGAGTATAACAAAAAAATAGAAGAACCAGGGCAGATACTTCCATCATGTACTATAATGAATATTCAAATAAATAACAGATAAAGAAAACTAACAGATCAGGGGCACAATACTACATTTCAAAAAAACATCTAAAATTTCTGTAATGAAAATAATACTGTAGGAATTATGCTAGTATACTTTATAATCCCAATTTGTAAAATTAAACTAGACAGAAAAAGCCATCTTTGTTAGGCTCAGATAAACTAACACATTTGTCTGATAGGAACTAACATAAATAACCTATATACATCTTACCACAAACGAACTCGTAATGATAAAGGCTTACTTTCAAGAAAACATAAAAGTTCTAGATATTGCGAACTCACTAGGAAGATCAAAACAGACAATCTACAAGGTCATCAACTATCTGAAAGAAGGGCACTCTGCTTATGATTGCTATAAGCAATATAAAGTCAATAAGAATCGCTGTGGCAGGAATAAAACCAGTCTTTCGCAAGCAGAAAAAAACTTTATTCAAACTCATTTAGAAGCTGGAGCCTTGATGTCATTAACGGAGCTCATCCAGATTCTATGAGAACTCTCTATCGACTAGCAGACCCACGGTATTTTTAAGAAAGAGGACCTCCAGAAAAGCAAATGATCATAGCGAAAAACAAGAAAAACAAGCGTTTCGTAGAGATTTACGTGAGAGAGCAGACAGTTATCCCGATTTTAAGACGGAATTCGGTCATCTAGAAGGGGATACAATTGTGGGAGAAAAATACAAAAATGCAGTTATTACCAAAGTAGAACGCTGCTCAAAAACATCATCGCACTGAAAACCAATGGACGGAGAGCAAGTGATATTGAGGCTTCTATTAATCAATGGTTGTCTCAAGTCCCTAGCCACCTTTTTAGGTCTATAACTTTTGATTGTGGGAAAGAATTTTCTAATTGGAAATCTATTTCCAATGCGCATGACATTGATATTTTCTTTGCGGGTTCAGACTGTCCTGGTCAACGGGGGCTCAATGAACATTCTAATGGCTTATTAAGACAAAATGGACAACCGAAATAAATGGATTTTACTAATATTTCTGAACATTATTTATCAGCTATCGCTGATAAAAGAAATAGAATGCCTAGAAAATCTTTTAAGACCTATTAAAAGGAATAAAAATTACTTCAAATAAAACACTCAAATCTAACAAACTTATAAAAGATATTAAATATTAATAAAGAGCAAAATTAAAAAGGATCAAGATGACCCCTGAAAGATAAAAAAAGACGTTCCTCGGAACGTCTACATACTCCGCCAGTAGGACTCGAACCTACGACATCATGATTAACAGTCATGCGCTACTACCAACTGAGCTATGGCGGATTAAAGCTAAGCGACTTCCTTATCTCACAGGGGGCA
>NZ_KV804960.1 GCF_001811505.1 Streptococcus sp. HMSC034E03
TTTAGAAACAAGTTCTATTGCCAGGTCTATCTCAATATATTCTACTTTGTTGCCAAAAATGTTTTTTAATCCTTCTATCCGTTCAATCAATTCCTGCTTATTCATCTTCCCTTCCTCCATAAATCAAATAGACTGCCATAACTAACTGAGACATGCTTGGTGAATAGCCAATCCAATCATCAAACTCCTTAGATTTTGGCAACCAATCCTTAGTGGCTCCTAAATCATAGTCTTTAGGTTTTTCATCAGCGAAGATACATTCCATCGCTCCCATAAACGTCATGCCATCTTCTGTCATTTCCCAGAAATAGTCCGCCCGGTCTTTCACTGCTTGTGGTAAATCTTGGTTGGGAGGCTTGGGCTTCCCGTCTTCTACCGACCAGCCGTATACTCCATTAACTTTTTTCTTTAATTCTTCCATCATCTTT
>NZ_KV804961.1 GCF_001811505.1 Streptococcus sp. HMSC034E03
TCATCTGATGTGTCAGAGGTAGAGAAATTAGACAAGCAATTGGAATTCATCGCCTCATTGTTTGAAGATTTGGAAGTGGAAGAACTTTTGAAATACACAGATATGGCGGATATTTTTGCGGTATTTGCAGACATCTACTCTCATCTGGTGGGTGATGTTGACCCAAAGGAGAAAAAATAAAGCCGAGTGAAGCACTGAAACGGTT
>NZ_KV804962.1 GCF_001811505.1 Streptococcus sp. HMSC034E03
AAACATACTAAGATTAGTAGTGAGAAAATCTCCGACGGGAGAGAGTACTCACTACTTTTTCTTTATGTTAAAGTAGAGGTGTCTTGTAAAGTCGTAGGGCTCTTTGGCGCTAGACGTCGCGTATTGAAAATAAAATCACTAAAACACGGAATTATTCAAGACAAAAGAGGTAATATCATGCGTACAGTATTTGGGATTGATGTGAGTAAGGCAAGTTCTGAGGTGGCAATTTTAGTCAACGGTGAAAAGATTCATGGATACACTATGCTCAATGACGCCATTGGCTTCAATCGTCTTTTGAATGACTTGAAAACTGTTCATAACCCTGAGATTATATTTGAAGCTACTGGTGTCTATTCTCGGCGTCTTCGAGCCTTTCTTGAGGAATACAGCTACGCTTATACACAGCTGAATCCTCTGGAAGCTAAGAAGCAACTGGACAGTCTGCGAGTTCGTAAAACAGACAAAATTGACGCTGAAAAGTTGGCTCATTCTCAGTTTATACTCAATCGTAAACCAACTTATGCGCAGGAAGAAGTTTATCAACACCTGCGTGATTTAAGCCGTTTCTATCAAAATCTTACAGAAGACATTGTTAGAGCTAAAAACCGTCTACACAAGGTCTTACAAGTCACCTTTCCTGAATTGGAAAATCTCTTATCCACACCAACTGGAGAGCAATATTGGAATTTAGTGATGGCTTTTCCATGCAAAGAGTTTGTATTAAACCTATCTCAAAATGAATTGTGTAAGATTATCCGTCAATCTACCTCCAAACGAATCTCTGAAAAGCGTATTGCTTACCTGACTGATAAACTTATAAAACTCGCTAAACAATCTTTTTGTGCGGTCAAGAAAATCTCCCCAATGCTTGAAGAGGTTCGTTACTATGCTCAAGAATTGCTTCGTCTTTCTGAGCACAGACAGATTGTCTTAGACGACATGGTAGCTCTAGCTCAGCCTTTACCAGAGTATGACATCTTACGATCAATTCCTGGCATCGCAGAAACCACAGCGACATCTATCATTGGCGAATTGGGAGATATTCGTCGCTTTCAGTCTACCAATCAAATCAACGCTTTTATTGGCATTGACCTGAGACACTATGAATCTGGGAACTTTCTCGCCAAGGAACACATTACTAAGCGAGGTAATCCCTATGCCAGAAAAATCTTGTTCAAGTGCATTCATAACATCGCTTCAGCTAGTCATACCAATCCCTGCCATATCGCCGACTTTTATGAGAAACGAAAAAGACAATCGACAATAGCTTCAACCAAGCCACATGCGATTGCCTCTATACATCGTCTCATTCGAACAATGTATTACCTCATTACGCATAACAAACTTTACGATTACTCTTTGACCCAAAATCGATAAGGCTATCTATGCCGTATTATTATAACACCTTGTTTCAAAAAATACCAGATGAGGTGTTTTTT
>NZ_KV804963.1 GCF_001811505.1 Streptococcus sp. HMSC034E03
TCAAAAAGTAGTAACGAGACATGTCTGGAAAGATGCCCTTGAATTTTGTGAGGAGATTCGTCACCAAAGAGAAATGAAAGAGCTCTATAAGAAGCGCAAAGAAACAATTGAACGGCTTTTTGGGACGGCTAAGGAGTACCATAATTTGAGATACACTAGAGAGAAAGGAAAGTCCAAAATGGAGGATCAGGTTGGGCTTACTTTGGCGTGTTTAAATAT
>NZ_KV804964.1:0-42712 GCF_001811505.1 Streptococcus sp. HMSC034E03
TAATTGTCTAACTTTTTGGGGTCAGTACAGAAAAGCCTTGATACTATGCGTTTTATTTTTTTCATTTTCTGATAATACTCTTCGAAAATCAAATTCAAACTGCGTCAACGTCGCCTTGCCGTATATATGTTACTGACTTCGTCAGTTCTATCCACAACCTCAAAGCAGTGCTTTGAGCAACCTGCGGCTAGCTTTCTAGTTTGCTCTTTGATTTTCATTGAGTATAAAATTGAGTTTTTGCTCAACCTCTTTTTAGTGATCAGGCGAACATTTGCCAAAAGTAATCAATGATGTAGGTCAATCCATAAGTGTAAACAACCAGGGTAAAGGGCTTGGTCAAGATGATGATGGTCATGTAGCGCTTGAAGGTCATCTTGGTCAGAGCAGCCAGCATACAGAGAAAGTCCGCTGGGCTAACTGGCCAAATCATCATAAAGATAAAGAAACGGTCAAAACGATTGCCCTTATCCAACCAGCCAATGTACTTGTCATAGGTGCGCTTGCTGACGACAGACTGAACAAAGGGGGCTCCGTAGAGACGCACCAAGTAAAAGATAATGGCGCAACCAATAACAATACCAATATAGTTGTAAATCGTCCCTACGATATGCCCGTAGATAAAGACACCGGCAACGGATGTCAGGGCACCAGGAATGATAGGAACAACCGTCTGCAAAATCTGTAAAAAGATAAAGAGTGGTGGCCCCCAGATACCGGCCTGTTGGATAAAGGCAGATAGGGTTTCCTTGGAATGCAAGACTCCAGCCTGATAGGCCCAGATACAGAAAATCAAAGTACCAACTCCACCGATGATGGAAGAAATATTGATTGCTTGCTGTAGAAGGGGAGAAACAGCTTTCATTTGTTTATCGTGTGACATGTAAACTCCTCTTGAGTAATATGATTCTACTATACCATATTTTTAGGAGAAAGACTATTTGTATTATTAAAGTGAAGATAGTGAAATCAGAAGTTTTTCTGATAGGACTATGATATAATAATAACTAGAATGTCAACCTCTGAAGGAGAAATAAACATGCAGGTAAAACCAGAACTGGAAATAGAAAAACAACTGATAAACCAGCTGGTAACTGGTGAAAGCCAATGGACTTATAGAGAAGACCTAAAAATAGAAGAACAACTATGGGACAATTTCTTTGAGAAACTAGCCCAAAACAACGTTGCTCTGCTAGCAGACCATCCCTTAACTGAGCAGGAAAAACGCCAGATTCAGAACCAACTCAACTTTGTCAGCTACTATGATGCTGCCAAGTGGTTGGTCGGAGAAAATGGCATTGCCAAAGTCGAGGTTCAAAGAGAGGATGCGAGCCTAGGTACCATCCGTTTGTCAGTCATTTGGCGTGACAATATCGCAGCAGGAAAGTCTAGCTACGAAGTTGTCAATCAAGTCCAGAGAGAAAAAGTAAACCCTCTGGACCAAGACCGTAGATTGGATGTTACTCTTCTCATTAACGGCTTACCCATGATTCAAATTGAGCTCAAGAGTTCCCAAGCAGCATTTATCGATGCCTTTCATCAGATTAAAAAATATGACCGTGAAGGTAAATTCCGTGGTATCTACTCTAGCTTGCAGATGTTTGTTGTGACCAATAAGGTAGACACTCGCTATATCGCTGCAGCTCGTGAAAATAAACTCAACAAGCAATTTCTAACTAAGTGGGTGGATAAGGACAATCATCCTGTGACAAACTTGACTAGCTTTGCCCACGAAGTCCTTTCTATTCCTCGTGCGCACCAGATGGTCATGCAGTATTCTGTTATTGATGATAGCAAGAAATCTCTCATTCTTTTACGGCCCTACCAGATCCATGCTATCGAAGCGGTGCAGGAAGCCTCTCGCCAGCAAGCATCAGGCTATGTTTGGCATACAACAGGTTCAGGGAAGACCTTGACTTCTTATAAGGTGGCGAGGAATCTCCTTCAGATTTCTTCTATCCAAAAGACGATTTTTGTCGTTGACCGCAGGGACTTGGACCAACAAACCACATCATCCTTCCTCTCATATGCGACCAATGATGTCATTGATATCGATGAGACGGATAATACACATGATTTGGTCAAGCGCTTAGGTAGTAATGATAAGCGTGTGGTGGTGACAACCATCCAGAAAATCACTACCATGATGCGCAAGTTTGACCAAGGTCTTTACCAACGAGATGCGGACAAAATCAAGGGACTCCGAGTGGCCTTTGTTGTAGATGAATGCCACCGTGCAGTGACCCCACAAACACAAAAAGACATTAAAGCCTTTTTCCCACAGTCCCTTTGGTATGGATTTACAGGTACACCTATCTTTAAGGAAAATAAACGCCAGCAAGTCGGCGACCTAGCCCAAACCACCCAGCAACAGTATGGAGACCGCCTCCATGAGTATACAGTCAAGGAAGCCATCCATGACGGAGCTGTCTTAGGCTTTAAGGTGGATTATCGCAATACCCTCATCACAGACCAGTCTGAAAATGAAATACCAGATACTGTCTACGAGAATGAGGAGCACATGCTGGAAGTCTTAGATGCCATTATCAATAAATCCCGCCATCAACTAGGCTTCCAAAAAGGTGTGGGCAATACCTACAATGCCATCCTGACGGTCAAGTCTATCCCTCAAGCTCAAGCCTACTATGACCTTCTCAAAAGAGTCAAGGCTGGTCAAACACGGGTCAAGGTATCAGAGAGAGTCAAGATGGTTCTGCCAGACTTTCCGAAATTTACCATTACCTACTCTGTCACAGAAAATGAAGAGGACTCAAGAGCCAACCAAGACCATATGAAACAGGTCTTAGAAGACTATAACCGAGAGTTTGATACTCACTTTACCATGGCAGATCTTCGTGGCTTTAATACCGATGTTAATAACCGTCTAGCCCGAAAACAGGACAAGTATCTCTATCGCAATGAACAGTTGGACTTGGTCATCGTGGTCAATCGTCTCCTAACGGGATTTGATGCCCCTTGTCTATCGACTCTCTTTATCGACAGAAAGCCCATGCAACCGCAGGATTTGATTCAGGCTTTTAGCCGAACCAATCGTATCTTTGATTCTAGTAAGACCTATGGTCATATCATCACCTTCCAAAAGCCACTAGCCTTTAAGGAAGCAGTCGATAATGCCCTCAAGCTCTACTCAAATGGTGGTGAAAATGATGTCCTAGCCCCTAGCTGGGAAGAGGAAAAGAGAAACTTTTTGAGAAGTTGTAGCGACTTCCAAAATCTCATCATTGATGATCCCGTCGAAGGACTCCAACTGGAACAAATCTCTACGCCTCAGTTGAGAAAAATCGCCAAGGCCTATCAAGGATTTGATAAATATCTAGCCTCTATCCGCGTGTATAAAGAGTATGATGAGGACGAAATTTACGCTCAAACGGGACTCAGTGCAGAAGAGTTGGAAGCTTATCTTGGTTTTTATCAGAATATCCTAGCAGAGTTGAAAAGTCGTTCTGAAGATGATAACGACGATGGAGAACCACTTGATATCCACTATGAACTAGAGTCTATCCAAGTAGATGAGATTAACTACGCTTATATCCTGACCTTGATCCAAAGCCTGCTCGAGCAAGAGCAGAGTCCGGAAAAGAGTCTCAGTGCACAGGATAGAGAAGCAGTGGATACCTATATCCAAAGTCTGGAGAAGACCAATCCAAATCTTGCACAGATCATCTCAGAGCTTTGGCAAGAAGTACAGGCAAATCCAGACCGCTACAGAGGGCAATCCATCGCCAATATCCTTGATCAGATGATTGAGGCAGTCATCCAGCAGCATATCCAAGACTTTAGTAAGAACTGGTATGTCGGTGAAGATGAACTCCGCTACTATGTCAATCACTACCGCAAGGGAGCAAAAAAACAACTAGGAGAAAGTCAGTTGACCAAGAGTCAGCGCTACAAGGACTATAAAGTTGAGGTGGCAGATGCCCTCAATCCACTCCTCTATAAAAAACAAATCAAAGAAGCCTATACCCAACTGATCGAAGAAGTGATTGAGCCGTTGAGGGTTGGGAGATAGTCCTTCGAAGTCTCGAAAACATAAATCATCCAAAGTTTATATGTATTTTGAACATAGAACGATAAGGGATGAATAAATTTATTAGTGTTCTAAGCTTCGAATGCTCAAGCTGAAAAAGTTTTGAGGTCTTCGAACTTTCGAATAGTCGTGTTTCCTAAAGCTTAGATGTATTCTAAGGCTAGAAAGGTTAAAATCTAGGAATAATAAAACTCTCTATCTGACAGACAAGGTATTGGTTTAGTCAGATAGGGATTTTTTCTTTTTGAAATGTCAGATTTGTCCTGTGAACATTACAAAAAATCTAAAAGTGTGCTGTTGAGCTGAAAAAAGAGTCAGTTGAGCTAACGGTGCTTAAAATTTCATTTTTATCTGTTACTATTTATTTATAAACTTAAAGGGGAAATTCTGATGAAGAAAAACAAAACAGTTGATGATTGGTACTATAGTTTTATGATGATATGTCTAGTCGGACTAATGGCTATTTTAATACAGGCCTATAAAACAGAGGGAAGTTTTTTGGTTCCAAAGGAAAGACAGGAAAGTATTGTAAAGACAAATCAAAAACATTTTTATCTGTCAGAGTTAATCCACGATTTGTTTGAACAAATAGAATCTAAATAATTTAAAATAGAAAGGTCACAACATGACAAAAACTTATAACATCCGTCCGCTAAGCTATACTAACTTTACTAATCGAGAATTTGAAAGTCTCATGATTGATACAAGTCAAGTTTTAGAAGATTTCACAAAGTCTCACAAGGATGAGACTATGTACGGCAAGCATCTTGATCCCTTCAAAAGTAAGCTATCAGATTATCAAGCTCAACTTGCTAGTGTGGAGAAAAAAGAGACTACAAGTCTGACCATAGTGGATAAGGAAAGAGATAGTGCTCTAGTAGGTCTCTTTACCCTTCATAGAGGATTTGCTAAAATCAAGGAAAGCAGTTTTAAGGAAGCCTATGAGACACTTAAGCCAGTCTTTACTAAGTACAAGGATATCACCAAGCACAGTAACGATGTTGAAACAGCAGAGGTCAAAAGCCTGCTTAAAACACTGAGTGAGGAACCCTACTATGGAGCAGTAACCAGTCTAGGACTGACACCTATGCTTACGGCAGTTGTCAATGCTCAAGAGGAATATGACCGAGTGGAAAGTAAGGTGCGTACGCTTAAGTCTGCTAAGGAAGTAGGCAAGACCAAACAAGTCCGTATCGAACTAACTAGTATTTACGACCTCTTTCTGCGCTATACCGCAGCCAGCGCAGAAGCCTATCCTGAAAAGGAACACCTGACTCAACTCCTCAAAGATCTAAACACAATCCGAGATAGTAAGAGACGATTGAGTGGACCAAATAAGAAGGATAAGAAAGTTAAAGTAGAAGAAGCAATAACAGTGGCAGGATAAAAAATAAACGTCTTTGGATATATTATTATCTAAAGGCGTTTTTGGGTAGATTCGTGGTATAATTTTATTATGAGATAATGGAGGAATAATAATGGATATTCAATATTTCAATGTTTTTTGTGTCAGAATGATGAGAAGACAGATTATGATTTATCTAAGTTAATTGCTAAATAGCGAAGAATCATGTTGGTGGTTGATGGAAATTAATTTTTAACAATATACATAGAGGTTATATTATGGCAAGTACTATTATCAACTTGGAACAGATCAAATTTGAAGATTCTGTAACTCCGCTTTTTAAAGGTAAGCAATTAGAGTTATCTTCAAAGAATTTTATTTATGCAAGAAACGGGTCAGGTAAATCAACATTAAGTAAAGCAATTTATAATCAAAAACAATCGGAATTTGAAGTACATGTTTTTAATGGTTTTGATTCTTTGATAGGAGAAAATGAGAATCTAGATGCTTTTTCATTAGCTGTTAATGCAAGTGAAAAAGAGGCAGAAATAAAAGAGTTAAAAGAAAAAATTACAAAAACAGAACAGGACTTGTCTTTAGTTAAAAAACTACTTGTTGAAAAAAATGGTGAGAATGAAGAACCAACTTTGTATGATGAGTGCTTAGAGAAAAGTAGAGTATTTAATGAACAAGATAGGAAAATACAAAATTTTTATAAGGATTCTGCCAGAACTATTTCATTAAAAACGGATCCTGTTATTGTAGATAACCCAAGGTCATATAATAAAAAAAATTTTGAATCAGAAATTAAAAGTGCCTGTCGTTTAGAGGAAACTGATATAAATCTTTATAGGAAGATATTGCAGAGCGTTCCGAAAGAAATTGCTCGCATTAGCGAGAAGAAAATTAATTTTGAAAATTATATAAAAGCTGTCAATGAAATTATTTCAAGTAAAGTCGTTGAACGAGTCCTTATTGATAGATTAGACAACCAAAGAAAAATCAACTTCGCTAAAGAAGGATTAGAAATCCATAAAGAAGAAAACATATGTTCGTTTTGTGGGAATGAACTTTCTGATGAAGTATTGATAGAGTTAGAGAGATATTTTTCAGCAGATGAGGTTAAGGAACTACAAAATCGGATTAAAGCTGGTAAAGAAAAAATTACTTACTTGCTTAATGAGATTGCGGCAAATGACAAGATAAGTACTGATGATTTTTTTCCAGATCTTAAAGACGAGGTTGAAAAAGAAAGTAAGAAAGTGAATGAGTCTCTAGCAGAGCAGAAATCCTATTTAGAAATACTACTTAAAACATTAGAACAGAAAGAGAGCAATCTCTTTGTGGAAAGTGAAAAGTTAGAGTTATTTGTACCAAATAATGTGAATTATGCTGAAATAAATAAACTTATTGAAATACATAATAAAAATGTTTTAGATATTAAAAATAAACAAAAAGAGGCTAGAGATGCAATTCGATATCATGAAATAAAATTGTTACTTGAGAACTTCCAATATGATGTTCAAATAGAAAGACTAACTGTTCTTAAGAGTGAAAAAGAGGAAAAAGAATTAGTATATAGTCAAAAAGAAGATAAAAAGAAAGAATTGGAACAAAATTTAGCTGAATATCGGAGCCAGGTTGATAAATTAAAACCAAAGGCAGAAAAAGAAGCTATTGAGAGAATAAATAAAAAACTTCGTTTAAAAGTTTCTTGGGAGTTAGATCATGTAGATGATGATAACCTTGGATATTACAGAATAAAAGAAGGGGAACGATATAGAAGTGTAAAACAATTATCAACAGGTGAAAAAAATGTTATTGCATTTTTATATTTTATTGAGCGTTTGGAGGAAGTGAAAGAAGGACGAAAGAAGAATAAAATAATAGTATTTGACGACCCAATGAGTTCGAATGATGATAAAATGCAATATCTAATTATTTGGGAACTACAAAGACTTTACCAAGGTAAAGATAGAGATAAATTTAATGAAGATAGAGACATTATGGTAATTTTGACTCATAATATTCATTTTTATTTAAATGTTCAGCCTCATGGAAATTTCAAAGACAAGAATGATAGAACCAAATATGATAAAAATAATTTTTATCGCATTGATCATCACGAGTTTATTAAAATTTTGAGTGAAAAAGACGATTTTAAAACTAATTATGAAGCCATGTGGGTAGAACTGAAGGATTTGTATGAGTGTGGTCATAAACTCTCAATGTTAAATACGATGAGAAGAATAATAGAAACATTTTTGAAGTTTAATGCATTGAATCAAGAAATTTTTTATAAAGACAATGAGCAGTATTTGAAATTATTTAATGTCAATTCTCATGGAATAGATGATACAACTGCAGTTCAATATACAGAAACTATTGATGAGATGAGAGCTCTTTTTTATCAAATTTTTAAAGATAATCACTATGAAGAGCATTTTGAACATTATTGGAAATTTGATACTAGCTGTTAAATAAAGTGTGGGAGTATGGATGAAATTAAAAGAAAATGATAATGTGCCTGAAATTAGGTTCGATTATTTTAAAGAAGAATGGGATAGAAAGAGATTTAAAGATTTTACTAAATTGTCTCAAGGTCTACAAATTGCAATTTCTAGTAGATTTTTAGAAGATGGAGAACATAGATATTTTTATATTACAAATGAATTTTTAAATCCAAATTCTACAAAGAAATATTATATCGAATCTCCATCTGAGAATGTTATTTGCACTGTAGATGATATTTTAATGACTAGAACTGGAAATACAGGAAAAGTGATTACAAATATTTCTGGTGCATTTCATAACAATTTTTTTAAGGTTGATTATGATAAATTTGAAACCTCTAAAATGTTTTTATATTATCTGTTAACATCAAATGATATTCAAAAAGAAATCATAATTAGAGCAGGAAACTCAACTATACCTGATTTAAATCATAGCGATTTTTACTCTATAAAAACCTCAGTTCCTGCTCTAGCTGAACAAACCGCCATCGGCTCTCTTTTCCGCACCATCGACGACCTTCTAGCGAGCTACAAGGATAATCTCACAAATTACCAATCTCTCAAGGTTACCATGCTCTCCAAGATGTTTCCAAAAGCTGGACAGACAGTCCCTGAGATTCGTTTGGATGGATTTGAAGGTGAGTGGGTTGAAAAAAGATTAAAAGATATATCTAAACGTGTTACACGAAAGAATAATGATTTAGTGTCAGAAAGAGCCTTAACGATATCGGCTCAATTCGGTTTGATAGATCAGGAGGAATTCTTTCAGAAAAAGATAGCTTCGAAAGATGTAAGTGGATATTATCTTATAAAAAAAGGGGAGTTTGCATATAATAAAAGCTATTCGACAGGTTATCCCTTAGGAGCAATAAAGCGTCTTGATAAGTATGAGAATGGAGTATTATCTACTTTGTACATTCTTTTTAAAGCAGTAGATGTTGATTCGGACTATCTTGCTCATTATTATGAAAGTGATAAATGGCATAGAGAGGTTTCAATGTGTGCTGCTGAGGGAGCACGAAATCATGGATTATTAAACATTGCGCCTGCTGATTTTTTCAACACTAGATTAGTAGTACCTAAAGAACTAGAGGAACAACGTGCAATCGGCTCCTATTTCTCAAATCTCGATAACCTCATCAACTCTCATCAAGAAAAAATTTCTCAGCTTGAGACTTTGAAAAAGAAACTCTTGCAGGATATGTTTATTTAAGGAGAAGTTATGTATAGCTCTATTAAAGATTTAATTGAAAAGTTAGAATCCGAAAAGAAAAGACTTCAAGATAACTTTAGTCAATTGGCTGATTATGACAGAGAAGTATATAAGAGTCAATACCAGCAAGTAGATAATGATTTTTCAACCCTTATTGATTTGATTGATAACGAACTAGATGATGAATTTTTATCTGATGATGTAACAAAAAAGTATAAAAACCTTCGTGATAATTGGTTAGAAAGCCTATCGAATTGTTATGATAGTGATATTTATATGTATGAAACAACCTTACCTCAAATTTTAGAGAATTTTAAAGTAATTAAACTTTTTTCTTTTATTTCGAAAGTGGATTCTACAACAGTTATTATAGGAGCTAATGGAGCAGGGAAAAGTAGTCTTATTAATGAATTGCGGAAGAATAGTATAGATGAGATGTATGTTTTGCCAGCTCAGAAACTATTATATTTTGTGTCTAATATTTCTAATCGTAATAATATTGAACAAGAGAATTATATACGAGATTTGAAAAATACAAATATTAAATATGACACTATTGATTTGTATCCATTAAATATTCAAGATAATTTTTCAAATACGTTTACTAACTTAATAACACTATTAGTAAAAGATATTATGGTTGTAGCTACTTATAAATTCAGAGGACAAAATGATTCGTCATTATCTTTGTGGCAAAAATTGGAAAGAATATGGAATAAAATTAAACCAGAAATTAGTTTTGAAATTGATCCTATAAAAATAATTGTAAATGTTAAAAAAAATGACTCTAAATATAGTATAAATGGTCTTAGTGATGGAGAACGTTGTATATTGTTTTATATTGGAAATGTTCTTCTAGCTCCAGAGAATAGCTATATTGTCGTTGACGAACCAGAAACATTTCTAAATGCTGCCGTCTATAATGAATTATGGGATTTGCTAATATCAGAACGACCTGATTGTCAATTCATTTTTGCTTCGCATAACATGGACTTTGTTCAATCCAGAACTAATGCAACCTATATATGGTGTAAGAAATTTGAAGCACCTTATGATTTGGATTATCAGGTATTGGAAGAGACACAAGAAATGCCTTTATCCTTGTTAACTGAAGTATCTGGGACAAGAAAGCCAATTTTATTTTGTGAAGGAACTAAAAATAGTATAGACTATCAGATTTATTCTAAACTATTCAGTGAATTTTGTTTTGTAAAACCAGTTCAAGGGCATAAACAAGTTATTCAATACACAAAAGCTTATAATAAATTAAAGAAATCACATGGTAATGAAGCTTATGGCATTATTGATTATGACTGGATGGATGAGGCAAGAATTCAAAATTATAAAAAGAAAAATATTTTTGTGCTCCCTTTTAATGAGATAGAGATGTTTTTGATAGATGAAGAAATAGTGAATTATGTTTTATCTGATGATGAGGAGGATAAAAAACAAAAAATTAAAAAACTTCGAGACACTGTTATTGGTTTGTGTATAACAAATAAAGATAAAATAATACGAATTGCCTTGAAAAAGAAACTTGATGAATTTATGGAAGGGAATTTGATAGAAACAAGAGAACCAACCGAGGATGAAGCACGGACATTTTTAGAAAATTTATCAGAAAAATTTGATATAACTGTAACATTAGAAAATATAACTAAAATGGTGGAAGATAGCATAGCTTCTTCAGATTTTTCGACAATTTTAAAGATTTGTAACTTGAAAAATGAAATAATTGGTTCTAAAGAAATTAAAGAAATAGTTTCTAACTTAAAAGAAAAATCTTTAAGTAGTATTGCATTGGATAATGATTTACAGAAAAAATTACGGCATAAATATTTTGAAGAATTGGAAGCAAAACTATTGAACCATTAAATTAATTTTTGATATTTTGAATTAAGTAAAAAGAAAGAAACATTATGGAAACAACACAAACGTCCCAGTCGCTCTATCAAGCCCTGTGGAACTCAGCGGATGTTCTCCGCTCTAAGATGGATGCCAATGACTACAAGTCCTATCTTTTAGGCATGGTCTTTTATAAGTATCTGTCAGACAAGATGCTCTTTTTCGTGGCGGAGACTATGGAAGAGGGGACAGATAGTCTTGAGGATGCCCTTGAGGTCTATCGCAACTACTACGAGGATGCGGATACCCATGAGGATCTGGTCTCTGTCATGAATGATGAGCTCAGCTATATCATCAAGCCAGACCTGACCTTTACGGCTCTGGTAGCACGTGTCAATGAGGGGACTTTCCAGCTGGAAGACTTGGCTCAAGGTTTTCGTGATATTGAGCAGAGTGACGACCTCTATGAAAATCTCTTTGAAGATATCGACCTCTACTCTAAAAAGCTAGGGGCAACTCCGCAAAAGCAAAACCAAACGGTAGCAGCAGTTATGAAAGAGTTGGCTGTGCTAGATGTGGCTGGTCATGCTGGTGATATGCTGGGGGATGCCTATGAGTATCTGATTGGTCAGTTTGCGACTGACTCTGGTAAGAAGGCTGGTGAGTTCTATACGCCTCAGCCCGTTGCCAAGCTTATGACTCAGATTGCCTTTTTAGGTCGTGAGGACCAGCAAGGCTTTACCATCTATGATGCGACTATGGGGTCTGGCTCTCTCTTGCTCAATGCAAAAAAATACTCTCATAAACCGCAGACGGTTGTCTACTTTGGTCAGGAGCTCAATACCTCGACCTATAACCTAGCTCGGATGAATATGATCCTACACGGCGTTCCAGTTGAGAATCAATTTCTCCACAATGCCGATACACTGGATGAAGACTGGCCGACTCAAGAGCCGACCAACTTTGACGGTGTTCTCATGAACCCACCATACTCTGCCAAGTGGTCAGCAAGTTCTGGATTCCTTAATGACCCTCGTTTCTCTCCTTTTGGGAAACTGGCACCCCAGTCCAAGGCTGACTTTGCCTTTCTCTTGCATGGATATTACCACCTCAAGCAGGATAATGGGGTCATGGCTATCGTCCTTCCCCACGGTGTCCTTTTCCGTGGCAATGCGGAGGGAACCATTCGTAAGGCCTTGTTAGAAGAAGGAGCCATTGATACGGTCATCGGTCTACCAGCCAATATCTTCTTTAATACCAGCATTCCAACTACGGTTATCATTCTCAAAAAGAACCGTACTAACCGTGATGTCTACTTTATCGATGCTTCTAAGGAGTTTGATAAGGGGAAAAACCAGAATATCATGACGGATGCCCATATTGAGAAGATTTTGGAAGCCTACAAGTCACGTGAGGAGATTGATAAGTTTGCCCACCTAGCAAGCTATGAAGAAATTGTCGAAAATGACTATAACCTCAATATCCCTCGCTACGTAGATACCTTTGAGGAAGAAGAAGTAGAGCCACTGACAGACATCGTCAGCAAGATTAACGAGACAAATAAAGCAATCGAAAGCCAAACAGCTTCATTACTGGAAACGCTGAACCAACTCCACGGAACCACACCAGAAGCTGATGCTGAACTCAAAGAGTTTTTGAAAAACTTTAAAGGGTGATAGGCTTAATTGATTCGCTCATTATTAATTTACAACTTTGTTTCCGTATTTCCTGGAAACTAGTAAAAAGTTAGGAGAAATATGGAAAACAACAACCAACGTGCCTTTTGTCAGCAACTCTGGGCGGAAAATAAATACCTTGTTTTGAGCCATTCCAGCAATATTTACAAGGACATTCGCCAGTATCTCAAGCAAGAAGTGGTGGAGGTGAGTCAGGTTCAAGAGATGATTGACCGTGCCTGCCAGATTCCAGAACATAGAGGTCAGGTTTGCAATGCCTTTCAGCATATTTGGGGCTATTTTAAAAAGCAAGCCAGCCTTGACGAGCGCAAAGACTATATGCTCTTGCTGGATTGTTACCGCTTTGGTCAGGCTTCCAAGGAGGATTTGATTGCGAAGACGAGAGAGTTGCTTGAACGTTACCCAAATGCTTATCTGCAACATTCTACCTTGTTGAAAGGAGACTCCCATGAGACTTTGGCATGAGGCTTTGATTTCACAGCTTCCCCGTCCTCAGCTCTTAGGGCAACATCGAGAATGTTGTGCTCTTCGTGGCAATGGCTGGGGCAGAAAGCATGCGACAGTGGACTATGTCTTTACCCATTCGCCTTATCGACTCTATGCCTATCATCGTTTGATTATGGAGGAGATGGCTATCCGGGGCTATAATGTCAGTTCAGAGTGGTTAGATAAGAACTACCGAGGGAAGACCTGTCCTTCCTATGAAGACTTAGTAGAGGAAAAGCTGAAAAGTCCTACCTATAGTGAACATGACGATGTCTACTACGAGGAGTGTCTGGCTAATCTCCGTGAGAAGGGGATAGAGCTGGAATAATAGTAAGAATTGTCTTCGATTTATAACTCTTCCCGTAATTTTTTTCGAATAATAAAGATGAGACCTTTGGAATTTTTCTAAGGTCTTTTTTATGAATGTTAGGATTTACTTTTAATAACTTTTGAGTTATAATTTGATTAGAAAGAGGTTGCTTGGTGCATACGATTTACTTCTATAAGGACAAAAATGAAAATGAGCCAGTATTGGATTATATGAGAGAATTAGCTAGTCAGAAAAGTAAGGATAGTCGCATCAAACTCAATAAATTAAATGACTATATCGAGTTGCTTAGTCAACATGGTACGAGAGCTGGTGAACCCTATATCAAACATTTGGAAGATGAGATTTGGGAACTAAGACCACTGAGAGATCGAATTTTATTTGTAGCATGGGTTGATGGTAGTTTTGTTCTTTTACATCATTTTGTCAAAAAGACTCAGAAAACTCCTAGAAGAGAAATTGAAAAAGCCAAGCGTGAACTGAAGGACATAAAAGAAAGAGGGGTAAGTGATGAAGAATAGTGCCGTTGGGAGTAATTGGAAGGATGTCCGATCTGAACTCTTTACCGAGGAGGAAATCCTTGAAAGTGATATGCGAGTGGCTATTATGAGTGAGCTGATTGAGGCTAGACATGAACAAGGAATCAGTCAGAAAAAGCTAGAAGAACTTAGTGGAGTAAGCCAGCCTGTCATAGCTAGAATGGAAACAGGAAAGACTAGTCCTCAGTTGGATACAGTCTTGAAAGTTTTAGCCAGTTTAGGAAAGACACTAGCAGTCGTCCCACTTGAACAGAGAAAGAGTTGATAGGAATGAAATTACTTGGTTGGCTAAAATCATCCACTGGATAATTTCACCTCCCGTCCGCACTTTTCAGAGAAATATCAGAATTACAAAAGAAAAATCAACCTATAGTCTTTTCTAATAGCAAGCCATAGTCACTTATAAGAATTACTAATAACACGTTTTACCAATCTAACTAAAATACAGCTATAAAACAAGCTACACAAAGGATTTGAGGTATTTGTCTCAGGTCTTTTTCTTTTGTTTAAAACGGAGATATAGTTTCAAACTATATCAAAGCCTAATTTTTTACAATTATACAGATGATTTCTTTTCTGTTAAGATAGTTTCAACAACAAATTTTGGAGGACACATCATGTCAACTACAATCATCGGTTTCCCTCGTTTGGGCGAATTCCGCGAATTAAAATTTACAACTGAAAAATACTTTAGAAAAGAAATCTCAGAAGAAGAACTTTTGGCAGCAGCAAAAGACTTGCGTGCAAAACACTGGAACATCGTCAAAGAAAAAGGCATCACTGAAATTCCATCAAATGACTTTTCTCACTATGACAACTTCCTTGATGCTGCTTTCCTTTTCAACGTAGTTCCTGCATCTGTTCAAAACTTGGAATTATCTGATCTTGAACGTTACTTTGCTTTGGGACGTGGTTACCAAGGAGAAAAAGGGGATGTTCGTGCCCTTCCGATGAAGAAATGGTTCAATACGAACTACCACTATATCGTTCCTAAATTTGAAAAAGACACTCAAGTTAAATTGGCTGGTCACAAGATTTTCGATGAGTTCCAAGAAGCAAAAGAACTTGGTCTTAACACTCGTCCTGTCCTTGTAGGTCCATTCACTTTCCTTCAATTGTCAGACTTTGAAGAAGGTGTGAAAGCAGAAGATTTCGTAGATAGCTTAGTGGCTGCTTACCAAGATGTTTTTGCGAAATTGGCTGAACTTGGTGCAACTCGTATCCAACTCGACGAAGCTGCTCTTGTCAAAGATTTGACAGAAGAAGAAAAAGCCCTCTTCTTGAACATCTACAACAAACTCTTGGCTGACAAAAAAGGTCTTGAAGTCTTGCTTCAAACTTACTTCGGTGACGTTCGTGACGTTTACGCTGACCTTGTGAAATTGCCAGTGGATGCTATCGGTTTGGACTTCGTTGAAGGTAAGAAAACTCTTGAATTGGTTAAAGGCGGATTCCCAGCTGACAAGACTCTTTATGCGGGTATTGTCAATGGTAAGAACATCTGGCGCAACAATTACGAAAAGAGCTTGGCTGTTCTTGAGCAAATTCCATCTGAAAACATTGTTTTGACAAGCTCATGTTCACTTCTTCATGTGCCATTTACAACTGCTAACGAAGAATTTGAACCAGCTATCTTGAACCACTTCGCCTTTGCAGTTGAAAAATTAGATGAGATCCGTGACTTGGATGCTATCCGCAACGGTCAAGGTGAACAAGCTCTTGCAGCTAACAAAGAACTCTTTGCGACTGAACGTGTTGGTGAAAATGCGGAACTTCGTGCTCGTATCGCTGGATTGACTGACGCAGACTACACTCGTTTGCCAGCCTTCGCAGAACGTGAAGCTATCCAAGAAGAAGCATTCAAACTTCCAGCTCTTCCAACAACAACCATCGGTTCATTCCCTCAAACTAAGGAAGTTCGTGCGAAACGTTTGGCCTTCCGTAAAGGTGAATTGTCTCAAGAGGAGTATGATGCTTTCCTTGCTGAAACAATTGACGAATGGATCAAATGGCAAGAAGAAGTTGGATTTGACGTGCTTGTACACGGTGAATTCGAGCGTAATGACATGGTTGAGTACTTCGGTCAAAACTTGTCAGGTTACCTCTTCTCTAAGAACGGTTGGGTACAATCATACGGTATGCGTGGGGTTAAACCACCAATTATCTGGGGTGATGTCACTCGTCTCAACCCAATCACTGTCAAATGGTCTAGCTATGCACAAAGCCGTACTGACAAACCTGTTAAAGGTATGTTGACTGGACCTGTTACCATCCTTAACTGGTCATTCCCACGTGAAGACATTTCTATCAAGGATTCTACTCTTCAAATCGCTCTTGCAATCAAGGATGAGGTTCTTGACCTTGAAGCTGCAGGCGTGAAAATCATCCAAATCGACGAGGCTGCTCTTCGTGAGAAATTGCCACTCCGTCGTAGCGACTGGTACGAAGATTACCTTGACTGGGCTATTCCAGCCTTCCGTTTGGTACACTCAACAGTAGCACCAGACACACAAATCCACACTCACATGTGTTACTCAGAATTTACAGATATCATCCCAGCTATCGACAACTTGGATGCCGACGTTATCTCATTTGAAGCAAGCCGTTCAAACCTTGAAATCTTGGACGAACTCAAAGCGAAAAACTTCCAAACAGAAGTTGGACCTGGGGTTTACGATATCCACTCACCTCGTGTGCCTAATGAAGGCGAAATCGACCACACCATCGAAGCAATTCTTGCTAAAGTACCAAGCAGAAAAGTTTGGATTAACCCTGACTGTGGTTTGAAAACACGTGGTATTCCAGAAACTAAAGAAAGCTTGATCCGCCTTGTAGAAGCTGCTAAAGCTGCGCGTGAGAAATTGTAAGAAAAGACATTTCTCCATACATGGTTGATCAGTAAGAAATCAACTAGAAAAGGTTCATACATATGTCACGTCAAACACCGTCCCTCTCATTTGAAGTTTTCCCTCCAAACCCAGCAGTAGGCAATGACAAAATTATTGCAGCCCTGAAAGATATGCAGGACTTGGCCCCACACTTCATCAGTGTGACTGCCAGCAATAATAAATTTAATATCAAAGAGACGACGGTTCGTTTGGCTGATTATATCCAAAATGACTTGGAGATTCCAACCATTGCTCACTTGCCAGCTATTTATCTGACTAAGGATAAGGTGGCTGAGACCATTGCAGATTTGGATAAGGTGGGAGTACAGAAAATCTTGGCCCTTCGTGGAGATATCATTCCAGGTGTTGAGCCACAGAAGGATTTCCGTTATGCGACAGACTTGATTGAGTTCATCAAGGAACAGGCTCCACACTTTGATATCATTGGTGCTTGTTATCCTGAAGGACACCCTGATTCGCCAAACCAAATCTCAGATATTCAAAATCTGAAAAGAAAAGTAGATGCAGGCTGTTCAAGTCTTGTCACTCAGCTTTTCTTTGACAATGAGCGTTTCTACGATTTCCAAGATAAATGTACCTTAGCTGGAATTGATGTGCCTATTCATGCGGGTATCATGCCAATCCTCAACCGTAACCAAGCGCTTCGTCTCTTGAAGACTTGTGAGAATATCCATCTTCCACGTAAGTTCAAGGCTATTTTGGACAAGTATGAGAATGACCCTGAGTCACTCAGAGCAGCAGGACTTGCCTATGCCGTAGACCAAATCGTGGACTTGGTAACGCAAGACGTAGCAGGTGTGCATCTCTACACCATGAACAATGCAGATACTGCTCAGTACATTCACCAAGCAACCCATGCCTTGTTTAATCACCAATCTTTAGGATAATAAAAAGCAAACCATTCTTCTTTTCATGGAGGAATGGTTCCTTTTTAATAGAAAAGCCAGCACTTTTTAA
Source organism: Streptococcus sp. HMSC034E03 (assembly GCF_001811505.1). Taxonomy (GTDB): domain Bacteria; phylum Bacillota; class Bacilli; order Lactobacillales; family Streptococcaceae; genus Streptococcus. The sequence continues at coordinate 17,878 of NZ_KV804964.1, forward strand.
GAAAAATATGATAAAATAGACTCTGTACGTACTTGATACAAAGATGAGGGTATAAACGATATTTAAGCAGTCTTAATCTTATGTCAAAGAGATGTAAGTTAAAGAATCAGAACTAAAGTAATTTCGGAGTTGAACCCGGCCGAAAAGCTGTGTAAAAAAGATAAGCTGTCTTGTCTTCATCGAAGACTTCACCAGTTTCCTATTTTTACTTTGCTTTTGACGTCCTTAGTATCTTGATCTTTGTAGGCAAGGCGTATAATATTAACAATCCAAAGGGGATTAAAATGACAAAACAAGTGTTTCAAACGACTTTTGCGGGTCGTGAGTTGATTGTAGAGACTGGTCAGGTTGCTAAGCAAGCAAATGGCTCTGTTGTCGTGCGTTATGGTGAGTCAACTGTCTTGACTGCTGCTGTTATGTCTAAGAAGATGGCAACTGGGGATTTCTTCCCACTTCAAGTCAACTACGAAGAAAAAATGTATGCGGCTGGGAAGTTTCCTGGTGGCTTCATGAAACGTGAAGGACGTCCTTCAACAGATGCGACTTTGACAGCGCGTTTGATTGACCGTCCAATCCGTCCGATGTTTGCGGAAGGTTTCCGTAATGAAGTGCAAGTCATCAATACGGTCCTTTCGTACGATGAAAATGCATCTGCACCAATGGCAGCTATGTTTGGTTCATCATTGGCACTTTCTATCTCAGATATTCCATTTGACGGACCAATCGCTGGGGTACAAGTAGGTTATATCGATGGCCAAATCATCATCAACCCGACTCAAGAACAAGCAGAGCAATCGCTTCTTGAATTGACAGTAGCAGGTACCAAGCACGCTATCAACATGGTAGAGTCTGGTGCCAAAGAATTGTCAGAAGAAATCATGTTGGAAGCTCTTCTGAAAGGGCACGAAGCTGTCAAAGAATTGATTGCCTTCCAAGAAGAAATCGTTGCGGCAGTTGGTAAAGAAAAAGCAGAAGTAGAATTGCTTCATGTGGATGCTGACTTGCAGGCTGAAATCATCGCAGCCTACAACAGCGACCTCCAAAAAGCTGTCCAAGTAGAAGAAAAATTGGCTCGTGAAGCTGCAACTCAAGCAGTTAAGGATCAAGTAACTGCTGTTTATGAAGAAAAATATGCAGATCATGAAGAATTTGACCGTATCATGCGTGATGTTGCTGAAATCTTGGAACAAATGGAACACGCTGAAGTGCGTCGTTTGATCACAGAAGACAAGGTACGTCCTGATGGTCGTAAGGTCGATGAAATTCGTCCTTTGGATGCGGTTGTTGACTTCCTTCCTCGTGTACACGGTTCTGGTCTCTTCACTCGTGGCCAAACTCAAGCCCTTTCAGTCTTGACCTTGGCTCCGATGGGTGAAACTCAAATCATTGATGGTTTGGATCCAGAGTACAAGAAACGCTTTATGCACCACTATAACTTCCCACAATACTCTGTAGGGGAAACTGGTCGTTATGGTGCACCAGGTCGTCGTGAAATCGGTCACGGTGCTCTCGGTGAGCGTGCCCTTGCTCAAGTTTTGCCAAGCTTGGAGGAATTCCCATATGCTATCCGTTTGGTAGCAGAAGTCTTGGAATCAAACGGTTCTTCATCTCAGGCTTCTATCTGTGCAGGAACTCTTGCCCTTATGGCTGGTGGTGTGCCAATCAAGGCGCCAGTAGCTGGTATTGCCATGGGACTTATCTCAGATGGAAATAACTACACAGTCTTGACAGATATCCAAGGTTTGGAAGATCACTTTGGAGACATGGACTTCAAGGTTGCAGGAACTCGTGACGGGATTACAGCCCTACAAATGGATATCAAGATCCAAGGGATTACTGCAGAAATCTTGACTGAGGCTCTTGCCCAAGCCAAGAAAGCCCGTTTTGAAATTCTTGATGTGATTGAAGCAACCATTCCAGAAGTTCGTCCAGAATTGGCTCCAACTGCTCCGAAAATTGATACCATCAAGATTGATGTGGATAAAATCAAGATTGTCATCGGTAAGGGTGGAGAAACCATCGACAAAATTATCGCTGAAACAGGCGTTAAGATTGATATTGACGAAGAAGGAAATGTTTCTATCTACTCTAGCGACCAAGATGCCATCAATCGTGCTAAAGAGATTATTGCTGGTTTGGTTCGTGAAGCTAAGGTGGACGAAGTTTACCATGCTAAGGTTGTTCGTATCGAGAAATTTGGTGCCTTTGTCAACCTCTTTGATAAGACAGATGCCCTTGTTCATATCTCTGAAATGGCTTGGACGCGAACTAACCGTGTAGAAGACTTGGTAGAAATCGGTGATGAAGTCGATGTTAAGGTTATTAAGATTGATGAAAAAGGCCGTGTGGATGCTTCTATGAAAGCCCTTCTCCCTCGTCCACCAAAACCTGAGCATGATGAAAAAGGTGAGAAGTCTGAACGTCCTCACCGCCCACGTCATCACAAGGACCACAAACCTAAGAAAGAATTTACAGAAACACCAAAAGATTCAGAATAAGAAAAGGAGAAATGTATGGGATGGTGGCGCGAAACCATTGATATCGTAAAAGAAAATGATCCAGCGGCCCGCACCACTTTGGAGGTTTTGCTGACTTATCCAGGTGTCAAGGCCTTGGCGGCCCACCGTCTTTCGCATTTTCTCTGGAAGCACGGCTTCAAGCTTTTAGCTCGCATGCACAGCCAGTTTTGGCGCTTTTGGACTCAGATTGAGATTCATCCAGGTGCCCAGATTGATTCAGGTGTCTTTATCGACCATGGTTCGGGTCTGGTGATTGGGGAGACAGCGATTGTTGAAAAAGGTGTTCTCCTTTATCACGGAGTGACTCTTGGTGGAACAGGTAAAGACTGTGGCAAACGCCATCCTACCGTTCGCAAAGGAGCGCTTATATCCGCTCATGCCCAAGTTATCGGACCAGTGGAAATCGGCGAAAATGCTAAGGTCGGTGCTGCAGCAGTTGTTGTAGCAGACGTACCCAGTGATGTGACGGTTGTCGGTATTCCTGCTAAGATTGTCCGTGTTCATGGTAAAAAGGATGAGCCGGTCATTCACGAAGTCGAAGAAAAACGAGAGTACTACGTCAATAAACTCGAGCAGGCTAAAGAAGCCAGTCACAGATCGTCTGGTTTGTAGAGGATACCTATATGATTCAAGCAAGAAACAAGTTAAGCCAAGAGGAGCTATCTGAGGCGAAAAAACTAATTAACTGTTGCCAAAACTATGACGGTACCTATCGTGATCCTTATCTCTCTAACATGCTTAATTTTGACCGAAACATGCCCGCCTTTTTCCTTTATTATGAAAAAGGCGAACTTGTTGGTTTATTAACTGTCTATGCAGATGACCAAGATGTGGAAGTGACGATACTGGTTCATCCAGATCATCGCCGTCAGGGAATTGCGCGGGCTTTGTATAGAAGTTTTGAGAAAGAAACGGCATCTTATCCAATTGAGTCTGTGACTTTTCAGACAGAGCGTGTTTTTCTAGACCGCCATCCTGATTTTGTCAGCAACTGGGAATTGGTCGAGGACGAGGATACAGAAACCTGGTTAGGTAAGGATAGGAGACCTTATCCGTTAGAAAAGCTTTCCAATCTTGAAGTTTTGTTAGCAGATAGTTCGTATCAAAATCAAATTAGTCAGTTAAAATTTCAGGCATTTTCAGAGGAACATGAATCTAGAGAAGTTGTGGATAGATATGTCGCTGAAGCTCTGAAAGATCCAGAAAGTCGCTTATATATTTTATTAAAAGACGGTCAGGTTATTGGAACTTGCACGGTTGATTTATCGAGTAATACGAATTATTTCTATGGTTTAGCAATAGCTGAGCTTGAACGTGGAAAAGGCTATGGAAGCTATTTGGCTAAATCCCTCGTCAACCAACTGATTGAGCAAAATGATAAGGAATTTCAGATTGCAGTAGAGGACAGCAACGTAGGTGCCAAACGCTTATATGAAAAGATTGGCTTTGTTAAACAGACCCAAGTGGTTTATCTGAATACGAAAGAGTAATAAATGCTATTAGAAGAATTTGAAAATGTACCTGCTGTTATAGAGCCAACTGATCGAAGCCTTCTTAGTGGTGGAGAAATCTGTGGTACCATTATCTTGTCTTTTAATGGAGAAATCCTTGAACGAGTAAAGCAGATAGATGGTGTCTACAAAGGTGGCTATCTTACCAATCTAAATGGCAAACTGCCATGGTATATCTATGAAAAAGATGGGAGTAAGGTAGCAGTTGCTATGGCTACGATTGGTGCTCCAATGGTTGTTGGACTCTTAGAAGAACTCAAAGCAAGAGGATTTAAGAACTTTATTGTTTTGGGATCTTGCGGAGTTCTGGACCAGTCTATTCAAGCAGATAAGATTATCCTACCAAGCTCGGCTTTACGTGATGAAGGTACTAGTTATCACTATGCTCCAGCAAGTGATGAAATAGCTTATGAGCGATCTCTACTCTTAACTATGGAAAAAGCCTTGGATAAAGCTGGTATTGAGCATATTCGAACCAAGTCTTGGACCACAGATGCCTTCTATCGTGAGACAGCTGCTAAGGTCAAACGAAGACTAGCAGCAGGAGCTAGAGTTGTAGATATGGAAGCTTCAGCTATCATGGCCTGGGCCCAATATCGCCAAGCCAATGTCTATCAATTTTTCTACACAGCTGACTATGTTGATCATCACAATCACGAATGGGATGCTAGACGCGAGGATAGAAAAGCGGATGCTATGACTTTCTTTGAGATTGCCCTAGTCATTGCTCGAGAGTTAGTTTAGACTAGTCTTTACGATAAATTCGAAACAAGAAAGGAAGGGAGCCTAACGGAAAAGATAGCAATAAAACTTCCGTAGTGACTCCCTTCATATTTTTACTTCATTCTTCTTTTATGTTTAGAAAGGAGCAAGGAAATCCGATTTGTGACAGGCAATCGGACTAAAATTTAGTTGAACAGTTAGTTATGAAAATATCTGTTTATGATTTTTAGCTTTCCTGACTATTATTTTATGATTAAAATTTACGACACCATGTCTCGTAATTTGCGAGAATTTGTCCCAATCGAGGACGGCAAGGTTAAAATGTATGTATGTGGGCCGACAGTTTATAACTATATCCACGTAGGGAATGCTCGCTCGACAGTAGCGTTCGATACCATTCGTCGCTACTTTGAGTACCGTGGTTATGAGGTTGCCTATATTTCCAATTTTACGGATGTGGATGATAAGATTATCAACCGTGCCAAGGAAGAAGGCATCACACCTCAGGAAGTAGCGGACAAGTATATCGCTGCCTTTCGTGAGGATGTGACAGCTTTGGGTGTCAAGCCTGCGACTCGTCATCCTCGTGTAGTCGAGTTTATGGCTGACATCATCCGCTTTGTGGAAGACCTGATTGAAAAAGGCTTTGCCTATGAGAGTAAAGGGGATGTCTATTTCCGTGTAGAAAAATCCCACAACTATGCTAAGTTAGCTAATAAAACACTAGAAGACTTGGAGCTAGGTGCTTCAGGTCGCACAGATGAGGAAACGGCTCGCAAGGAAAATCCTGTAGACTTTGCCCTTTGGAAAGCTGCCAAACCAGGTGAGATTTCTTGGGACAGTCCTTGGGGACCAGGTCGTCCAGGCTGGCATATCGAGTGTTCGGTTATGTCAACTGAGATTTTGGGCGATACCATCGATATTCACGGTGGTGGTGCTGATCTTGAGTTTCCACACCACACCAACGAAATTGCCCAGTCAGAAGCCAAGACAGGTAAGACCTTCGCCAATTACTGGATGCACAATGGTTTTGTCAATATCGACAATGTCAAGATGTCTAAGTCTTTGGGGAACTTCATTACAGTACACGATGCCCTCAAAATGATCGATGGGCAGGTGCTACGTTTCTTCTTTGCGACTCAACACTACCGCAAACCTATCAACTTTACAGAAAAAGCAGTGCGCGATGCCGAAACCAATCTCAAGTATTTGAAGAACACTTACGAGCAACCATTTACTGGAGATGTAGATGCTCAAGAATTGCAAGCTTTTAAAGATAAGTTTGTAGCTGCTATGGATGAGGATTTCAATACAGCTAATGGTATTACAGTTGTCTTTGAAATGGCCAAATGGATCAATTCAGGTAACTATGATGCAGCCGTTAAGGAAACTCTTGCGGCTATGTTAGAAGTCTTTGGAATCGTCTTTATTGAGGAAGTTTTGGATGCAGAGATTGAAGTCTTGATTCAAAGACGTCAAGAAGCGCGTGCCAATCGTGACTTTGCGACAGCAGACCAAATCCGTGACCAACTAGCTGCTCAAGGAATTAAGCTCCTTGACACTAAGGATGGAGTGAGGTGGACACGTGATTGATGTCAATCTCATTAACGGGATTGCTCTAGCCTTTGAAGGAGATGCGGTTTACTCTATGTATATTCGTCGCCATCTCATTCTCAAAGGCATGACCAAGCCCAATAAACTCCACCAAGAGGCAACCAAGTATGTGTCGGCCAAGGCTCAGGCACGCTTGATTTCCCTTATGTTAGAAGAAAAAGTCCTAACGGAAAAAGAAGAAGAAATTTATAAACGGGGCCGTAACACCAATAGCCATACCAAGGCAAAGAACGCAGATGTTGTTACCTACCGTATGTCTACAGGTTTTGAAGCGGTCATGGGCTATCTCCATATGACTGAAAATATGGAGCGATTAGAAGCTTTGATCTCTTGGTGCATCCAAAAAGTGGAGGAATAGCCCATGATTGCAAAAGAACTACTAGATTGGTTTCCTGACGGTAAAATCTTAGATCAGCCAGTTGATAAAGAGGGTTATCTAAGCCTACCTCTGTCAAATTATCAGTGGCTTTTGCTTGAGGAAGCTAGTCTTAGCGAGCGTGAAAAACAACTGGTGGCTCTCTTAACCAAACAGGAGCAAACCATTTCCCTGAATCCCTGGTATACTTATCTGATCGAAGGTAAGGGACAGGCACCGCAAAACTTTAAAAAGTTGCAACTTGTCTATTGTCACCTATCCTATTTCCAACAGGAAAATTTAACGTCTTGGTTAGAGATGATGGGAACCCTCTTTCCAAATTGTCAAACAGTTCTTCAGGTGGGAGCCCAAGATTACATTTTTGTTCTTCAACAGGATAAGTACTCGTCAGTTCGTTCTATCCTAACAGACACTATCGAAGCGGTAGAGTATGACTTTGGAGTTCGTCTATCAATCATGCTGGGACAGGTCTGGGCTCAGAATGCCCACCAAACCTTAGCGGCCTTGATTAAGGCAGAGCGTGAGCTCTTTAAGACTTGGTGGCGTCAAGGTCATCAAGGAGTTCATACTTTTTCTCAACTTTATCTTTGGAGTTTGGGAGAAAGACAGGTTGATCTTAGACTTATCAAGGACTATCTCCGTCAGCAAATTCTAGATCAAGATCAGATTCAGGAAATCGTCCTTTCAATGTGGGAAAACAGTGCAGTCTTGACAAAAACAGCTCAGCAGTTGTATTTGCACCGTAATTCTCTCCAATATAAGATTGATAAATGGGAAGAATTGACCGGTCTTCAGTTGAAAGAATTGACTGACCTCACCTTGTGTTATCAGTTGATTTTACCAGATATAATCTAAAGTTTTGTGCAAGTTGCACAGAACTTTTTTATTTTTTTGGTCACCTTGCCATAGAAATGTAAAGCGTTTTCATCTATAATAAAACTATCAAATGACAAAAGGAGTTCACCGAAATGGTAGAATTAAATCTTAAAAATATTTACAAAAAATATCCAAATAGCGAACACTATTCAGTTGAAGATTTCAACTTGAACATCAAAGATAAAGAATTTATCGTTTTCGTAGGACCTTCAGGATGTGGTAAATCAACTACTCTTCGTATGATTGCAGGTCTTGAAGACATCACAGAAGGTACTGCATCTATCGATGGCGTGGTTGTCAACGACGTGGCTCCAAAAGACCGTGACATTGCCATGGTATTCCAAAACTACGCTCTTTACCCACACATGACTGTATACGATAACATGGCCTTCGGTTTGAAATTGCGTAAATACAGCAAAGAAGACATTGACAAACGTGTACAAGAAGCAGCTGAAATTCTTGGTTTGAAAGAATTCTTGGATCGTAAACCAGCTGACCTTTCTGGTGGTCAACGTCAACGTGTTGCTATGGGACGTGCCATTGTCCGTGACGCTAAAGTATTCTTGATGGACGAACCTTTGTCAAACTTGGATGCAAAACTTCGTGTATCCATGCGTGCTGAAATCGCTAAAATCCACCGTCGTATCGGAGCTACAACTATCTACGTAACTCACGACCAAACAGAAGCAATGACACTTGCAGACCGTATCGTTATCATGTCAGCAACTAAGAACCCTGCTGGAACAGGTACTATCGGACGTGTTGAACAAATCGGTACTCCTCAAGAAGTTTACAAAAACCCAGTTAACAAATTCGTAGCAGGATTTATCGGAAGCCCAGCTATGAACTTCATCAACGTTAAATTGAACGGCGACCACATCGTTGCTGACGGCTTTAACTTGAAAGTTCCAGAAGGTGCTTTGAAAGTTCTTCGTGAAAAAGGCTACGAAGGTAAAGAATTGATCTTCGGTATCCGTCCAGAAGACGTAAATGCAGAACCTGCTTTCCTTGAAACATTCCCAGAATCAGTTGTGAAAGCAACGATCTCTGTATCAGAGTTGCTTGGTTCAGAATCTCACCTATACTGCCAAGTTGGTAAAGATGAATTCGTTGCAAAAGTTGACGCTCGTGACTACTTGCAAGCAGGTGCAACAGTTGAACTTGGATTTGACCTAAACAAAGCACACTTCTTTGACGTAGAAACTGAAAAAACAGTTTACTAAGATAGATTTTAAATGTGTTAGCACTGCTAGAGTTTTCTAGTAGTGCTTTTTTGCTAAGATAAGCAAACTCTTACAGAACTAGGCTTTTCTAGTTTTCATATTGTCAAAAAAGTGTTAAAATGGTAGGAAGAACTGGAGAGTATGCATGCCCAAAGAAGTAATTTATTCAGGCGATGAAGTCGTCGCTTTAACACAGAAATATTTATCGAAAGAAGATGTGGCTTTTGTACATAAAGCCTTGGTTTACGCTGTAGAATGCCATAGTGGTCAATATCGTAAATCTGGCGAACCCTACATTATCCATCCTATTCAGGTGGCAGGTATTTTGGCTAAGCTCAAGCTAGACGCTGTCACTGTTGCCTGTGGTTTTTTGCATGACGTGGTTGAAGATACGGAAACGACCTTGGATGATTTAGAGAGAGAGTTTGGTCACGATGTTCGCATTATCGTGGATGGGGTTACCAAATTAGGGAAAGTTGAGTACAAGTCTATCGAGGAGCAGCTAGCTGAAAACCACCGCAAGATGCTCATGGCTATGTCAGAGGATATCCGTGTTATCTTGGTCAAACTGTCTGACCGATTGCATAACATGAGAACCCTTAATCACCTTCGTAAAGATAAGCAGGAACGAATTTCCAGAGAAACCATGGAAATCTATGCTCCGCTTGCCCATCGTTTGGGGATTTCAAGTGTTAAGTGGGAACTAGAAGACCTATCCTTCCGTTATTTAAATCCAACTGAGTTTTACAAGATTAGTCACATGATGAAGGAAAAACGTCAAGAACGTGAAGCCTTGGTAGATGAGGTTGTGACAAAACTTGAGGAATATTCATCAGAACGTCACCTTACAGGAAAAATCTATGGTCGTCCCAAGCATATCTATTCGATTTATCGTAAGATGCAGGATAAGAAGAAGCGCTTTGAAGAGATCTACGACCTGATTGCTATTCGTTGTATCCTAGACACTCAGAGTGATGTCTATGCTATGTTGGGATATGTCCATGAGCTTTGGAAACCAATGCCTGGACGCTTTAAGGACTACATTGCCAACCGTAAGGCCAATGGTTACCAGTCCATCCATACAACTGTTTATGGGCCAAAGGGACCTATTGAATTCCAGATTCGAACCAAGGAAATGCATGAGGTTGCTGAGTACGGTGTTGCTGCTCACTGGGCCTATAAAAAAGGTATCAAGGGGCAGGTTAATGGCAAGGAATCTGCTATCGGTATGAACTGGATCAAGGAGATGATGGAGCTTCAAGACCAGTCCGATGATGCCAAGGATTTCGTAGAGACGGTTAAAGAGAATTACCTAGCAGAAGAAATCTACGTCTTTACTCCAGACGGAGCCGTTCGCTCTCTTCCAAAGGATTCTGGACCGATTGACTTTGCCTATGAGATTCATACCAAAATCGGTGAAAAAGCAACTGGTGCCAAGGTTAATGGTCGTATGGTTCCCTTGACTACCAAGCTAAAAACGGGTGACCAGGTTGAAATCATCACCAATCCAAATTCCTTTGGGCCAAGCCGTGACTGGCTTACCATGGTCAAGACCAGCAAAGCTCGGAACAAGATTCGTCAGTTCTTTAAGAACCAAGACAAAGAATTGTCCATCAACAAGGGCCGTGAAATGCTGATGAGTCAATTCCAGGAGAATGGCTATGTGGCTAATAAATTCATGGACAAGCGTCATATGGATGAAGTCCTCCAAAAAACTAGCTACAAGACTGAGGAAGCTCTCTTTGCGGCTATTGGTTTTGGGGAAATTGGAGCCATCACAGTCTTTAACCGTTTAACTGAAAAAGAGCGCCGTGAGGAAGAACGCGCCAAGGCTAAGGCAGAAGCAGAAGAACTGGTCAAGGGTGGCGAAGTCAAAGTAGAGAACAAGGACACGCTTAAGGTGAAGCATGAGGGTGGAGTTGTCATCCAAGGTGCTTCTGGGCTCTTGGTCCGGATTGCCAAATGTTGTAACCCTGTTCCTGGTGATGATATCGTTGGTTATATTACCAAAGGTCGTGGTGTTGCTATCCACCGTGTTGACTGTATGAATCTTCGTTCGCAGGAAAACTACGAGCAACGTCTATTAGATGTTGAGTGGGAAGATCAATTCTCAAGCAAGGAATATATGGCTCATATCGATATTTACGGTCTCAATCGTACTGGACTTTTGAACGATGTTTTACAGGTCTTGTCAAATACAACTAAAAACATCTCAACGGTCAATGCCCAACCTACCAAAGATATGAAATTTGCCAATATCCATGTCTCCTTTGGGATTTCTAACCTTTCAACTCTGACAACGGTAGTTGATAAGATTAAGAGTGTACCAGAAGTCTACTCTGTTAAACGGACCAATGGTTAAGTTGGAGCGATAGATCTAGAAAGGCTATTATGAAAATCATTATTCAGAGGGTCAAAAAAGCCCAAGTTAGCATTGAAGGTCAGGTATATGGACAAATCCAGCAGGGATTATTACTCCTAGTTGGTGTTGGCCCTGAGGATCAAAAAGAAGATTTGGATTATGCAGTGAGAAAACTTGTCAATATGCGTATCTTTTCAGATACCGAAGGCAAGATGAATTTATCAGTCAAGGATATCCAAGGAGAAATACTCTCCATCTCTCAATTCACTCTTTTTGCCGATACCAAAAAAGGGAATCGCCCAGCTTTTACAGGTGCAGCTAAACCGGATATGGCTGAGGCCTTCTATCAAGATTTTAACCGAGAACTAGCCAAGGAAGTTCCTGTGAAAACAGGTATTTTCGGAGCAGATATGCAGGTGGAACTGGTCAATGATGGTCCTGTAACCATCATCCTTGACACCAAAAATAGATAAGAAAAACCAAGCTAGCGGGCTTGGTTTTTTGCTGATAAAGACTTTAGTTCATTTTTTCAACATAGAGTTGTTTAGCGATTTCGAGGCTGACTTGAAGTTCTTCATTATTGTGAATCAGGGTAAAGGTATTAGAGAAGCCATCGAACTGCTTGACATGGAGTTGGTCTCCAATATGGATGGCATGTTTATCCAAATATTGGAGGATTTCAAAGCTGTCATGAACTCTTGTCAGAAGGTAGTTTCCTACTTCTTTGATATCAGAAAGTGGCAGGTTATTAACCTCAACTAGAAGCTCACCCTTAGCAGGAATGGTTCCTCCATGGGGACAGGTCTTTGGAAAGCCTAACATACTCTCCAGTCTCTCCACAAAAAGATCTGAAACTGTATGCTCTAATACCTCAGCCTCATCGTGAATCTGGTTGCTGGTATAGTCTAGATGGTGAACTAGAAAGACCTCTATCAGTCGATGCTTACGATAAAGCTCAGAGACCAGCTTTAAGCCAATATCCGTTAGTATATAGCCATTTTCTTTATTCTTTAATATAAGATTTTCGGATTGCATGCGCTTGATCATCTCAGTTACCGCAGGAGGTGATACCTGCATCCGAGCAGCGATTTCCTTGTTGGTAATCTTAGGAACTTCCATGCCAATCTCATAAATACATTTTAAGTAATCTTCTTTATTTGGTGTCATTCGTATTTCCTTGTTTATTATCTCCATCTAGTATACCAAAAAAAGCTAGATTTCTCTAGCTTTCTGTCTTGTTACAAGTGGGCTTTCTTTTAGTCAAGCGACTTTGCTGCTTCAATGGCTGCTTCAAAGTTTGGCTCGCTGTTGATATTATCCACGTATTCGACGTAGCGGATGGTATTATCAGCATCGAGAACAAAAACTGCGCGTGCAAGCAGATGCCATTCATTGATTAAGAGGGCATAATCGCGTCCAAAGGAATGGTCATAGTAGTCTGAGAGCATGATGGCATTCTCAATTCCTTCAGCACCACACCAGCGTTTTTGAGCGAAGGGGAGGTCCATAGACACCGTTAAGACAACAGTGTTGTCTAAGCTAGCCAATTCTTGGTTAAAGCGACGAGTCTGAAGTGAGCAGATACCAGTGTCGATAGAAGGAATGACACTCAAAATCTTTTTCTTGCCTTCAAAATCAGCTAGTGTTTTTTTAGAGAGGTCAGTCGTTGTGAGAGAGAAATCAAGTGCCTTGTCTCCTACTTGTAGTTGTTTTCCCGTAAAAGTAACAGGGTTTCCAAGGAATGTAGTCATAAGCTACTCCAATCTTTTTTCTTTCATTTTACATTAAATGTTCAGACTCTTCCAATAATTTGACCGGAATTTGAATCAAAAAAACGCCAATTCCGTGAGAACGACGTTTTTTAAATGTTTATTTTGCCAAACCTTCAGCAATCTTGTCAAGGTTGTATTTCATCATGTTGTAGTAGCTATCGCCTTCTTTACCTTGTTCTGCGATAGAGTCAGTAAAGATTTGAGCGTAGATTGGGATGTTTGTGTCTTGTGAAACGGTCTTCATTGGACGGTCATCCACACTTGATTCTACAAAGAGGGAAGGAGTTTTTGTTTGGCGAAGTTTTTCAACCAAGGTCTTGATTTGGTCAGGAGTTCCTTCTTCTTCAGTATTGATTTCCCAGATATAGGCACTTGGGACACCGTAGGCTTTAGAGAAGTATTTGAAACATCCTTCGCTGGTTACGATCAATTTTTTCTCAGCAGGGATGTTGTTAAATTTCTCTTTAGCTTCCTTGTCAAGTTTGTCTAGCTTATCAGTATATTCTTTGAGATTTTTTTCGTAGAATTCCTTGTTGCTAGGGTCTTTAGCGCTCAATTGTTTTGCGATGTTTTTAGCAAAGATCATACCGTTTTCAAGGTTAAGCCAAGCGTGTGGGTCTTCTTTGCCTTTTTCGTTTTGACCTTCAAGGTAGATAACATCAACGCCTTCGCTGACTGCAAAGTAGTCTTTGTTTTCAGTTTTCTTAGCATTTTCTACCAATTTTGTAAACCAAGCATTGCCACCAGTTTCAAGGTTGATACCGTTGTAGAAAATCAAATCAGCTTGAGAAGTTTTCTTGACATCTTCAGGAAGTGGTTCGTATTCGTGTGGGTCTTGACCAACAGGAACGATACTGTGAAGATCAATCTTATCACCAGCAATATTTTTAGTAATATCAGCGATGATTGAGTTTGTAGCAACAACTTTTAGTTTTTGACCAGAAGCTGCATCTTTCTTTCCAGTAGAACATGCTACAAGAGCAATGACGGAAAGAAAGAGAATCAGCAATGTACCTAATTTTTTCATTAGATCCTCCAATTTATTGGGGTTTTGCCCCTTATTTTAACAAATGTTTATTTTTCAGTTTCAAATATCGTTGTTTTGGAGCGATAAAGAAGCTAATAAGAAAGAAACTAGCGGCTGTAAGCACGATACTAGAACCTGCCGCAACGTTAAAGCTATAGCCGATAAAGAGTCCCAAAACTGAAGCTGTAGCTCCAAAGGTTGAGGAAAGGAAAATCATACTTTTCAGGCTATTAGCATAGAGATAAGCAGTTGCTGCTGGGGTAATCAGCATGGCTACAATCAGGATAGTTCCGACACTTTGCATAGCTGTCACAGACACCAGAGTTAGGAGTACCATGAGTAAGTAGTGATAGAAATTGACAGGCATTCCCATGGCCTTAGCCAAGAGTTCATCAAAGGAAGTGATCAAGAGTTGCTTGAAGAAAATCCAGATTAACAAGAGAATGGCTACCCCTACACCCATAGTAATAAACATATCCGTATCTTGGACGGCTAGGATATTACCAAAAAGGATATGGAAAAGGTCAGTTGAACTTTTAGCGACACTAATCAAGATGATACCGAGGGCTAAGAAAGAAGAAAAGGTAATGCCGATGGCGGTATCGCTTTTGATAATCGAGTTCCCCTTGATGTAGGTAATGATGATGGCAGCTAGCAATCCAAAGACAATGGCTCCGATAAAGAAGTCAAGGCCCAAGATGAAGGAGAGGGCTACACCTGGCAAGACAGCATGTGAAATGGCATCTCCCATGAGTGACATCCCGCGTAGAATGATGAAACATCCCACAGCTCCAGCTACGACCCCGACGACAATAGCTGTTATCAAGGCATTTTGTAGGAAATGGAATTTTTGCAATCCATCGATAAATTCTGCAATCATAGGTCACCTCCATTGAAAAAGAGTCGATTACCGTAAGCTTCTTTTAGATTGGCTTCGGTAAAAGTTTCTTTGGTCGGACCAAAGGCAATCACTTCTCGATTGACAAGCAAGACTTGATCGAAGTAGTGGGGAACCTTGCTGAGGTCGTGGTGGACGATGAGAACCGTCTTCCCAGCTTTTTTCAGATCTCTCAGCGTATTCATGATGATTTCCTCACTGACTGAGTCAATCCCAACAAAGGGTTCATCCAAGAGGATATAGTCGGCTTCCTGCACCAAACATCTGGCAATCAAGACCCGCTGGAATTGACCTCCAGAGAGTTGACTGATTTGCCGTTCAGCGTAGTCAGCTAGGTCGACGATTTCAAGGGCCTCTTGCACTTTCTTCCAATGTTTAGCATTTAAACTTCGAAAGAGAGGAATAGAGGGAAACAGTCCTAACGAGACGCATTCCTTGACCTTGATGGGAAAGTTGTAGTCGATATTGATTTTTTGTTCGACATAGGCGATTCGATGTAAGGATTTTTTAACTTCCTTGTCATCGAGAAATGCCTGACCTTGATGTGGGATAATTCCCAGCATACCTTTTAATAATGTTGATTTCCCAGCGCCGTTTGGGCCAATAATTCCGGTAATCGTTGGTCCTTGGAGCACTAGTGAAATATCCTTTAGTGCCAACGTTTCTTTGTAGGAGACACTGAGGTTTTCGATACGTATCATACAGTTATATTCCTCCTATCTTTTAATATACCTTAAAATAAAAATTAAGTCAAGTTAATTTTTGTAAATATTTAAAATATTAACTAGAAAACAATCAGAAGAAGACGGCATTTTTAATTGCATTCCCCAGGGATTTTTGCTAAGCTAGGAATAAGTTAAAATAGGAAAGAGAGAATAAAATGACACGTTATCAAGATGATTTTTATGATGCTATAAATGGTGAATGGGAAAAGACTGCCGTCATTCCAGCTGACAAATCACGAACAGGTGGTTTTATCGACCTTGACGAAGAAATTGAAGAGTTGATGCTAACAACAACTGACAAGTGGTTGGCTGGAGAAGATGTTCCTGAAGATGCCATATTAGCAAATTTTGTTAAGTACCATAGTATGGTCAGAGATTTTGACAAACGAGAAGCAGATGGAATCAAACCAGTCCTCCCTTTACTGAATGAATATCAAGATTTGGAAAGTTTTGCGGATTTCGCAAGTAAACTAGCTGCATTCGAATTAGCTGGTAAACCAAACTTCCTTCCATTTGGAGTATCACCAGACTTTATGGATGCTAGAACCAATGTTCTTTGGGCTAGTGCTCCAGGAACAATCTTACCTGACACAACCTACTATGCGGAAGACCATCCACAGCGTGAGGAATTGTTGAACCTTTGGAAAGAAAGTACTTCTAATCTCCTCAAAGCCTATAACTTTTCAGATGAAGAAATCGAAGATCTTTTAGAGAAACGTTTGGAATTGGACCGCCGTATCGCAGCTGTGGTCCTCTCTAACGAAGAAAGTTCAGAATATGCTAAACTTTATCATCCATATTCTTATGACGATTTCAAAAAGTTTGCTCCTGCCCTTCCATTGGATGACTTTTTCCAAGCTGTTCTTGGTCAAGTACCTGATAAGGTCATTGTAGATGAAGAACGTTTCTGGCAAGCAGCAGAGCAATTCTATAGTGAAGAAGCTTGGCCTTTGCTCAAGGCAAGCTTGATCTTGAGTGTGGTCAATCTTTCAACGAGCTATTTGACAGATGAGATTCGTATCTTGTCAGGTGCTTATGGTCGTGCTCTTTCAGGTGTTCCAGAAGCCCAAGATAAACGCAAGGCTGCTTACCACTTAGCGCAAGGACCATTCAAACAAGCCCTTGGACTTTGGTATGCCCACGAAAAATTCTCTCCTGAAGCTAAGGCGGATGTAGAGAAAAAAGTAGCGACCATGATTGACGTATATAAGGAACGCTTAGCTAAGAATGACTGGCTGACTCCTGAAACACGAGAAAAAGCTATCGTCAAACTCAATGTTATCAAGCCTTATATTGGTTATCCAGAAGAGCTACCAGCTCGCTATAAGGACAAGGTAGTGGATGAATCTTCTAGCCTCTTTGAGAATGCTCTTGCCTTTGCGCGTGTGGAAATCAAGCACAGCTGGAGCAAGTGGAACCAGCCAGTTGACTATAAGGAGTGGGGAATGCCTGCTCATATGGTCAATGCCTACTACAATCCACAAAAGAACTTGATTGTCTTCCCTGCTGCTATCTTACAGGCTCCATTCTATGATTTGCATCAGTCATCTTCTGCCAACTATGGTGGTATCGGAGCGGTTATCGCCCATGAAATTTCTCATGCCTTTGATACAAATGGGGCTTCCTTTGATGAAAATGGTAGCCTCAAGGACTGGTGGACAGAGAACGACTATGCTGCCTTTAAAGAAAAAACGCAGAAGGTTATCGACCAGTTTGATGGTCAAGAATCTTACGGTGCAAGGATCAACGGAAAACTAACTGTATCCGAAAACGTTGCGGACCTTGGAGGAATCGCTGCAGCGCTAGAAGCTGCCAAGAGAGAACCAGATTTCTCAGCTGAAGAGTTCTTCCATAACTTTGCTCGTATCTGGCGTATGAAAGGTCGCCCAGAGTTGATGAAACTCATGGCTAGCGTCGACGTACACGCTCCAGCTAAACTCCGTGTCAACGTCCAAGTGCCAAACTTTGATGACTTCTTTACGACCTATGATGTCAAAGAAGGCGACGGTATGTGGCGTTCACCAGAAGACCGTGTGATTATTTGGTAATCAAAAAACCAAGGATGATTGTCCTTGGTTTTTCTCTTGCTAGAAAAATGGATTGAAGGTTTTTTCGTGCGCGATAGTCGTAGCTGGACCATGTCCTGGATAGACATCGTAGTTAGGAAGGGTAAAGAGCTGTGTTTGGATACTATGAAGGAGTTGTTCCATACTACCAGTTGGCAAATCTGTCCGACCAATGGTTTCTCGGAAAAGGGCATCTCCCGTTAAGACCAAGTGTCCATCTGGGAAAACCAATGAAACTCCACCGATAGAGTGGCCTGGCGTTGGTAAGACTGTAAAGCGGAATTCTTCAATCTGGTATTCTTCATGAAAGACATAAGCGTGTTCAGCTGGTTTGCAGATGACATCCGCCATATCATCGTGTCGAGGGAGTCCTGAAAGGTTGTCAACAGGAGTATAGAGCCAGCTAGCTTCACTTTCTGCCACATAGACTGGAGGATTTCCATAAGTATCTCTGACCAAGTCAAGACTCATAATATGGTCGTAGTGAGTGTGGGTCAGAAGAATGGCACAGACTGGTTTGTTAATGTTCTCGATAGTCTTGCGAATGGCCTCCCAATGGCTACCAGGATCGACTACAATCAGGTGTTGCTCCCCTTCGAGATAATAAGTATTTTCATAAGCAACAGGATTCACAGTTTTATGGATTTTCATAGGTTTCCTCTTTCAAAGAATTTACTCCTACTAGTATAACACAGAAGAATAAAATAAGGAATCAAGAAGAAAGTCCCTTCAGAGAAGAGACCTTGTTATTGATTAAAAATGATTTTTCCAGGCATGGAAACGAGCATCTAGTAGGAGTTGTGTCAGATTTTTTAAGATTTCAACTTGCTCAGGCTCTAGAGTCTGAGCTTGAGAAACAAGTTGTCGAACATGGTCAATAGCATTTTTAGAAGACAGTTCATTAATGGAGCTGATTCCAGATTCTAGGATGGTTCCGAAAAAGAGATCAAAGTAGAGTTCCAGTTCTTCATCGGGAACACTGTCCACCCATTTTTTAAGAGTGTCTTTGATTTGGAGACTTTCGCTACTGATGGCCTCTAGTTGGACAAAGTGGTGTCCCTCTGTCAGCCAACTAAAGGTACTGTGTTGAGCGATTCCTCCGAGAGCTGTAGACTTGACGACGATAGGTGTATCAGGGACTTCTAGCATCATGCCAATAACAGATCCCTGTGGGACATAGCGGCGAATTTTTGGAATAACATCTTGATAACCAGTGGTTTCAGTCAGATGAGCCTGCAAACCAGGGGCATCGTAGGTATAAATCGCAGATATCTTTTCCTGCAATTCAGGTTGGATTTGACTAGCGGCATAGATGGCTAGATTCCCACCTTTAGAATGTCCAGCAAGCATGACGTTTTGTTTTGGATGTTGGGTAAAGAAATCTTCCAAGTATTCAAGAGCATCCTTTTGGGCAGGGATTTCCTTCATGTAGGTCATATGGAAATCTTCCTTCCAGCCAATAATACTGTCGTCTGTGCCACGAAAGACAATCAGATAAGTATCTAGGTTCAGACGATAGGTCATAGCAGCGAACTGCTTTTGAAGTTCTGTGTCGACCTCGTTGACAAAATTAGAAAGTTTGCTATTTTTAAAACGTTTGTGTTGGGATAACTGATTGAGGAGCTGAAGTCGTTCTTTATTGGTCAACATGGTACTTTCTCGAGGGACACGTGTTGCAACATCGCTTAAACGATTGACAGGCTGGTCCAATAGGTTATCAAAAGAAAGATAGGTCAACTCAGTCAGAGCAAGTATATCCAGTTCATTTAAGGGAAGATCATAAAAAGAATCGTATTGAACGTCAGTTAGGTAGTCAAAAATATTGGCCATGAGAATTCCTTTCTTAACTTTTATCATATCAGATTTACATCAATTTCGCTAGTAGTCAGAAGAATTTTGCTATAATATAAAAAAAGGAGGAGCAGATGCATAAGATTTTACTAGTAGAAGATGATCCAGTAATCCGTCAGCAAGTTGGGAAAATGCTTTCCGAATGGGGTTTTGAAGTAGTCATGGTAGAAGACTTTATGGAAGTTCTGACGCTATTTGTTCAATCTGAGCCTCATCTGGTTCTCATGGATATTGGATTGCCTCTCTTTAATGGTTATCACTGGTGCCAGGAGATTCGCAAGATTTCCAAAGTTCCTATTATGTTTTTGTCTTCAAGAGACCAGGCTATGGACATCGTGATGGCTATTAATATGGGAGCAGACGATTTTGTGACCAAGCCTTTTGACCAGCAGGTCCTTTTAGCTAAGGTACAGGGTTTGTTGCGCCGCTCTTATGAGTTTGGAAGGGATGAGAGTCTTTTAGAATATGCAGGAGTTATCCTCAATACCAAGTCTATGGATGTGCATGTCAATGGCAAAGCTATCAGTTTAACAAAGAATGAATTTCAGATTTTACGAGTTTTATTTGAGCATGCAGGAAATATCGTAGCGCGTGACGACTTGATGCGGGAACTCTGGAACAGTGACTTTTTTATCGACGACAATACCTTATCTGTTAATGTCGCTCGCTTGCGCAAGAAACTGGAGGAAGAAGGTTTGATTGGTTTTATCGAAACTAAGAAAGGGATAGGGTATGGATTGAAACATGCTTGAACTTAAAAGTTTTTTTCTAGCTTATATCCGTTCGCGTAGCCGTTTTTTGCTTTTATTCTATCGCTAACAGGTTTGCTTTTTCTATTTGAAATCTTGTTTGATAAGCAAGGGCCCTACTTTAACTATTTCTTCTTTCTATCTACATTTTTGACATTTTTGTTTTTGGTATTTGATTTCTTGATAGAATTGCAACGTTATCGTAAGGAATTGCTCTATGGCGAAAGAAAAGCTAAGTCACCAATGGAAGTCCTTCTAACTGAAAAATTAGAGAAAAGCGAATCTGAACTCTATCAAAAGAAATCAGATGCTGAAAACCGCTATAATGATTTGGTGGACTACTATACACTCTGGGTTCATCAGATAAAAACACCAATTGCAGCCAGTAAACTCCTTGTAAGTGAGGTGGCAGATCGCCAACTGAAACAACAGTTGGAGCAGGAAATTTTTAAGATTGATTCCTATACCAACCTCGTACTCCAATATCTGCGCTTAGAAAGCTTCCATGATGATTTGGTGTTGAAAAAAGAAAATATAGAAGATCTGGTCAAGGAAGTCATTCGCAAATATGCCATTTTCTTTATCCAGAAATCTCTAAGTATTAATCTGCATGACTTGGACAGAAGGATTGTGACGGATAAAAAATGGCTGTTGGTAGTCATTGAACAAATCCTGTCAAATAGCCTCAAGTACACAAATGAAGGTGGGGTTGAAATCTACATGGAAGGTTCAGACCTTTGTATCAAAGATACTGGGATTGGTATCAAAAACAGTGATCGGTTGCGAGTCTTTGAACGTGGATTTTCAGGATATAATGGTCGAATGACCCAGCAGTCATCTGGACTTGGGCTCTATCTAACCCAGAAAATCAGCCAAGAATTAGGACATCAGATTCAAATAGAATCCGAACTTGGGCAAGGAACAACGGTGAGGATTAAGTTCTCTGAAGTGAATTTACTGATTGAATGAAAAGAATTGTGAAGAGCTTGGAAGAAACCTTTCAAGCTCTTCTTTAGACCTTGATATGGTGAGAAAAAAGGCTTCAATTAGATAAAAAATGTAATCTTACAAAAATGTAAGATTAAAGGCCTCTTTTGTAAGGTTATGTTATGGCAAGCCATCTTTTTTTGGAGTAAACTTAGAGCATAAAGAAAAAGGAGAGGAACCATGAAAACAATTTTACAAAAGAAACAAACAAGTAAGCCGAGTCCAAAGGATATCGAGCGAGTTCAAATCGGCATCGAAATGATGCAAGCTCAGTTTCAATTAATGGGATATTAAAAAGGAGAAGTTAAAATGACACTATTAGATGTAAAACACGTTCAAAAGATTTATAAAACTCGCTTTCAAGGCAACCAAGTAGAAGCCCTGAAAGATATTCACTTTACCGTTGAAAAAGGCGACTACGTCGCTATCATGGGTGAGTCTGGATCTGGTAAATCGACCCTACTCAATATTCTTGCTATGCTTGACAAGCCAACGCGTGGGCAGGTCTTCCTAAACGGAACTGATACAGCTACCATAAAAAATTCTGAAGCATCAAGCTTCCGTCGCGAAAAGTTAGGCTTTGTCTTCCAAGACTTCAATTTATTAGATACACTTTCTGTCAAAGACAATATCTTACTCCCTTTGGTATTGTCTAGAAAGCCTATTACAGAAATGATGAAAAAATTGGTCGTGACGGCCGAAAATCTTGGCATCAATCAATTGCAGGAGAAGTACCCTTATGAAATCTCTGGAGGGCAAAAACAACGAGTTGCAGTTGCACGGGCTATCATCACAGAACCAGAAATTCTTCTTGCGGACGAGCCAACAGGTGCCTTAGACTCCAAATCGTCTGCAGCCCTCCTTGATATCTTTGATCAGATCAACGAGCAAGGGCAAACCATTCTCATGGTGACCCACTCAACAGCAGCAGCTAGCCGTGCAAAACGTGTTCTTTTCATCAAGGACGGTATTCTCTATAATCAAATCTACCGTGGTGAAAAGACGGATCGTCAGATGTTCCAAGAAATCTCTGACACCTTGACTGTTATGGCAAGTGAGGTGAACTAGTATGTTTCGATTAACCAATAAGTTGGCCATCTCCAACTTAATCAAAAACCGCAAACTCTATTATCCTTTTGCACTAGCAGTTCTCCTTGCAGTTACTATCAGCTATCTATTTTATTCATTAACTTTTAATCCTAAAATGGTAGAAATGCGGGGTGGATCTTCTATTCAATTTACCCTACAACTAGGTCTCATCGTAGTGACACTTGCATCTGCCATTATCGTGCTTTATGCCAATAGTTTTGTCATGAAAAACCGTTCCAAAGAACTGGGTATATATGGCATGTTGGGACTAGAAAAGCGTCATTTGATTAGCATGACCTTTAAGGAACTCTTGATTTTTGGGCTAGTAACAGTCACTGCTGGGATTGGGATTGGTGCCCTCTTTGACAATCTCATCTTTGCTTTATTGCTCAAACTTTCAAAGATGAAGGTAGATCTAGTCGCAACCTTCCAATGGTCCGTAGTACTTTCAATTCTTTTGGTATTTGGACTTATCTTTTTAGTCATTGTCCTCCTAAATGCTATCCGCATTATCCGTATGGATGCTCTCCAACTATCTCGTGAGAAAGCAAAAGGTGAGAAGAAGGGCCGTTTCCTAGTGTTTCAGACAATCTTGGGACTACTCTCTTTAGGTAGTGGCTATTATCTAGCTCAAAGCGTAACAAATGCTCTATTAGCTATTTCTACCTTCTTTTTAGCTGTAATACTGGTCATTTTAGGAACCTATCTCTTGTTCAATGCTGGGATTACAGTTTTCTTGAAAATGCTCAAGAAAAACAAGAAATATTACTACAAACCTAACAATCTCATCTCTGTTTCTAACCTCATTTTCCGTATGAAGAAAAATGCGGTTGGTTTAGCGACTATCGCCATCCTTTCCACCATGGTTTTGGTCACCATGTCGGCAGCAACCAGTATCTACAATGGTTCTGAAAATATTAAAAAACTCCTGTATCCTCACGATATGTCAATTTCAGGACAAAATGTAGAAGTTGAGGATTTAGACCAACTTTTAACTCAGTATGCCAAGGAAAAGAACCTAACAATCAGCACTAAGGATGTTCTTAGCTATGCAAGTTTCGGCCTTTCTAGTCAAGACGGGACAAAATTAACCGCCTTTGAAAAAGGGCAAAACAATGTCATGCCTAAGACAGTCTTCCTGGTTTTTGATCAAAAAGATTATGAAAAAATGACTGGACAAAAGCTGAACCTTACGAATAATGAGGTGGGACTATTCGCTAAGAACGATGGCCTTAAAGGTCAAAAAGCATTCAGTCTTAACAATCAGAACTATACTATCAAGGAAGCAATCCAGCAAGATTTCCTCAGAGACCATGTTGCTAACCAGTATGTACTTTTGATCTCAGATTATAACTACCTTGTTGTCTCAAATTTGCAGGACTTTTTAGATAAATACCAGGATTCTGCTATATACACTCAGCTATATGGTGGAATGGATGTGACAGCAAGTAAAGAGGAACAGTTAAAGCTATCTGATGATTTCGATGCGTATGTGAATAATTTCAGTCACAATCTCAAGAACGAGAATGGTATGGTTTACGGTGCAAACATTGCGAGTGAGTCAACTGTCGAAATGAACGCTCTCTTTGGTGGAGTCCTCTTTATCGGTATTTTTCTCTCTATCATCTTTATGGTAGGTACTGTACTCGTTATCTACTATAAACAAATTTCAGAAGGTTATGAAGACCGTGAACGCTTTGTCATTCTGCAAAAGGTTGGTTTGGATCAAAAACAAATCAAGCAAACCATTAACAAGCAGGTCTTGACTGTTTTCTTCCTACCTCTGGCCTTTGCCTTCCTTCATCTGGCTTTTGCTTATCACATGTTGAGCCTGATTCTCAAGGTCGTTGGTGTTGTTGATTCAGCCATGATGTTAAGCGTAACTCTTTCCATTTGTGGTATCTTTGCTTTAGTCTATGTCCTAATCTTTATGATTACTTCAAGAAGCTATCGCAAAATTGTTCAAATGTAAAAACAGAAACATCAAAAAAGAGAGTGGGACAGAAATCGTTAATTCGTTAGAATTCGATTTCGTCGTCCCACCTCCGCACAGTTGAGTAGGGCTGTAAAAGCTGATGAAATCAGCGTAGTAGAGCCCACTCAACCACTGCGTCTTGCTCGACAATCCAAAGACAATTGAGAGGCTAGGACTTTTGTCCCAGCCTCTTTTCTAGAGCTGGGATTTTGTACAAGGTTTTATCTCTTATTTCACAACACGTGATTTGTTGGCGATATCAGCTAGGATTGCTGCTACAAACTCATCATGTTTAAACATTAAAACGGTATTCACTTTCAGAGGAGATATCGTTTTTCTTCTTCTTATTCGGATAAGGATACAAAAATTTCTTCTTTTCTCTATCTTTTAAATTAATTGATTTCTTCAGAGAAAGGCTGTAAAATTTTTGATATAATATCAAGGATAGACTGATGGATATTTAATACTCTTCGAAAATCAAATTCAAACCAC
>NZ_KV804964.1:42812-43740 GCF_001811505.1 Streptococcus sp. HMSC034E03
TAGTTTGCTCTTTGATTTTCATTGAGTATAAAGGATAATTTTCAAAAGAATGACAGGTGAGAATTAAAAATATGTAAGATTGGACAGATGTCTCTCTACCATCATCCATGCAGAAACAAGATTATATGAAATAAAAGGAGTAACCAATGTCCGGAAACTATTCAACACGTGAATTCCGCGAGAAACTATATGATGACCTTCATGTTCGATTAAGAGATACATTGATTTTGATGTGTGCGATTTTTATTGCCTCTATAGGTCTAAATATGAATTCAACAGCTGTCATTATTGGAGCCATGCTGATTTCCCCTCTTATGACACCGATTGTTGGACTGGGATTCGGTTTAGCTATTTTTGATACGCGTTTAATCAAGCAATCTCTAGAGGTTTTATTTACTCAAGTATTAGTCAGTTTGCTTGTCTCGACTCTGTATTTCTGGATTTCTCCCTTATCTTATGCAAGTAGCGAGTTGATTGCACGAACCTCTCCAACCATTTGGGATGTTCTCATTGCTATCGCGGGTGGGATAGCAGGTTTCATTGGTTCAAGGAAAAAAGAAGCAAACAATATCGTACCAGGAGTAGCCATTGCAACAGCTCTGATGCCACCTATCTGCACTGCAGGATATGGTTTAGCTAATGGAAATGTACGATTTTTATTTGGGGCTCTCTATCTTTTCTTGATCAACTGTGTCTTTATCATGCTAATCAACATTGTTGGAACAAGAATTTTTATGAGAAAATCTCCCTTAAGTTCATTTAATGAGCTAAACATTAAAATGAAAATTGGGTTGATATCCTTGATTGTATTATTGGTCCTTCCAGCCAGCTATTCAGCAGTCACTCTGACGATGGATCAAGCGCGAAAAGAAGGGATCAAACAGTTTGTAGAAAATGAGTTCGCCAATCATACGGTCATTAATCAAGT
>NZ_KV804964.1:43840-46268 GCF_001811505.1 Streptococcus sp. HMSC034E03
TTCGCCAATCATACGGTCATTAATCAAGTCTACAAGTCAAGTAGCAATGAATTAGTCTTGACGGTTGTTGGAGATCCGATTTCAGAAGAAGAATTAGAAACACTCCACCAAAAACAAGCCTCTTACGGTATTCAATCTGTTCAATTGAAAGTGAATCAAGTTCAGAACTCGCCAACATTAGATAGTGAAGCGACCAAGGAATTTTATGAAAACATTGACAAGTATATTGATCAAAAACTCTCTGAAAAAGATTCACAAAACGATCTCGTAAAAGAAAATGAAGCAGACAAGGATTGAGGACAATGAACTGAATCGGTTTTTACGCCGTGTTTTTCTTGTATCTTCCTCTTTCTTACTTATAGCAGGTTGTTTTTGCTTGAATAAGAAATAAATTAGAAGTTCTATCATCTAAGAAAAATGATGAAAAAAATCATTTAACTAATGGTGTGAACGTTTAGTGTTTATCAGCTCCATTCTCTGTAATTTTGGGGGTAAAATCCACACCATTTAGATAAAATTAGTTGAATTTGATTGGAAAAACGCTTTTATAAAAGCGGAGAAAAGTCTTGATATTACGCTGTTTTTAGTCCAACTGAAATTCATACTTTCCAAACCAGGCTTGAAAAAAGCTCGTAAAGCATCACAATTTAGTAAACGTTAAAACTTATTTAAACTTATTGAAAGCATTTCGTATCAAAAATACGGGATGCTTTTTCTGTTCACCCCAAATTTTTGTAACTAGGTGATACTTGAAATTAATACAAATTTGGTTGTTTTTGATAAATCTAAGCAACACTAAATGATGAAGTGAAAGGGGATGAATCTTTGATAGTATTCATTTATTGTGAAATATGATATACTTATTAATTAGATGGATGAATACTTCTAGAGTTAAATATAGCATAATAGGGACAGACTTTTTGGTTTATTTTTGTTTGTAGTCGGATTATGAAAGAATATCCAATATTATGCGATAAGATAGAATGTTACAAAAAAGAAAGGGGATGCAATCCGATGAAGAAAGACAGATTAATTGTATTGACAGATGCTGTTCTAGCAATTATTATGACCATCTTGATTTTAGAGTTAGAAAAACCAACAACACCAAGTCTTGAAGCTTTTTGGGATTTACGGCAAAATTTCTTTGCTTGTTTTCTTTTCTTTTTCTGGTTGGGATCGTTATGGATGGCACTAAACACATTATGGGAAAAGGTTGAGAAAATTTCCTCAGAAATTATTTGGTGGAATTTGTTTCTACTCTTGGAGCGGCAGGAGTTCTCTTTGGAGAATTTCATGCCATCCAAGATACCAGTCTGAATGATGTGGTGGACCGGATCTATATAAATGTCAAGGATTTACCGTTTCAGTCCTTGGGAGCTTTAGCTAATATCCTGTCTGATGTTAAGAAGGGACTGATTCAAGACAGTCATATCTGGTCTTTCTTCCAGTCATTTTTCAAACAATATCAGTTGATAATCAGCTTAAATCAGATCTATCAGTTTGTCTATCTTTCTCTGATGGAGATCATGTCCTATCTTCACTTTGATTATTGGAAAAAACGGCTCGGTCAGGAGCTAGTATGAATAAGGAGAACAAATGAGACGTTTAAAAATGTTATGGCATATTATACAGGTTACGGGTTTTACTCGGTTTGCTCTGAGTTTTGTGACCTTTGTTTTTGGGTCAGGAGGCGTGCTTTTCCTAGTTGAACCTGCTATCACAAATTACGGAGACGGTCTTTGGTATGCTTTTGTGACTTCGACGACTGTCGGCTACGGGGATCTCCTAGCTGTGACCTTGATTGGAAGGATTACCAGTGTCTTCTTGACGATTTATGGGCTCATATTTTTTGGCTGTTTATCAGCTGTTATTATTAATTATTATACCGATTTAAATAAGGAAAGAGGAGAGGACAAATGACTGCCAATTATTCAACACGGGAATACCGTGAGAAATTATATGATGATCTTCATGTTCGATTAAGAGATACAGTAATTTTAATGTGTGCGATTTTTATTGCCTCTATAGGTCTAAATATGAATTCAACAGCTGTCATTATTGGAGCCATGCTGATTTCCCCTCTTATGACACCGATTGTTGGACTGGGATTCGGTTTAGCTATTTTTGATACGCGTTTAATCAAGCAATCTCTAGAGGTTTTATTTACTCAAGTATTAGTCAGTTTGCTTGTCTCGACTCTGTATTTCTGGATTTCTCCCTTATCTTATGCAAGTAGCGAGTTGATTGCACGAACCTCTCCAACAATTTGGGATGTTCTCATTGCTATTGCTGGTGGGATAGCAGGTGTAATTGGTTCAAGGAAAAAAGAAGCAAATAATATTGTGCCAGGAGTAGCTATTGCAACAGCTCTGATGCCACCTATCTGTACTGCAGGTTATGGTTTAGCTAATGGAAATGTACGATTTTT
>NZ_KV804964.1:46368-46620 GCF_001811505.1 Streptococcus sp. HMSC034E03
TTTCTTGATCAACTGTGTCTTTATCATGCTAACCAATATTGTTGGAACTAGAATTTTAATGAGAAAATCTCCTTTAAGTTCATTTAAAGAGCTAAACATTAAAATGAGAATTGGGTTGATATCCTTAATTGTATTATTGGTTCTTCCAGCCAGCTATTCAGCAGTCACTCTGACGATAGATCAAGCACGAAAAGAAGGGATTAAACAGTTTGTAGGCAAAGAGTTCGCCAATCATACGGTCATTAATCAAGT
>NZ_KV804964.1:46720-65666 GCF_001811505.1 Streptococcus sp. HMSC034E03
GAGATCCGATTTCAGAAGAAGAATTAGAAACAATCCGCCAAAAACAAGCCTCTTACGGTATTCAATCTATTCAATTGAAAGTCAATCAGGTCCATAATTCGACAAAATTAGATAGTGAGATGACCAAGGAATTTTATGAAACCATTAACAAGTATATCGATCAAAAACTCTCTGAAAAAGATTCACAAGATGACATCGTAAAAGAAATTGAGGCAGACAAGGACTGAGGATAGTCAACTTATCTAACTCGAGGAAGCAAATCTTGGGAGGATATCCTATATCCAAAAGTTAGTGGATAGAAAGGATCGTTGATGAGGATACATTTGTGGAAGTTTGACCAATCACTAATAGCTCAGGCTACATAAAAAAGCAACAACGTTTTCAGTTGTTGCTTTTTTATGTAGCTGGAATTTTTATCCCAGGTTTTATCGTTTATTTTTCAACTCGTGATTTGTTGGCTATGTCTGAAAGAATCAATTCTACAAATGCGTCTACCGGCATAGTTTCAGTTTCTTTTTGACCATAGCGGCGAACGTTTACAGCCTTCTCTTCCATTTCCTTGTCACCAACGATCAATTGGTAAGGAATCTTTTGTGTTTGAGAAGCGCGAATCTTGAACTGCATTTTTTCATTGCGTTCATCCACATCGGCACGAACACCACGGTCACGGAGTTTCTTAGCTACTTCCCAAGCGTAGTCCACGTGTTTTTCGTTAGAAACTGGGATAAGAGTTACTTGGTGAGGTGCAAGCCATGTTGGGAAGGCACCCTTGTAGTTTTCAATCAAGATAGCTGTGAAGCGTTCCATAGTTGAGATAACACCACGGTGAATCATAACTGGACGGTGTTCTTCACCATCAGCTCCGATGTATTTAAGGTCGAAGCGTTCTGGAAGCAAGAAGTCAAGCTGGATAGTAGAAAGAGTTTCTTCTTTACCAAGGGCTGTCTTCACCTGGATATCCAATTTTGGTCCGTAGAAGGCTGCTTCACCTTCAGCTTCAAAGTAGTCAAGTCCCATGTCATCCATAGCTGATTTCAACATACGTTGAGCATTTTCCCACATTTCATCATTATCAAAGTACTTGTGAGTATCTTGAGGGTCACGATATGATAAACGGAAACGATAGTCAGTCAAGTTGAAATCTTCGTAAACATCAATAATCAATTGAAGCGTACGTTGGAACTCATCTTTGATTTGTTCAGGTGTTACGAAAGTGTGACCATCATTAAGGGACATTTCACGTACACGTTGAAGCCCTGTAAGAGCACCAGATTTTTCATAACGGTGCATCATACCGATTTCAGCAATACGGATTGGCAATTCACGGTAAGAGTGAACATGGTGTTTAAAGACCTCGATATGGTGAGGACAGTTCATTGGACGAAGGACGAATTCTTCCCCGTCACCCATATCCATGGTTGGGAACATATCTTCACGGTAGTGATCCCAGTGACCAGAAGTCTTGTAAAGTTCAACTGAGGCAATTGGTGGAGTGTAGACGTGTTGGTAACCAGCAGCGATTTCCTTGTCGACGATGTAGCGTTCCAATTCACGACGGATAGTCGCTCCATTTGGCAACCAGAATGGAAGACCTTGACCAACTTCTTGAGAAATCATAAAGAGATCCAATTCTTTACCAAGTTTACGGTGATCACGTTCCTTAGCCTCTTCACGCATTTGAAGGTAGTTCTTCAAGTCTTTCTTGTCAAACCAAGCTGTACCGTAGATACGTTGCATCATAGCATTGTCGCTATTTCCACGCCAGTAAGCACCAGCTACATTGAGAAGGTGGAAGATTTGGATGCGACCAGTTGATGGGACGTGTGGGCCACGGCAGAGGTCCACATACTCACCTTGACGGTAGATAGTCAAACCGCCCTCATCTTCTGAGTGTTCTTCGATCAATTCCAATTTGTAAGGATCGTTTTTGAAGATTTCACGCGCCTCGTCTTTAGTCACTTCTTCACGGATTGATGGGAAGTTTTCTTTAACGATTTTCTTCATTTCTTCTTCGATACGAGGCAGGTCTTCGTTAGAGATTTGACCCGCTTGGTTGTCTGTATCGTAGTAGAAACCATCTTCGATAGCTGGACCGACACCCAAGTGAATGTCTGGGAAGAGGCGACGAGCTGCTTGAGCGAACAAGTGAGCTGCTGAGTGACGCAAGATTGGAAGGGCATCTTCGTGATCAGGTGTCACGATTTCGATGCTTCCGTCTTCAGTGATAGCACGAGTTGTGTCAATGAGTTTGCCGTTAAATTTACCAGCAAGAGCTTTTTTAGCGAGGGAATTGCTGATAGATTGGGCAATTCCAAAAGTTGTAACGCCAGATTCGAATTCACGAACAGCGCCATCTGGGAAAGTAATGTTAATCATGATGTTCTCCTTTTTATTATTTCACCGTTTCTAAGCATTGACTTTTTTGCAGACTACTTCCTAGTCTTAATGTTCAATTGCTTTTCTTTATCAGAGAGGAAGTTTTCCATTTCCGTCAGAATGTCTATATCCAAACGTTGAGAAAGTTCTACTAGCCACCAGATATTTTCTGAAAGTTTTTGTTCCAGTGTGTAGGGTGTTTCATCATAGTAGCGTCCTTGCTTGGTCATCACCAATCGTTGGAAATTTCCAATATCATTCGATAAAGCCAAGAGGTCTTCTTCGACCGTCCACTTGGAATCATGATGCTTAACTTCCAGATCGTGATAAGCTTGTCGGATTGCCCAACTGCGCTCCACTAATTCTTGCAACTCCATAGTTAGTCTCCTCATAAAAAATTGCGACATCCTCGAAAGGACGTCGCAACGTGGTTCCACCTTCATTTATGTCCTCAAAAGAGAGGGACACCTCTGATTGGCTCTAACGTGGCCACCGTTTTATGTTTTCATAAAAGTCAGTAGAGTAGTATCAGTTTAGGCTTCCTATGCGTTTCCAGCAACCACGCACTCTCTAGTAGAAAGGGACTAAGTGACTTGTCTCTATGGATTATTATAGCATGATTGTGAAAATTTTCAAGATATTTGTAGATTTTTTTGAATTTCCTTGTTGGAAAGGCGTTGGTAATCAGCTATGGTAATATTAGCAGAAATTGACAATCTTAATTGTATTAGTGAAGCAAAGAGAAAGAAAGTAAATCTGTTGACAAAGATGTTAGTTATTGGTAGAATAGGGATTGTCGTAAAGACAAATAACTTCTTCTTGGTTGCAGGCATGCCAACCTGTCACTCGGATGAAGCCAAATAAAAAGGAGAAACATCATGGCAATCTCAAAAGAGAAAAAAAATGAAATCATCGCACAATATGCACGTCACGAAGGTGATACAGGTTCAGTAGAGGTTCAAGTTGCTGTCCTTACTTGGGAAATCAACCACCTTAACGAACACATCAAACAACACAAAAAAGACCACGCTACTTACCGTGGATTGATGAAAAAAATCGGTCGCCGTCGTAACTTGCTTGCATACTTGCGTAAAAACGACGTTAACCGTTACCGTGAGTTAATCAACTCTCTAGGACTTCGTCGCTAATTCAAGATACAAAGGCCGTCAAAAGCACAAATCAAAAATAGGAAAATTGACGAAGAAACTCCAGTTTCTAGGAGATTTTATCTTTTTTGCCAGGTGCTTAGGCCGTGTTCAATTGAGCATATCTTGATAATGAAGCTACTCTAAATTGGGTAGCTTTTTTACTTTTGTCACCTTACCTTGGTATGCTCATGTATAATCTTCGGTTACGGTTTCTAGCACTGTAAGGTAAAATAAACCAGATATTCTCCCTTTGGGGAGATTTTTTAGTTTCACTAGACTTTTAATACAATCTTCGGCTTGCCGCCTAGTCTATAAACGTTTTGTCCAGCAAGACTCAAGATACAAAGGCCGTCAAAAGCACAAAGCAAAAATAGGAAAATTGACGAAGAAACTTCAGTTTCTAGGAGATTTTATCTTTTTTGCCAAGCGCTTAGGCCGTGTTCAATTGAGCACATCTTGAAATAAGGCTACTCGATTGGGTAGTCTTTTTGTTTTTCTGTATTTTAGCCCGAGCTCAAATGAGTTCTCTGACTTCAGAGGGCTTTTTTTATTTTCGTCACCTTACCTCGATATACTCAAGTATGTTCTTCGGTTACAGTTCCTAGCACTGTAAGGTAAAATAAACCAGAAAGGTCTCCTATCGGGGAGATTTTTTAGTTTCATTAGGATTTTAGCCTGAGCTCAATCAGCTCTCTAGTTTCAACAGTCTTTTTATCTGTATCTTTCTAGCCTTGTTCCTGATTTAGAAATGTGGTATACTATTTATGAAAATTGTCTAAATTTTTAATTTTATTAAGGGAGAGTTTTATGATTTCCAAATCTTCTGGAAGCCATCAAAACCTGCGGTATGTTTTTCTCCTATCTCTGTTGCTCGGAACTTTGGGAGTTTCTCTATTTTTGGCTGTTTCTATGGGTTCAGTTCAAATTAGTTTGAGTGATACCTATCGGATTATATTGAGTAAGATGGGAGCTCCGTTGGATATAGGAGACCTTTCAAAATCTACACTTGCTATTGTTTGGAATATGAGGTTACCCCGGGTTTTTCTTGGTTTGATAGTTGGTGCAGGCCTTTCCATGTGTGGTAGCGTCATGCAGTCAACGGTCAATAATCCAATCGCAGAACCCTATGTGTTAGGAATTTCTGCTGGGGCAACCTTTGGTGCGACTTTGAGCATCATCCTCGGATTTAAGGTC
This sequence comes from Streptococcus sp. HMSC034E03, assembly GCF_001811505.1. Classification (GTDB taxonomy): domain Bacteria; phylum Bacillota; class Bacilli; order Lactobacillales; family Streptococcaceae; genus Streptococcus. The sequence continues at coordinate 51,439 of NZ_KV804964.1, forward strand.
ATGATTGGTCTTGGCTCTTTCCTTGGAGCGCTTGTGGCAACAGTTGCAGTCCTTCTGATTGCTTCCATGCAAGGCAGGATGACAACTTCCAGCCTGATTTTATCAGGGACAGTTGTGAATGCACTATTTTTGGCTTTTTCAAACTTTATTATCTCAATTGGCGCTAATGCTGATAGTGTCATGACCATCAAGTTTTGGACCATGGGTTCCTTAGCGGGGACCTCCTGGGCTCACTTAACCTTGCCAACTATAATCGTGGGAATTGCTTTTTTATTTTTCTCTACCCAATATCGTGTTTTTAATGCCATGATGATGGGTGATGAGGCGGCTTTGACCTTAGGGATTCCCCTACGTTTTTACTGGTATCTCTATGTGACGATTGTGGCTATAATGACAGCAATCTTGGTATCGACTTGTGGGATTATTGGTTTTGTTGGTCTCATCACACCTCATTTAGCACGAAGTTTGGTTGGTACTAATTACAGAAGACTTTTTCCGATCGCTACTTTGCTCGGCGCCCTCTTTGTTATCTGGGCAGATGTCCTTGCTCGTGTCTTGATTCAAAATGCTGAGCTGCCGATTGGGATTTTTACAGCTCTAGTAGGTGCCCCTTTCTTTATCTACATGGTTGGAAGTAGACGAAGGGAGGTGAGGGTTTGATATGGACTTAATGTGTCAGGATATTCACTTTGGAATCGGAGAGAAAAAAATTCTCAAAGGAGTCTCACTTAAACTGGAGGGCAACCAATTTCATACCATTTTAGGACCAAATGGAAGTGGGAAAACTAGCTTGCTGAAACTCCTCTATCGACAGGAAAAGCCTGATCAAGGCTTGATTTCTCTAAATGGAAACCCCTTGGAACAAATGAGCGTCAAGGAAACGGCAAAGCAGATGGCAGTCGTCACGCAGTTTAATCAGTTACAATTTGATTGTACTGTTGAGGAAATTGTCATGCTGGGCAGAACACCCCATCTCTCTTTCTTACAAAAGGAAAAAGAAAAAGACTTTGCCTTGGTTGAGGATGCTCTGGTTAAGGTAGATATGTTCGAAAAGAGAAATCGCCTCTACTCTTCTCTGTCAGGAGGAGAGAAGCAGCGGGTTTTGTTGGCACGCGCCTTGGCACAAGAACCGACTCTTCTGCTCTTAGACGAACCGACCAATCATTTGGATATCAAATACCAGCTAGACTTGTTAACCATTGTCAAACATCTCAATATCAATGTACTAGCAGTATTACACGATATTCAGCTAGCTTGTCGCTATTCAGACTATCTCTATCTAATGAAAGAAGGAGAGATTGTTTACCAAGGGACTCCAAAAGAGACCATCACACCAGAGTCTTTGCAGGCTGTCTATGGTGTCCAAAGTAGGGTTACTTGGACGGAAGACCAGCAAGCCATGATTCACTATTTATAAAAAATGAAAAGGAAAACAAAACATGAAAAAATCACTCAGTATTTTGCTCCTAACAGTAGCTACCTTAACTTTAGCAGCTTGTGGAAATAGTTCAACAGAAAAAGCTACCACACAATCAAGCGCAGAGACAAGTCAAAAATCTACTACAGAAACCAGCTATCCTGTAACCATCAAAACTTATGATGCCAAAGGAAACGAAGTCGAACAAGTCTTTGAAAAGGCTCCTGAAAAGGTCATCACCAACAATCTTTCAACAACTGAAATTCTACTTGAACTTGGTTTGAAGGATAAAATTGCCGGTATGCTCAATCCTGATAATGCCGTAACTGGTAAATACAAGGAAGCAATTGAAGCTATCCCTCATATTGGTGATAAAAAATCAGTCTCACAAGAAACGGTTCTTTCTTATGAACCAGACGCTTTGATGGGACGTAACATGATGTTTTCTGAAAAGTCAATGGGAACCATTAGTGCTTGGAATGAAAACAAAATCCCTGTTTATACGCAAAAAGCTTCACTTTCAACTATCCAACAAGATTTAGGAAATATCGTAGAAGATGTGAAGAATCTTGGTACCATTTTCAATGTCCAAGACAAGGCTAATCAATACGCAGAGCAATTGCAAGCTAAAATCGATGCGGTTAAAAAAGCCAATCCAGAAACACAGGGTGAAAAGAAAAAAGCTTTGATTATGGTTGCTTATAACGATGAAACCTTCGGTGCCTACAAGTCAGCCCTTCAAGAAAGTTTGCTCAACCAACTTGGTTATACCAATGTCGCAACAGGAACATCTGGTTTGACCTTGGAAAATCTAGTATCAATGGATCCAGAGTTGATTATCTATGTAACCAGCGACCGCAATCAAAAGTTGGATGAAAAAGCAGTGGATTTGATGAAGGCAAATGCTGTTTTGGAAAATGTCCCAGCAATCAAGAATCAAAAAATCATGACCATCTCTTACGATGAGTTGATGGACTACGGTCCAGCAGTAATTGATTCACTTGAAAAAATCAATGACTTTATCAAGAAATAAGGAGTTTAACTGGGAAGGGATTCAGGTTAGGGTCAGCCTTCCTTCAAACTATGATCCTCAACAAGCCTATCCAGTTGTGCTTTTAAATGATGGGGAACTAGACTATTTGTCAGACCTATCTCAATCTGTAATTTTGGTGGGTTTGATTCCAGAAAATCGCTTGAATGACTTTACACCCTGGCAGTCTGATGCATTGAAAGAAGGGGCACCAGACTTTGGTGGGAAGGTAGACGACTACCATCAAAAGCTCTTTCAAGGAATTTTAAAAATTCTAAAGAAAGACTACTTGATTGATGAAAGTAGGATTGCTTATGGTGGCTATTCGCTGGGGGGGCTTGCTGCTGTCTATAGTCTCTATAGCAATAATCTTCCTGTGACCTGTATCTTTTCTATCTGTGGTTCTTTCTGGTATCCAGACTTTACAGATTTTTGCAGGGAACATACCTTGATGCAGAGCCAAAGCCTGATTTATCTGCAAAATGGTCAGACAGAAGGTGCCAATCATTCCAATCGTCTGTCTAAGGCTCCCCTTTTTGCAAGTGATATTCATAATCTAATTTCAGAGAAAGTTCCCTCAGCTTATTCCACCTTTGATGCTTATGGGCATCATGAAGCTCTCGACCAACGCTATCAACATTTTTGTGATTGGCTAACGAAAGAGTGGAAGCTTACGTAAAAATCTAGTACTCTTTGTTCATGATGGACAGAGAGTATTTTCCTTATCTTTAATCGGGTATGTTTTGAAATTTCCGTGGGTTTATCTAAACCGAAAGTTTAACTGAAATGCATCAAAATGTGGTATAATGAGTAGATAGATAGAATCGAGGATATTATGTCATTTACGAAATTTAAGTTTAAAAAATATATAGAAGAAGCCTTGGAGGAGTTGAAGTTTACCACTCCAACAGAGGTGCAAGATAAGTTAATTCCTATTGTCCTGGCAGGTCGTGACTTGGTTGGTGAATCAAAAACAGGTTCAGGGAAAACTCATACCTTCTTGCTTCCAATTTTCCAACAGTTGGATGAAGAGAGCGATAGTGTGCAGGCAGTTATCACAGCTCCAAGTCGTGAATTGGCGACTCAGATTTACCAAGCTGCTCGTCAAATTGCAGGCCACTCGGATGTAGAAGTACGTGTAGTTAACTATGTTGGTGGTACAGACAAGGCCCGTCAGATTGATAAATTAGCAAGCAACCAGCCCCACATTGTTATCGGAACACCTGGTCGTATCTATGATTTGGTAAAATCTGGTGATCTTGCTATCCACAAGGCTAAGACCTTTGTAGTCGATGAAGCTGATATGACCTTGGATATGGGATTCTTGGAAACAGTTGATAAGATTGCAGGTAGCCTTCCCAAGGACTTGCAGTTTATGGTCTTTTCAGCAACTATTCCGCAAAAACTGCAACCATTCTTGAAAAAATACTTGTCTAATCCAGTTATGGAAAAAATCAAGACCAAAACAGTTATCTCAGATACCATTGATAATTGGTTGATTTCGACTAAAGGTCGTGATAAGAATGCCCAGATTTATGAATTGACTCAAGTCATGCAACCATATCTAGCCATGATTTTTGTCAATACTAAGACACGTGCAGATGAATTGCATACATATTTAACAGCCCAAGGCTTGAAGGTTGCTAAGATTCACGGAGATATTGCTCCTCGTGAACGTAAACGTATCATGAATCAGGTGAAAAACCTTGATTTTGAGTACATCGTTGCGACTGACTTGGCTGCGCGTGGGATTGATATTGAAGGGGTCAGTCACGTCATTAACGATGCCATTCCACAAGACTTGTCCTTCTTTGTCCACCGTGTTGGACGAACTGGACGTAATGGTCTGCCTGGTACAGCCATTACCCTTTACCAGCCTAGTGACGACTCAGATATTCGTGAGTTAGAGAAACTAGGGATCAAGTTTGTGCCTAAGATGGTTAAAGACGGAGAATTCCAAGATACCTATGACCGCGATCGTCGTGCCAATCGTGAGAAGAAACAAGAAAAATTGGACATCGAAATGATTGGCTTGGTTAAAAAGAAAAAGAAAAAAGTCAAACCAGGATATAAGAAAAAAATCCAGTGGGCTGTCGATGAAAAACGTCGTAAAGCCAAGCGAGCAGAAGGTCGTGCTCGTGGACGTGCAGAGCGAAAAGCTAAGCGCCAGACATTTTAAGAATAAGACAGTAGAACCAAGTTGGTTTTACTGTCTTTTTATAGTTCTACATTGAAATTGACAGAATTCATAAGTAGATGATATTAGAAAATTAAAATTTAATCAGATCATTCTTTTATTTTTTTGAAGTTTATAGGATATTTAAATTAAAAGTTGATTGTAGGAGAAGTTAAATGAAAGACTTTATTGCTGGGAGTGGTGAAATAAATGTTTTTGCTTATTTGATATATATCTGTAGCGGTCTCGCTCCTCTCTTTCATATATTGATCATCGGCTCAGAGGTGACTACTGGAAAAATTGTTTTAACCATCTTAGGTATAGTCTACGCTATATTTTTAACGATTGCTAGAATTTATCGAAAGTTTTTCTGGTAAGAATCATATTGAAATGTTAAAATCCCATCAGAAATTTGAACTGCACCTCAAAAGTTAGACAGAAAAAATCTAACTTTTGGGGTGTTTTATTATGAAATTGAATTATGAAGATAAAGTTCAGATTTATGAACTAAGAAAGCAAGGACAAAGCTTCAAACAGCTTTTGAAAAGATTTGGTGTGGATGTTTCTGTTCTAAAGTACATGATGAAATTAATTGACCGTTATGGCATAGATATCGTCAAGAAAGGGATGAATCGTTATTATTCTCCAGAACTAAAACAACAAACGAATTAAAGTCAAACTAAAACGACTTTTCATCAAATACCTTAATATACTTGACAAATGGTAAAAAAGGACTTAGCCCTGTGCAATACAGAACTAAATCCTTTCAATAATTATTTGTCCAACTTTTGGGGGTCAATACAGCTTTCCTTTTTGGTCTAAAATATGTGCTTTCTATGACTAGGCAATTTTCTTAATCGAAAAATTACGAAATAGAAAGAGAGATTTCAAATCCATGCATCCATTCGGATTTTACTACGATGTCGATTTTTAAAGCATCTGCTAATTGTTTGACAAGATAGAGACCCATACCTGTTGATTTTTTCCTTGTCTCTCCTGAATCACCTGTAAATCCTTTTTCAAAGATATGAGGGAGGTCGCAAGCTTTAACTCCACACCCATTATCCCTAATAATCAGGGTTTTGCGCCCCTTGTCACTTGACATAGAAATCTTGAGTTCTGGTTTGTCAGAGCTATATTTAAGGGCGTTGGCTAGTATTTGAGACAGGATAAATCCAAAACTGCGTTGATCGGTGTAGCAGATTCCTTGTATGTTTTCTAACTTAATCGTAAAATTCTTTTCTTTGAGCAAGGGATCAAAGTTCTCCAAAAGATCTTGGATACACTCTTCTAGGTCAAGGTCTTCAAATAGAAAATCATTTTTCTCACTTTTCACCCTGTAGTAGAATAGGATCTGTGATACATTTCCTTGGATTTGATTTTTCACATAGTCCAATTTAAAAGCAGTATCCTCAGGTAGTTGGTCACTTTGATTATCTAAAAGGAGGGAAAGAAGCGATAAAGGAAGTTTAATCTCATGCGCCCATTTTTCAACATAGTCCTCGTACTCGGCTAGTAATGAGTTGAGTTTTCCTATTTGAGCCTGCTTTTGATAAAGTGTATCTGCTATTTTTTCAATGCTTTCATTCTCTGAGGCACTTGATAAATTCAATAATTCAAGTTCAGTATCGATCTTAGGGTTGGCTATGAAGGATTTATAAGCAGCGGATTTTTTTCTTTCTTTTCTTATAAGTAAGAATGATAGGATGAAAAAAAGCAGGACGGTGGCTAAAATATAGAGAAGGATGAGAGCTTGAAACATTCTCACATCTGAAAGCCAAAGCAGGATAGCTGTGAATAGATCAAATGCTAAGAGAACAAGTAACCAAGGCAGATAACTAGCTAGATATTTTAGATTATGTTTCATCTGGACTTACCTCTTCTAGCTTGTAACCAATACCTCTGACGGACTTGACTTTAAGGGCAATACCAGCCTGTTTCATCACCTTTTTCAGCCTTGCAATGTTTACTTGTAGGGCATTTTCATCGATGAACTCAGTTGTATTCCACAGTTTCATACTTAGTTCTTCTTTTGTGACGACAGAATCAGTTGCCACTAATAAGGTTTCTAACAATTTCCCTTGATTTTGAGGGAGTAAAATCGAATGTCCGTTGATATAAAGAGTATAGGTATTTCTATCCAGCAGGAAATTATCTTTTTCAAGCAAATTTTGTCTACCTTCATAGCGTTTCAAGATGTTTTCTATACGAGCCAAGAATCTTTCTTTCTTGAAAGGTTTTGTTAAGTACTCGTCAGCCCCTAATTTTAGGGCGTAAATTTCATCTTTTAGTTGTTCACGGGAGGTGAGAACCAATATGGGCACAGAGCGTTTGGACTTGAGATTTTTACAAATTTGAAACCCTGTTTCTCCTGGTAAATTCAAATCCAGTACGATTAAATCCGTATCGTATTGCAATACTTGCTGGCTTGTATCTTTGAAGTCAGTCAACTTATCAACTTGATAACCCGCTTTCTCTAACAAAATGACAATTTCATCTCGAATCAAGGCTTCATCTTCAATAACCAGAATATGCTTCATATCGGCTCCTCCTTTTCCTATTTTATTCTACCTTATTCATCTCTTTTGGGTTCCATTAATGACAACAAGTACTTGTTGCTATTTTTCTTTACAATTCTTATATAGATGACTTCAAATCCAGCTAACAGCAGTATTATCAGCATGGCTGTGATAAATTTCTGCCCCATGGCCATTCTTGAACTGGCTGGTACTATTCCTGTGAGGAGGGAGCTCACTCCGAAGCTACTACTGATAAGTGCAAGAGCTATTGGTAGACCAAAATACCAATTGATTTGCTTTTCTGAAGATTTACAAAGAGTTTCGTAGTTTGCTCCGAGATGGATTAAGGTCTGGTATCGTCTGTAGGATTGTCTTTGTCCCATCAAAAACTGAACGCCGATAATTGTATTTGCGACAACAAGGAAGATGATAGCCAGATAGATGGTGATATAGCTGGCAGAGATAATGTAAAATAATTGTCTTCCCATATTTTGTATATAACTTTCATAGCCAAGAGGGCTTTGATTCAGTTTTTTATTGGTATCTGAGATAGCTTTCATCAGGCCTTTTTCCTTGACCAACTCAGGAGCCAAGATACCACTAACATAATTTGAATACCGACCATCTGTATAGCTCATAAAGGTCTCATCTGGGACTATGAGGGTTATAGAAATGGTTATTTCACGATCCGTTACAATCGGTAAAGACTGAACCTCTCCAATCAATTTTACATCATTTCCCATGACTTTGATTTGAGGATTTGTTTTCAGAACAGAGTTAACTAGATTATCATCCGGGAGAAAATCTTTTCCCATATACAAGTAGGCTTCCTTGTTTGTTAATTCTAGAGGAGGGAGACTGGCAGCCTTTCTAAGCTCATTGTATTCAGAGAGTGGCAAAAGGTGGCAACTTATATACTTCTGGAAATTATGGACTAAGACTTCCTTGTTTTTACTTTCTTTTTGCTCTTTCAATACCTTGATGAACTGTTCAAAGGACACGGACTCGTGTTCTTTCGGTTTGCCCACTTTGATTTGTAGAATCTTTGAAAACTGTGATGCCAGTCCAGCAGCTTCAAGCTCTTTTTTTACTGTATTCATATCAAGATTTTCATCTGTTTCCTGTTTGCTATCTCTAAATGTATAATCCAAAACGTGGGTTTGATTGCCTGAATTGCCACTTGCAATGGCAACACCTGCTCCAAAGAGGCACAAGGCAGAGAAGATTAAGAGGGAGCAGATAGCCAGTATAGTTGAGCGCTGGATAACTAATTCTTGAATCTGTCTAAAATTATAGGTGTGGAGTTTTCGATTGCTTCCAAGCTTGACCAAAAAGTCTATAAACAAACGCATACCAAAGAAGAGTAGTATAGTTCCTAGAGTTCCCAAGAGAACAGTGATGCCCATTGTTATGACATTTTCCCAAGCTCGTCCACTCATCCCCAAGTAATAGGCTGTTCCTAGAAGCAAAATTCCGAGGACAGAAGCAAGAAGGTACACACCCTTGGGGAGTAGTTTCTTCATGCCAGAAGGAGAATAGGATAGCAGATCTCCGATTTCCTTATTGGCTGTTTTTGCACTTAAAAGAATAAAGACAGCTAATTTTACGGCTAGGAAACCGATGATTGTATAGAATAGAGCTGTAGTAGATAGAGAAAATTGATGTTCAATAATCCCTAGCCCAACAATTTTAGCGGTTATTAGGCTAATCAGTTCTGAAATCAAGATTGAAATTGGAAGTCCTATTCCAAGAGCAAGAATACTGTTTCTCAAATCCTCAAGCAGGAGCAGCAAGAACAGTTTGCTTCTTCGCATCCCTAGCGTTAGATAGACACCAAATTCATGTTTTCTCCTTTCCATCTGCATACTGCTTGCGAAGTAGACTAGAAAAAAGAGAATAAAGAGGGTTGCTACATAAAGAATGGGAATCATGCTAAAGAGTTTATTTACAGCGTCACTCTCTATTTGTTTGAGAAAGATCATCACATCTTGATGGGACAAAGAAAGGATGATGTAAAAGGAGATAATAGAAAGAACCATGGAACTGAAATACAAGCCATTATTCTTTCGATCCCTCTTGCTATTTCTTGAGACTAATTTAGAAAACATTGCCATCACCTCCAGCCAGTGCAGACATGACCTTTAGTATTCTGTGGTAAAAATCTTCTTGACTTTCTCTTGGATAATCGCGTCGAATTTCATGGAATAGTTTTCCGTCTTGGATAAACAAGATGCGGTTGCAAAAGCTGGCAGCGACTGAATCGTGGGTCACCATGAGAATGGTGGTTTCTTCCACTTGATTCATTTCGGATAATTTTTGCATCAAAATGGTCGCATTTTTTGAATCCAAAGCTCCTGTGGGCTCATCTGCAAATACAATCTTAGGGTCTAAAATCAAGGCACGCGCAGCAGCTACCCTTTGCCGTTGACCACCTGATAATTGAGATGGGAACTTATCCAGAAGTTCAGAAATATCTAGATATTGGGAAAGCAATTCTAACCGAACCTTGCTTTCGTTGGCATCGACCTTGTGCAAAGACAAGGGGAGTAAAATATTTTCTTTGGCTGTCAGATTGTCCAAAAGCTCAAAATTTTGAAATAGGTAACCAATTTCCTTACCACGATAATCAGCTAACTGACTACCTTTTAACTGACCTAAATCTTTTTCTTGCATTTGAATGGAGCCGTCAGTTGGTTTGATGATAGTAGCGAGACAGTTAAGAAGGGTTGTTTTCCCAGAACCACTGCTCCCCATAATCCCTAAGAACTCACCTTTGACAACTTGAAAAGATATACCGTTCAAGGCTTTGGTGATATTCGGCTCTTTTCCATAATGCTTTTTTAATGATTCTACTCGTAAAATTGTTTCCATGTTAAACACCTCCATCTTTTGTTACTTTCATTATAATATGAATCAGAGTAGAATAACACTTACGGATGATGTAAGAAATCTTTATCATTAGGTTATTGGAGCTATACTTACTATATTATAGCATGGTTTCAAGGATTTAAAAAGAGGAGTTGAGAGTCGAGAAATTTTCCTAATATTGAAATTATAAAAAATAATACCACTGTAGTCCATGCTCCAGCAGTATTATTTATTATTTTATAGGAAACTTTACTCCCACTCAACAGTTGCAGGTGGTTTACTTGTGATATCGTAGACGATACGGTTAACGTGGTCAACTTCGTTTACGATACGAACTGAGATTTTTTGGAGAACTTCCCATGGAATCTTAGCGAAGTCAGCTGTCATTCCATCGATAGAAGTGATAGCACGGATAGCGATGGTATAGTCATAAGTACGACCGTCACCCATAACCCCTACTGAACGAACGCCAGTGTTAACAGTGAAGTATTGCCAGATATCGCGGTCGAGACCTGCTTTAGCGATTTCTTCACGAAGGATTGCGTCTGATTCGCGGACTGTTTCAAGTTTTTCTTCAGTGATTTCACCCATGACACGGATTGCAAGACCTGGACCTGGGAATGGTTGGCGCCATACGATGTGGTCTGGCATACCAAGCTCTGTACCAAGGGCACGAACCTCATCCTTGTAAAGAGTGTTAAGTGGTTCGATGAGTTCAAACTGCATGTCTTCTGGAAGTCCACCAACGTTGTGGTGAGACTTGATGGTTTGTGCGGTATCAGTACCTGACTCGATAACGTCTGTATATAGTGTTCCTTGAGCAAGGAATTTCACATCTTTTAGTTTGCTTGCTTCGTCATCAAAGACATAGACAAACTCGTTGCCGATAATCTTACGTTTTTGTTCAGGATCAGAAACACCTGCCAATTTATCCAAGAAACGTTTGGCAGCGTCTGCTTTGACAATGTTCAAACCAAACTTACCACCAAGCATATCCATAACTTGGTCAGCTTCTCCTTTACGAAGAAGACCGTGGTCTACAAAGATACAGATCAATTGATCTCCGATTGCTTTTTGGAGAAGAACCCCAACAACAGAAGAGTCAACACCACCTGAAAGACCAAGGAGAACACGTTTGTCTCCAACTTTTTCACGGATTTGTTTGATTTGCATCTCGATGAAGTTATCCATGGTCCAGTCACCTTTGGCACCACAGATATTCAAAGCAAAGTTACGCAAAATATCATAACCGTGAACTGAATGACGAACCTCTGGGTGGAATTGGATACCATAGATTTTCTTATCTGGATTTTCAATGGATGCATAAGGGCAGTCAGCGGATGTTCCAGTACGAACGAAATCAGCAGGAATTTCTGTAACAGCATCCCCGTGGCTCATCAAGACAAGTTGCTCATCTGGAGTACCCGCAAAAAGAGCAGACTCAGTGTGAGTAAGAGTGGATTGTCCATACTCACGGTTACCAGCATCACCTGCAGGAACAACCTTACCACCAAGCTTGTGAGTCAATAGCTGCATACCGTAGCAGATTCCTAAAATTGGAATTCCAAGTTCAAAAATCTCTGGATCAATATCAAATGATCCTTCTTCGTAAACAGAGTTTGGACCACCTGAAAGTACAATCCCGATAGGATTGATAGCGCGGACTTCGTCAGCCGAAATCTTGTGACTTTTTAGTTCTGAAAAGACACCAATCTCACGGATACGACGTGAGATAAGTTGGTTATACTGGCTACCATAGTCCAGTACGATGATCTTTTCGACATCTTGCAAATCAGTTGAAATGTTGGTCATCTTTTCCCTTTCTTAAAAGAAATATCTTCTTGAATATTCTATCATAAATGCCCCAGAATTACCAACCAAACAAGTGCAGTTTGACTTTTCCCCATGAGATAGGGTACAATGGAAAAAATAAAGAAAAGAAGTGAGCAAGCATGTTACCAGCTTATATGAAAATCCACGACCAAATCAAGAAAGACATTGATGAGGGAAGTTGGAAAATTGGGGAAAGACTTCCAAGTGAGCGAGATTTAGCTGAGGAATTTGAAGTTAGCCGTATGACTCTGCGTCAAGCCATCTCCCTTTTGGTCGAGGAGGGGGTTTTGGAGCGTCGTGTGGGTAGTGGGACCTTTGTTTCTAGTACTCGTGTTCAGGAAAAAATGCGTGGAACAACTAGTTTTACGGAGATTGTAAAAGCGCAGGGTAAAACACCGTCGAGTCATCTGATTTCCTATCGTCGAACGATCCCTAATGAGCAAGAAGTTGAAAAATTAGGGGTCAAGGCCACTGAAAATATTATCCGTATGGAACGTGTTCGTTATGCAGATCAAGTTCCTGTAGTCTACGAGGTGGCTTCTATCCCTGAGAAATTTATCAAAAATTTTAAGAAAGAAGAAGTAACCAAGCACTTCTTTCAAACCTTGCAGAAACATGGTTATCGGATTGGTAAATCTCACCAGACTATATATGCTCGCTTAGCCAAGGAAAAAATTGCTCATTATCTGGAAGTGGAAAAGGGGCATGCAATTTTAGGGCTTACTCAAGTTTCTTACTTTGATGATGGTACAGCTTTCGAGTATGTAAAGAGCCAATACGTCGGAGAACGTTTTGAGTTTTATCTAGAAAATAATTAGTTTTTAACAATACTCTTGGAGTAAAATCAGATCTACTTTAAGAGTTTTTTTATTTGGTTTGGATTAGAAAATATTTCCCTTCTGAGAAAAATAGTAATCATACGAGTATTTTTCAAAGATTCGTGTTATAATAGTTAGGTTATATGGTCCCGATAAGGTGGTAGTGAAGGTCGTTTATCGATTCTCTACCAGTACTTTGTAACTCTATAACGAATATTTTTTAAGGGGGGACATTTTTATGTCAGAACGTAAATTATTCACGTCTGAATCTGTATCTGAGGGGCATCCAGATAAGATTGCAGACCAAATTTCAGATGCTATCTTGGATGCTATTTTAGAGCAAGATCCAGAAGCTCACGTTGCTGCTGAAACAGCTGTTTATACTGGTTCAGTTCATGTTTTTGGTGAAATTTCGACCAATGCCTATGTAGATATTAACCGTGTGGTACGTGATACGATTGCAGAGATTGGCTATACTAATACAGAGTATGGATTTTCTGCTGAGACCGTAGGAGTTCACCCATCATTGGTAGAACAATCTCCTGATATCGCCCAAGGTGTTAATGAAGCCTTGGAAGTTCGTGGAAATGCGGATCAAGATCCACTTGATTTGATTGGAGCTGGAGACCAAGGTCTCATGTTTGGTTTTGCGGTTAATGAAACTGAAGAACTCATGCCATTGCCAATCTCACTCAGCCACAAGTTGGTTCGTCGTTTAGCAGAACTTCGTAAGTCTGGTGAAATTAGCTATCTTCGTCCAGATGCTAAATCTCAAGTTACTGTTGAGTACGATGAAAATGACCAGCCAGTGCGCGTGGACACTGTCGTTATTTCAACCCAACACGATCCAGAAGTCAGCAATGAACAAATCCATGAAGATGTGATTAACAAGGTTATCAAAGAAGTGATTCCAGCTTCTTATCTTGACGACGAAACTAAATTCTTCATCAATCCAACAGGTCGTTTCGTTATCGGAGGACCTCAAGGAGACTCAGGTTTGACTGGTCGTAAGATTATCGTGGATACTTATGGTGGTTACTCACGTCACGGTGGTGGTGCCTTCTCTGGTAAGGATGCGACTAAGGTTGACCGTTCAGCTTCTTATGCAGCTCGCTACATTGCAAAAAACATCGTTGCTGCAGGTCTGGCTAAGAAAGCAGAAGTTCAATTGGCTTATGCCATTGGTGTAGCCCAACCTGTATCTGTTCGTATCGATACCTTCGGTACTGGAACAGTAGCTGAAAGCAAGCTTGAAAAAGCAGCGCGTCAAATCTTTGACCTTCGTCCAGCAGGAATCATCCAAATGCTTGATCTCAAACGTCCAATCTACCGTCAAACAGCGGCTTATGGACACATGGGACGTACAGATATCGATCTTCCATGGGAACGCTTGGATAAGGTTGATGCCTTGAAAGAAGCAGTTAAATAATATTAAAAAAGATTGGTAAAACTACCAATCTTTTTGCATATAAAATCAGTTGTTAAACTGATTCAGAACGAAGACAAACGTCATTTTTGGCGTTTGTATTTTTCTGTTTTCAAAAATATGTTGTCTCATCATCTGATA
>NZ_KV804965.1:0-30286 GCF_001811505.1 Streptococcus sp. HMSC034E03
TTTATTCAACCCACTACAGTTGACAGAGAGCCATAAAAATAAGGACATTCCAATAAAGGAAGTCCTTTTTAGCACTACTATAAATCAGAGACATTTTATTCTATAATCATTGACCAAAATATAATTTTTGGTCAAAATTTGGTCAAAATTTGGTCAAAAAATTAAAAATGCTAAATTATTTTTAAAAATGAACTTGAGAAAATTGCCTTCAAATAAACATTTTGAATTTTCTTTGTCTTTCTTTACATTAGTAAAAATGCCCCCTGCAGGAATCGAACCTGCAACTACTCCTTAGGAGGGAGTTGTTATATCCATTGAACTAAGGGAGCTAGAGAAAAACTCTGCCGAATGAGCAGAGTTTTTTGGTCGAATTAACGACGGATTTCTTTGATACGAGCTGCTTTACCTTGAAGAGCACGCAAGTAGTACAATTTCGCACGACGTACTTTACCGTAACGAACAACTTCGATCTTTTCAACACGTGGAGTGTGGATTGGGAAGATACGTTCAACACCTACACCGTTAGAGATTTTACGAACTGTGTAGTTTTCTGAGATGCCAGCACCTTTACGTGCAATAACGACACCTTCAAAGATCTGAACACGTTCACGGTTACCTTCGACAACTTTCGCGTGTACACGAACAGTGTCACCAGGACGGAATGATGGGATATCAGTACGAAGTTGACCTTCTGTCAAGCTTTGGATTAATGGATTCATTTTATTCTCCTATCTTTGTCAATCTTGAGGAAGCTTCCTCAGCGGATAAACTGTATTTTTGTGCGTCCATTACACACAAGATACAGTTTACCAAATTTCTTAAAAAAAGTAAAGAAATTTACAGTAAAATTCCTAAAAAAATAGCAAGCAAACCACCTAAGTAGGTCAAGAGAAAATATCTGTAAAAGACCTTCTTATCAGCTAAGAGTTTTTGGAGTTCATCATTCAAGGTTGAAAAAGTGGTTAGACCTCCACAAAATCCTGTGGCAAGGATAAGATAGACTTCTTTAGACTCCACATGATTGTAAAATAAGCCAATCAAAAAACAGCCCAGTAGATTAGCTATGAGAGTTCCTAGAGGCAGTACTGAACCCTGATTATAACGTGAAAAGAAATAACGCACGAGGGCACCTAGTCCACAAGCAAGCGCTAGATATAATACTACCATTTCTTCCTCCCTAAACAATAAGCCAATAAAAGTCCACCACCAATGCTCAGAACTAGATAGATTACTAGACTTAGGTAAGAACCTGTATCCAGCAATTTCACGCCATCTAACATGAGGCTTGAAAAAGTCGTTAAACCTCCACAGAAGCCAGTTCCAAGCGCTAAAATGACACCTTTACTGCTTCCCTTATAAACCAAATAACCTTTGACAAGATAGACTAAGCAGAAAATTCCTAGATAGTTAGCAAAGAGAGTTCCCCATGGAAAATCTGGACTAGCTGGCAACCATCTCGAAATCTGATATCGGACAAGTCCTCCTAGCATGGCAGCTAGAAAGATTCCTAATGGATAAAATTGTTCTTTTTTCATTTGATGTTTTTATCCTGATAATCGCGCGAACGTTTGAGAATATCAGAAAAAGTCTCAACGATTGTCTCTTCGTATTTTTTATTGCTGACGTGATTTCTGACTTTTTCAAAGATAACTTCTTCTCTTTTAGTATCTAGAATAGCTTTTCCTGAAGCTTTTTTATAAGCCACTACACTCTCAACTAGATGCATTCTTTCTTCTAAGAGTTTTACAATTTGGTCATCAATTTGATCGATTTCTTGTCTAATAATATCTAAATCCATAGAGTCTCCTTCATTATTTGAATGATTGTATCAAAAAGCTTCTAAATGGGCTAGTTCATCCCTAGGGACGACTAACAAAAACTGCACTGACAACTTTCATCAGTGCAACTTCATGCTTATCCTACTTTAGCAGCCAATTCTTCTGCAAATTGTTCCAAGCGTTCGATATCTTCTTCTTCTGCAGAGAGATCCACTTTGACACACTCTGATCCCTTTTCAGCTCCTGTTGCCACAAATACACGATCAAAGTCATCAACAGCCTTACAGAACTCATCGTAGAAAGTATCGCCTGATCCTACCACACCGTAGATTTTGCCACTCAAGTTAAGATCTGCTAGGTCTTCGTAGAAGTCCATCATCTCATCTGGTAACTCTCCATCACCGTAAGTGTAGGTTGCAACGATTGCGATATCTGCTTCAAGAAAGTCAGATGCGTCAACAGTTGTACACTCATCAACATCCACCTCTAAGCCCAACTCACGCAATTTATCTGCTACAATATCTGCAATTTCTTCGGTATTACCGGTCATACTGGCAAATACAATTTTTGCTAATGCCATATCGTCCTCCTCAATTTATCTTTCTCCATTATATCACATCTTTTTCATTTTAAAAATAAAAACTCTTGTGCTACAATGAAATAAGAAAGAATTGAGGTCACTTATGGAAATTTGCCATCAAATTTTAGAAAAAATTAAAGCATACGATACCATCATCATTCACCGTCACATGAAACCAGATCCTGATGCCTTAGGAAGTCAGGTTGGACTCAAAGCACTTCTGGAACATCATTTCCCAGAAAAAAAAATCAAGGTAGTCGGTTATGATGAACCTACTCTAACATGGCTTACAAAGATGGATCAGGTAGAAGACAAAGATTATCAAGGCGCGCTTGCTATCATTTGTGATACAGCCAATACGGCTCGCATTGATGATAAGCGTTACCAACATGCTGAAACTGT
Organism: Streptococcus sp. HMSC034E03; assembly: GCF_001811505.1. Lineage (GTDB taxonomy): Bacteria > Bacillota > Bacilli > Lactobacillales > Streptococcaceae > Streptococcus. The sequence goes on from NZ_KV804965.1 coordinate 2,761, forward strand.
TATCAAGATTGACCACCATCCAAATGATGAAGTATACGGAGATCTTGTTTGGGTAGATACCAACTCGAGCAGTGCCAGTGAGATGATTGTTCTCTTTGCTGAAGCAACTAATCTTGAATTATCTGACTATGCAGCTAAAATGCTATGCGCTGGAATTATTGGCGATACCGGCCGTTTCCTTTATCCGTCTACTTCTGCTCGTACCCTTCGAATTGCTAGTAAACTAAGAAAACATAACTTTGACTATGCTGAATTAGCACGTAAAATGGACACCATGAGCTTTAAAATTGCTAAACTTCAAGGTTATGTCTATGATCACTTAGAAGTTGATGAAAACGGTGTTGCGCGTGTCATTTTGACTCAAGAAATTCTAAAAACATATCAAGTAACAGACGCAGAAACAGCAGCCATTGTTGGTGCTCCAGGTCGTATTGATACTGTTAACCTTTGGGGAATATTTGTGGAACAAGCAGATGGCCACTATCGCGTTCGACTTCGCAGTAAATTCGTTCCAATCAATGGTGTTGCAAAAGAACATGATGGTGGAGGTCACCCACTTGCAAGTGGTGCTAACTCCTATAGCCTAGAGGAAAATGAAATTATCTATCAAGAATTAAAAAACTTACTGAAAAAATAGATAAAAAGCTTGCCAAACTTATCAGAATCTGATAGACTAGTATGGTAACAATCTATGGCTCGCAAAGAGACCATGGCAGAAAGGAAATATTGCAAAATGAAAAAAGATATCCATCCAGAATATCGCCCAGTTGTCTTCATGGACACAACTACTGGTTACCAATTCCTTAGCGGTTCAACAAAACGCTCTAACGAAACTGTTGAGTTCGAAGGCGAAACTTACCCATTGATCCGTGTGGAAATTTCATCAGACTCACACCCATTCTACACTGGACGTCAAAAGTTCACTCAAGCAGATGGACGCGTGGATCGTTTCAACAAAAAATACGGTCTCAAATAATCATAAAAAGAACAGTTCCGACTGTTCTTTTTTGTTTCTTCAAATTAGGAGTCAATCACAACTGCTGTACCACTACAAGTGACCATCAGCATACCATTTTCAGCACCTAAAGTTTCATAGTCCATTTTTATACCTATAATAGCATTTGCTCCACGTTCACTTGCACGCTCCATCATTTCTGCCAGAGCTTCTTCTCTTGCTTGAGTCAATTCACCTTCATAACTACTAGCTCGTCCTCCAAAAACATTACGGAAGCCAGCAGCCATATCTTTGAACATATTAACGCCAGCAACCACTTCACCAAAGACAATTCCTTTGTAGGCTAGGATTTTCTTCCCTTCAATTCCCGTAGTTGAAATAATCATCTTCCTTTCCTCCTAACTTCTTTTATATAATTGTAAACCCTCTCACTAACTCTGTCAAGAAATTCTATAAAGGAATCAGTGCTTGAAAGGAAACTCTTCTCACCATCCTTGTTTGCTATCCATTTAGTGCCAATTGTATGGATGGTGACCTAAATCTTTTCTTTTCAAGTCTAACTTGAGATAGGCTTCTCAGCCTCACTATTCTTACCAATAGTAGAGCTTAAAATCTATGACTGGTATAAAAGAGACTGTTCTTCTCTGCCCCTTTTTTGCCCCAAAACTACAAAAAAGCCTACTGACCAAGCTAGAAAGCTTGATACAATAGGCTTTTTCTAAATTCATTATTTAACAGCGTCTTTAAGAGCTTTACCAGCTTTGAATGCTGGAACTTTTGAAGCTGCGATAGTAATTTCTTTACCAGTTTGTGGGTTGCGACCTTTACGTGCTGCACGCTCACGAACTTCGAAATTACCAAAACCAATCAATTGAACTTTTTCACCAGCTGCAAGGTAATCAGCTACTGCTGCAAATACAGCATCAACTGCTGCTGCTGAGTCTTTCTTTGTCAATTCTGTAGCTTCTGCTACTTTAGCGATCAAATCTTGTTTGTTTGCCATGTTAATAATTCCTCCAAATATTTTCTAATTAACAATTACAATCATATCCTAAATTCTCTTGTAGGTCAAGTCAAAAACGCTATTTCTTGCTATTTTCTTTATTTTTTTAGGACTCGTATCTGACTAAAATAGCCCAAGCATTTTCACCTGTATGGGTCTGAATAATAGAACCTGTTTCAAGTACAGAGATTGGTTTTTCAACGAATGGTTGTAAGATTTCTTTCATCTCTTCTGCCCAGTCCCGAGTTCCAGAATAGGAAATACCAATTTCTGCAACAGAACGCTCTGACAGTTTTGCAACTAGCTCATCTAACCATTTTTTAAAAGTTTTAGCTCCACGTCCTTTAACGATTGGTTGCAATTCATCATCTTTCATCTGCATGACTACGCGGATATTTAATAGAGAGCTTAAAAGACCTGTCACTCGGCCAATACGGCCACCTTTAACAAGGTTTTCCAAGGTAGAAACACCGATGTAGAGCTCTGTGTTCTTCTTTACTTCTTCAACATGAGCCACAATTGTCTCAATGTCTTGTCCTTCTTGAGCTAACTTAGCTGCTTCAACTACTTGAAATTTTAGGGCTTGATCTGTAAAGGAACTATCCAATACGGTCACATTAGCCGTTGACAAACTTGCACCCTGACGAGCTGCTTCGACAGTTCCTGACAAGGCATGAGACATATGAATGGCTAAAATTTGACTACCGTCTTTACTCAACTCATCAAAGATCTCAGCAAAGAGTCCAACAGGAGGTTGACTTGTTTTAGGCAGATTTTTACTCTCTTTCATCAAGCGAAGAAATTCCCCTTCTTCAAGATCAGCATCCGAATAAAGAACACTATCAATCATTACAGAGAGCGGAACGACGGTAATATTTAATTCTTTGACCACTTCTGGTTCAATGGTAACAGAAGAATCTGTTACGATTTTTACTTGTGTCATAATTCAAATCTTTCTATGTTTCACTTTTTGAGTGAGTTTTTTCAATTTAACTATAACAATTATATCAAAAAAAAGCTAAAAATTCATGCTGTATCTATTCATTTTTATGATGGAATTTATAGATTTTTAAATCTTTATTTTATAAAAATAGTCGCCTACTAAGACGACTACTGTTCATTTATCATAAACGTTCATACAATTCCTGCATTTGTATATCATCAGGAACCAACTTGAGATAGTGTTGAATCTGTTCTTTTGCTTCTTCAAACCTTCCAAGTTCGCGTAATAGATGAATGTATTGCTCTAAAAACTCTGGATTTTCCTTGAGTTCTGGAACCAATGCCTGATAAGATTCATAGGCAGCATCCAAATCTTCAGTTTCTTGGTAACTCCGTGCAATCATCCACTTAGTCAAGAGATTTTCTGGCTCATATACTTCTAAGGCTAGAATATCCTCATACCTTTCTTGCTCCTGATACATGGTTGCTAGTCGCAAGAGGATTTCTTCTTGGTCTTCCGCATCTTCTTGAGCTTGAAGAAGATAAGCTTCCGCCTGCTCAGGTTGATGCAATTCGTAAGATAATTGTGAAGCAAGGAGTAGTAAACGTGTCTCGAAAGGATTTTTTTCCAAACCTTGTTGAGCAATCAGTAAGGCTTGCTCAGTCTGGTGTTCCTTATGTAGAGCCTGACTGTAACCATACTCATACCCTTCAAAATCTGGAGAAATAGTATCCAGCTGTTTGAAATATAAAACTGCCTTTTGATATTCCTCTTGATCAAAGTAAAGACTTGCTAATTCAAATGCAGTCTGATCTTCATAATCTAACTCTAAAGCTTTTTCTAAAAACTCTATGGCTGATTCAAACTTTCCAAGTCGAGCATAGGCAGTTCCAATTCGTTGATAGGTCGAAATCCCTGTCTGCTCATATATTTCACGATTATCCAGTTGAGCATAGCCCTTAATCGCTTCTAAATCATTTCCAAGTTCACTATCTAACTCTGCTAGCCCAAAAATCAATAAAGGATCATCAGAGTAATTAAGAGCTTCTAATAGCTTGTCGCGAGCTACATCCGTCAATCCTTCCATTTGATAGAAATCAGCCTTTAAAACAAGAGCAGATACATAAGAATCGCTATTGGGTTGAATTTCTTCTAGATAGGCAAATGCTTCTTCAATTTGTCCGTCTTCACTTGCGATGCTAGCTAGATTGAGATTTACTTCTGGAAATATTGGAGCTAGTTTTTCATAGATTTGACGAGCTTGTGGATAAAAACCAATACCTTCTAAATAATAAGCCAGTTCCAAAAGAAGATCATCAGAGTCTTCTACCAATGCTTTTTGAAAATAGTGATCAGCTCTTGTTAAATCTTGCTGATCCAAAGCTTCAAGCATTTCTTGACTATTGCTCACCTTCAACCTCCTCTTCTAACTCATACAGACCACTAACTTTTTTATACCATTCAAAAATAGCTGAAATAACAACTTTGGCTGAAGCATAAACAGGAATTCCCAATAGGACTCCCCAAACACCAAACATAGAACCAGACGTCAACAAAACGAATAGAATAGTGATTGGATGGATGTTTAGTTGACTACCTAAAATCAATGGAGACACAAAACGACCTTCAATTGTCTGCTCTACGATAAAAACGATAATAGCTTTCAAGAGCATAACTGGTCCAGCAATTAACCCTAAGACCAGAGCTGGTATCATAGCAAGGAAACTTCCAAGATAAGGGATAAGATTTAAGACCCCAGCAGTAATACCAAGAGTCACCGCATATCTCAAACCAATAATTTTAAAGAAGATGATAAACATAATTGCCACGATAATAGCAACAGTAATTTGTCCTCTAACATAGTTAGAAAGTTGTTGGTTCACATCCGTTAGAACCTTACCTACTGGTTCTCTCAATTTATTTGGTAAGAATTGAGTGATATGATTTCTCAAACCTTTTCCATCTCTAAGAAGATAAAAGAGCATAAACGGCATGATAATTAGAGCAACAATGACTTGAGACGTTCCACTGATAAGAGCACTCACCCAGTTCACAGCCTTAGAAGATATATTACTAGCCCAAGCAGTTGCTTGTGTTGAAAACTGAGCCAGAACCTGTTCCAGTTGAGGTCTAAAGTCATCTGGCAAACGCTTAGTTACAAGATCATCAATAACTCTATCAGCATCTTCGAGATAATTTGGTACATTTTGCGCAAAAATAACTACTTGACGTTGAAGATTTGGAATCGCAACAGCCAGACCAATAATCAGAAGTATAGCAATAATGACAAAGATAATACTAATGGCTAAGACACGATTTATCTTGTACTTCTCCATCAAATCCACCAGTGGGTTTAAGAGATAAAAAAGCAATCCTGATAAAATAACAGGTAACATGACCACTGATAAAAAATCAACGACAGGGATAAATAAAAAACTAATCTTACTTAAAATAAAAATATTGAGACCTAGTAACAAGGCTACCAAAAATACAGTAACAGCCTTATTATCTAAAAACCATTTAAAAAACCAAGATAAATTAAAATGTTTCTCTTTTTGTTCCATATCTACTTCCTTTCCTTTGTCTTTTCATTATACCATTTTTACAGGGAATAAACTGTTTTTAAAGTGTTGAGGTGACGATTGAAAACTCTAAAAATCCATCTTGCATTTTACTAATTTTATACTTAGAAGTTTCATTGTTTTCCCTACCATTATCTTCAGTTATCCCAATTTATGATATAATAGAAACATCTTTATTTAGAGGTATAGCTATGATTGAAACAATTTATTTCGGAACCTACACTCGTCGCTTATCCCAAGGGATTTATCAAGCTGATTTTGATACAGAGACTGGGAAACTATCCAATCTTAAACTATTTGCTACTGAACCAAGTCCTACCTATCTTGCATTTGATCAAGAAAATCACCTCTACACTGTCGGTAGCAAAGATGGACAAGGGGGAATTGCTGCCTATCAAACTGATGGTACTTTGCTTAACCATGTTGTAACAGAAGGAGCCCCTCACTGTTATGTTGCTGTTGATGAAAAACGTGGCCTAGTATACGGTGCTAACTATCATAAGGGACAAGTTCTGGTCTATAAACGTAAAGAAGATGGTAGTCTAGAATTGGCTGATATAGTTCAACATAGCGGTCATGGTCCTCATGAAAATCAAGCTTCTCCACATGTACACTTTACAGATTTAACACCAGATCAGTATTTAGTCACTTGCGATTTAGGTACTGATGAGGTTACTACTTATGATGTCAATCCAGAAGGAAAACTAAATAAGCTAGCTACTTACAACTGTAGCCCTGGTGCTGGTGCACGTCACCTTGTTTTTCATAACCACTACAAGATTGCTTATCTCATCTGTGAACTCAATAGTTCAATTGAAGTATTGATTTATGATGGTGTTGGCGCATTTGAAAAAATGCAAGTTATTTCTACACTACCTGAAGGATTTAATGACTTTAATGGAACTGCTGCAATTCGTCTCTCAAAAGATGGAAAATATCTTTACGCATCAAACCGTGGTCACGATTCTATTGTAGTCTACACTATTCTAGCTGATGGCAGTTTAGAATTGTTGGAATTTGTTCCTACAAACGGGAAAACTCCTCGTGACTTTATCCTTTCACCAGACCAAGAATTCCTCATCGCTGTTCACCAGGATTCTGATAATGCAACTGTCTTTAAACGTAATTCAGATACTGGTCGTCTTGCAGAACTTTCCAATGATTTCCACGTTCCCGAAGCGGTTTGCGTCACATTTTAAACATAAAAAATGAACTTGATTCTCAAATCAAGTTCATTTTTTTATAATTTATTTCCGACATTGATTCGGTTAATAGCACGTTGTAATGCAATCTTAGCACGACGCTCTTGGTCAATCAAGTGTTTGTCTTGCGCTTCTTCGATTTCACGTTCTGCACGAAGTTTGGCACGTTCTGCACGGCTAATATCGATATCACGAGCACGCTCAGCTGAGTCTGCAATAATGGTAATGACATCATTAGCAATCTCGATGATTCCTCCGTTTACTGCTATCCAGTTGACATGAGAATCATCATCAATACGTTTGACTTTAACTTCATCAACTGCTAATACCGCAATCATATTTTGATGTCGTGGCAAGATCCCCATCTCACCATCCAGAGTTCGAACCGATACAAAGCTGGCATGGTGATCATAGACGAGGCCATCTGGTGTCACGATCTGGACAGTTAACTGAGCCATAGATCACCTCTTAAAATCCCATTTTTTCAGCCTTAGCGATAACATCTTCGATTGAACCTACTCCACGGAAGGCATCTTCTGGGAGATGATCGTGTTTTCCGTCGAGAATTTCCTTAAATCCACGAACTGTTTCGGCTACTGGAACATAAGAACCTGGTTGACCAGTAAATTGTTCCGCAACGTTGAAGTTTTGTGAAAGGAAGAACTGAATACGACGGGCACGAGCAACCAAAGTCTTTTCTTCATCAGAAAGTTCATCCATACCAAGGATGGCAATGATATCTTGCAACTCATGGTAACGTTGAAGAACACGTTTGACCTCAGCCGCAACTGCGTAGTGTTCTTCTCCAACGATTTCAGGTGCCAAGGCACGTGAACTTGAAGCAAGTGGGTCAACGGCTGGGTAGATACCCAATTGAACCAATTTACGTTCCAAGTTGGTAGTTGAATCCAAGTGAGCGAAGGCTGTTGCTGGCGCTGGGTCAGTATAGTCATCCGCTGGCACGTAGATAGCCTGGATAGAGGTTACAGAACCTTTCTTAGTTGAAGTGATACGTTCTTGCAATTGACCCATTTCTGTTGCGAGGGTTGGTTGGTAACCAACGGCTGATGGCATACGACCCAAAAGGGCAGATACTTCTGAACCAGCTTGTGTGAAACGGAAGATGTTGTCAATGAAGAGAAGAACGTCTTGGCCTTCTACATCACGGAAGTATTCAGCGATTGTCAAACCAGTAAGGGCAACACGCATACGTGCTCCTGGTGGCTCATTCATCTGACCAAATACCATGGCTGTTTTCTCGATAACACCTGATTCTTTCATTTCCCAATATAGGTCGTTCCCTTCACGAGTACGTTCCCCAACACCAGTAAATACTGAGATACCACCGTGTTCTTGGGCAATGTTGTGAATCAATTCTTGGATCAAGACAGTTTTACCGACTCCGGCACCACCGAAGAGTCCGACTTTACCACCTTTAAGATAAGGGGCAAGAAGGTCGATAACCTTAATCCCTGTTTCGAGGATTTCTGAAGAGGTAGACAACTCATCAAAAGTAGGTGCTTTTTTATGAATTGGCTGGCGTTCTGCGTCTTCTCCAAAAGGAGCTTCCAAGTCAATGGTATCTCCCAAAACGTTGAAGACACGTCCCAAGGTTTCTTTACCTACTGGTACAGAGATTGGACGACCTGTGTCCAATACTTCCATTCCACGAGTCAAACCATCTGTTGATTCCATGGCGATGGTACGAATCATACCATCCCCCAACTCTAAGGCTACTTCAAGGACGATTTTTGTTTTCTTTTCGTCATTTTTGTAGACGACAAGTGCATTGTTAATCTCAGGAAGTTTTTCCCCTGCTGCAAACAAAACGTCTACAACGGGTCCGATAACCTGAGCAATTTTACCTGAACTCATCTCCTTCTCCTATTCTATATAAGATACTGTCGGTTCCTAGTTTTGCTAGGTCCTAAGTTCATTGATATGAGCAGGATGGCTTTATTCTAAAGCGCTAGCTCCTGCCACGATTTCTGTGATTTCTTGTGTAATCGCCGCCTGTCTGGCACGGTTATACTGGATTGTCAAATCATTAATCACTTTTTTTGCATTATCAGTCGCTGTTTGCATGGCTGTCATACCTGCAGCATTTTCAGCTGTCTTGGCATCAATAATAGCACCATAAATCATACTTTCTGCAAACTGTGGTAGCAATTGATCCAAGATTTCTTCACAACTTGTTTCAAGGTCAAAGGTCAAGCTATAGTTATCATCTGCTTCATTTGGATCCAAGTCCACGATTGGAAGCATCTGTTCTACACGCATTTGACTTGTCAATGTATTCACGTGGTGGTTGTAGCAAACGTAGAGCTCATCGAAAAGTTCGTTTTGATACATTTCAATCGTTTTTGTGATAATCTTACGAACTTCATCAAAACTTGGTTGGCTTGCAAGTCCACGCAATTCATAGATAGGTTGAATACCACGTGATTTGAAGAAATCGGCTCCCATACCACCAATACAGATGACTTCAAAATCATCACCTGAAGGATGGTATTCTTGCTGAATTTCCATGACAGCTTTTAAGATTGAAGAATTATATCCTCCAACAAGACCACGGTCAGATGTAATGACGATATAGCCTGTTTTTTTGACGGGGCGACTGATCAACATAGGGTTAGTTGATCCGCCTGCACCATCTCCGTGGAGGATGTCTGTAACTAGTTTACGCACTTTTTGTGCATACACTTGGAAGTTACGAGCTGCTTCTTCAGAACGACCTAACTTAGCTGCAGAAACCATCTGCATAGCGTTAGTAATTTGACTAGTATTTTTTGTTGAGGCGATTTTTGTTTTAATATCATTTAGAGATACTGCCATCTGACACCTCTATTCTTATTGGAAGCTTGATTGATTGAGAAACTCAGTAATCGCAGCATCCAAGACTGCTTCATCTGGCAAGTCTTTTGTTTCACGAATGGTTTCCAAAATTTCAGGATGTTGAGCATCAAAGAACATATGGAACTCTTCTTCGAAACGAACGATATCGTCTACAGGAATTGTATCCAAGAAACCATGTGTTAAAGCATAGAGAATAGTAACTTGTTTCTCAACAGGTAATGGTTTGTGAACAGGTTGTTTCAATACTTCTACAGTACGACGACCACGGTTCAATTTAGCCTGAGTAGCCGCATCCAAGTCAGAACCAAATTTAGTGAAGGCTTCTAACTCACGGTATGAAGCAAGGTCGATACGGAGTGTACCAGCAACTTTCTTCATGGCTTTAATCTGAGCAGAACCACCAACACGCGATACAGAAGAACCCGCATCAATAGCCGGACGGATACCCGCATTAAAGAGACTATCACTTAGGAAGATTTGTCCATCTGTAATAGAGATTACGTTTGTAGCGATATAGGCTGAGATATCTCCGGCTTGTGTCTCGATAAACGGAAGGGCTGTGATAGATCCTCCACCCAATTCATCCGAAACTTTAGCTGAACGTTCAAGTAGACGGCTATGAAGGTAGAAGACATCCCCTGGGAAGGCTTCACGACCTGGCGGACGACGGAGCAAGAGAGAAAGTTCACGATAAGCTACCGCTTGTTTAGATAAGTCATCATAAACGATCAAGACATGCTTACCTTGGTACATAAATTCTTCCGCCATAGCAACCCCTGCATAAGGTGCAAGGAAAAGCAATGGTGAAGGTTGTGAAGCTGACGCTGTCACGACGATTGTGTAATCCAAGGCTCCGTACTGACGAAGTGTTTCTACTTGTGTACGAACTGTTGATTCTTTTTGACCAATCGCTACATAGATACAAATCATATCTTGACCTTTTTGGTTCAAGATTGCATCGATAGCGATGGTAGTTTTCCCTGTTTGACGGTCACCGATAATCAACTCACGTTGTCCACGACCGATTGGAACAAGGGCATCAATAGCTTTCAAACCAGTTTGCAATGGTTGTGATACTGATTTACGTTGCATAACCCCAGGAGCTGGTGCTTCAACTGGACGAGTTTTGTTTGTGTCGATTGGACCAAGCCCATCTACTGGACGACCAAGTGGATCCACGACACGTCCAATCAAGCTATCACCAACTGGAACTTCCATGATTTTCCCTGTACGACGAATAGTGTCGCCTTCGCGGATATCTGTAAAGTCTCCAAGGATGATGATACCAACATCTGTTGATTCTAAGTTTTGCGCCATACCATAAGAGCCGTTTTCAAAAATCAACAACTCTCCACTCATGGCATTTTCAAGGCCATGAGCACGCGCAATTCCGTCACCGATGTAGGTTACAACACCAGTTTCAGTCACATCAAAATTGGGTTTGAAATTTTCAATTTGTTGCTTAATTAAAGCGCTGATTTCTTGTGCGTTAATTGCCAAAAGAACACCACTTTCTATTTCAAATTTTCCTTAACAACTTTAAGTTGTTGTTTAATACTAACATCAATTGTCTTGTGATTGGCGATAATAACAAAACCACCGATTAAACTATCGTCGATTTCTTCTTTAATGCTACGCACTTTTAAAGACATCTTTTTCTCTATAATTGGAAGCAAACGTTCTTTTTGTTCATCCGTTAGAGGATGAGCAGACACAATCGTTACTTCAAAACGATTCGTTTCTCTCTCAAGACGGTTTAAACAATCTACAATCACATCATAAAAAAGATTTGAACGATGATTGTACAACAGAACTTGAATGAAGTTTTGTAATAATGGCGATGCAGAATCTTGGAAATAACTGACTGTTTTTTCCTTGTCAGACTCATCAACATCTACCTGAGCCAAAAAAGAAGGCAAGTCTGTTTCTTCAGCGACTTGCTTAATCTGGGTCAAGTCTGAGAAGATAGAATCTTCTTCTCCTTTTTCAATCACCAATTGGACAAAAGGCATGCTGTATTTTTCAATTACCTTTACTGTCTTTTTGTCCATTAAGCTTCTCCTAGCTGATCAATATACTGATCAATGAGTTCTTTATGGGCATGACCGTCAAGGTTTTGTGAGATGATTTTTCCAGCTAGACTAACTGTCAAATCTGCTACCTCACCTTTAACGCTTTGTAAAGCCTCAGCTTTATTTTGCGCAATTTCTTGGTTAGCTTTTTCTTTCAAGCGACCAGCTTCTAGCTTAGCTTCAGCCAGAATATCTGATTTGCTCTTTTCAGCTGTTTCCTTTGCATTCTCGATAATCGTTTTAGCTTCGGTACGGCTACCTGCTAGCTCAGCCTCTCGCTTACTTGCTAGTTCCTCAGCCTTTTTACGAGCTTCCTCAGCACCATCAATATCTGAAGAAATCTTTTCAGCACGTTGATCCAAAATACTGGTAATATTTCCCCAAGCATATTTCTTAACTAAAAAAATTAATAAAAGGAAGGAACCAGCGATAAGAATAAAGTCACCGATAATGGTACTAATAGTTAAATCCATCTTCTAATCCTCCTCTACTTACTCTTCCTCACCATTTACCTTTTTACCAATGTACATAGAAGACAACATGGTAAATACATACGCTTGAATACATGAAATGAAAATTGAAAAGGCTGTCCATAACATGTTTGCAATAAAGGCAAAAGGATACCAATAAAAGGCATATTGTGACAAGGCTAATAACAATCCTGCCAAGACCTCACCGGCGAAAATATTTCCGTAAATCCGAATCGCCAAGGAGGCAAAATTGGTGAACTCTTCTAAAACGTTCATCGGAGTCATAAAGCCAGGAGTAACAAATGCTCTCAAATATTCTTTAACGCCTCTACGACGAATTCCTTCTACATGGGCGATCAAAGTGATCAATAAGGAGAGGGATAAATCGTATCCAAGGTTGGCTGTTGGGGAAGTCCACAAGTTATAACCGTTTGTTGTTTGTACTTTTGCCATTAAGCCAATATTGTTGGCAACCAAGATAAACAGAAATAGAGAGAACAAGAACAAGGAATAATCCTTGATATATGAATCTCCAATGTTTGGTTTTGTAAAACCAATCACAAAGTCATAAATCATCTCAAGAGCATTCTGTTTGCCCTTTGGACGGATGGCCATTTTACGACTTGCCCAGTAGACAAAGGCAAAAACCATCAAAACAGTTACAAGAGACATGGCAAGCAGGGTCAAATCAAAGGATATTGGTCCAATATTAACGGTTGGATTCAAACTTTCTTCCATGGTTTGACACCTCCATTTCTAAATAGAGTTGTCTATTTGATAACGAATGACATCGCCAAGGTTACAAAGAAAGTTCCTTCGATAAAGGCAATCCCCATGATCATCAAACTACGCAATTGAGGGATGATATCTGGTTGGCGTGCTGCAGATTTGAACAAACCGTTCATCAAAAATCCTTCTGCAAGAGATACACCCATACAGGCAAGACATAGACCGAAAAATGTTAAATTCATGACGAATTCTCCTTTTTTAAATTAAATTTACTTCCCTAGTTTAGTCCTAAAATTTGCTTTTGTCAACTCTTTACTAGCATTGAAAGCGTTTCTAATCATTTATTTCTATTTTTATGATTTTCAAGACAATTATATAGAAAATTTTAATGTCTTTTCAGGTTATTTTTCTTATCTTTCCTATTTTTCTGAAAAGAAAAATCCAAGTTTCAAAACCTGGATTTATCGTTTCTTATTTAAAATAATAGGAATGGTGGCTCTGGCAAGCTAGATTAAAGAGTGTTGCACAATAAGGACAGCTCCCCTTTTCTCTATACTCCTCATAAGTTAGGTTCTTCTTACAGGAACCACATAAGATAGGTTTATTCTGTTTAAGTCTTAAAGGATAGGGAGAAAATGTGTGCTCCTCTAGCGCATTGTGACACTGATAACAGGCATAGTATTTCTTACACTCATTACACTGGAGCGCTACGATATCTTTATCACTATGGTAATGAACACATCTGCTTTCATCATCTACTAGTAATCCATGAGCTTGAACCATTGACTTTCCTTATCTAGGCACGAACTGTAACGCTTGTTCCATCTTCTTTGTAAAGATTAATCAAACCTTCTTTCAAAGCACGGACCATATCACCTGCTTGTACTGGTTGTGGAACCTTGATAGTTAAAAGTTCCATTGGATTTGGTGCACGGTCAATCTTGTTACCTTTGGCATCATGAAGGTCTTCGATATAAGTTTCAAAATGGCGGAAACCTGGGCCATAAAACTCAACTTGGTCTCCTTCGTTGATAACGTTACGTTGGCGAATAGTTGCTGTTTGCGTTGCATCATCATAAGATACTACTTCAGCAACAAACTTGTATTCTGGAATCTTACGACGAGCACCGAACAGTTGTTCGTTTTCAGATGGTGTTCCGTAATAGAAACCTGTAGCCAATTCACGTTGAGCTACCTTCCACATTTCATCAATCAAGTCTTGCTTGATAGCTTCAAACTTTTCAGGACTTTCAAGGTAGGCATCAACGGCAGCCTTGTAGCAGTTTGTCACTGTTGAAACATAGTGGATAGACTTCATACGACCTTCAATTTTAAGACTGTCCACACCATTTTCAATCATATCTGGGATATGGTCAATCATAGACATATCAACCGCAGACATGGAGAACTCTTCAGGAATTTCTCCCTTGAGACTCTTACGCTCTTTACCAAATGGCATATCGTAAAGGTCATATTTCCAACGGCAAGATTGTGAACATCCACCACGGTTGGCGTCACGCATACTCATATGGTTAGAAAGCGTACAACGACCAGAGTAGGAAATACACATCGCACCATGTACGAATGCTTCGATTTCCACATCTGTACGTTTTCGGATTTCTGCCAGTTCTTCCATGGAAACCTCACGCGCCAAAACAACGCGAGTCAATCCAAGTTCTTTCCAGAATTCAAGAGTTTCATAGTTGGTCGCACTAGCTTGTGTTGAAAGGTGGATTTCAAGTCCTGGTGCTTCTGTTGCTGCAATCATGATTAAGGCAGGGTCAGAAACGATAACCGCTGCAATACCAATATCACGCAACTTACGGAACCATTCTCCGGCACCTTCTTCATTTCCTTCGTGCATAACCATATTAGCAGCCACATATACCTTAGCTCCATACTTAGCCGCGAACTGAACTCCTTCTTCCATTTGTTCGAAAGTGAAGTTTCCCGCACGGCTACGTAGACCATAGGCCTGACCACCGATAAAGACAGCATCTGCTCCGTATTGAACAGCTACTTTTAGTTTTTCAAGAGTTCCTGCAGGTGATAGAACCTCAGGACGTTTCAAAGTTTTTGTCATTTTTTCTCCTATTTGCAATATAAAAGTTTGACACCAATCTTAACTATTTTATAGTAAACAGGGTTCAAAATCAAGCCTTGAATGATTGTTTAGACAATTTTAATTTTCTTGAAAAGCTAAGCTCAACGAACTGTTTCTATTTGCCAAGCACTCCAACCTTTAAAACGAATGGCGCCCTTTTGATTCGTTTGGTATATCGAATTCCCAAGTTCTTGGTTACTTTCCCCATTTTTTTCTTTGAATTTTTTCTTCTTGTCTACCGAAATGACCGTGATTTTAGGGTGTACATTTTTGAAGATTTCGATATCTGTCTTTTTCTTCGATGCTTGCTGATGAGTTATTACTACATCTGCTTGGAGTTTTGAGGAATGACTCGTCAAGAACTTTTCCTCTATATTTCCAGTAACTAGAAAGGTTTGGTTTAGTAACTTTCCATACATTGTAATTGAATCACTTTTATCCTTATTTTGAGTTGCGATTACTTCCAAATTACTCCCAAAAATAGGTAACTGCTGTCCAGTTTTGATGGCAACTATCTTGACTTTGCTTTCCTTCAACTTATCCATGAATTCTCTCTGTGATAGAGTTTCTTCAGTTACTAGAATCTCTCTAAGCTGGAAGGCTTTACTGATTTCTAACACATGATCTAACTGCTTAGTATCACTAGTCGTCAGAACCAGCTGATCAATCTTGGCCACTCCTCGACTTTTTAGATAAGAGATTAAGCTACGTTTAGCATTGCTCGTGGTGACTTTCTCCTGCCAGGCTTCTTTCTTTTCAACTTCAGACTTCTCTCCGACATCCAGTAGAATGGTCTTGCCTGTCAGGTCTCTTAGGAAAATGCTTCGCCCCTGCTCCATGTCTAGGACTGTGATTTCATTTTCCAGTGGATGTTTGGTAATTAAAAAGAACGAGATGGCAACTATGCCAAGCATAGATATTTTTTTCAAATTCTTTCTATAATCATAAATCAGCGCCAAAGAAATTAAAAGAAATACCAGAATCCAAACACTCGGCTGACCAAAGACAATCGGACGACTTGATAGTTGATAAACAAAGCGTATGATACTTTCTAACCATTCAAAGATAAAGTTAAACTGAGTGAACGGGTATATCATTGACAAACAAAAGAGAATCGATAAGAGGGGCAATAAAACCATGTCAAATAAGAAAGAAAAAGCAAAAGTTAGGACAATTGACCACGGTTGAAATTCAGAAAAGTAAAACGATAAAATTGGCAAGATTCCCAAGGAAATAATAAAACTTTCTCTCACCAGACCTTTTATCCCTGCTACTTCTTCACCAGTCATGGTCAGGATAAAGGCATAGGCACAGGAGAGCACTCCACCAGCAGTTAGGAAGAAATTCGGCATGATAAGAAATAGAATAAGAATCGTCAAAGCAAAATTATCCAAGCCCTTAAAATCATGCTGAGCCAAGATCTTTTGTAAAAGACTTCTAATCACAGATGCTGAAAAACCTGTCATGCCTGCATAGAACAAAGAAAAAGGATAGACAAGCCATTTGAACTTCTCTTGAGTCAAGCCCAAACGTAAGAGTGATTTTTTAAAAGCATTCATAAAGAATCCTACTTGCATTCCTGACAAAGCAAATAGGTGAATAATTCCGAGGCTAGAATAGAGTTCATTCATTTCTTCAAAGTCTGTGTCCAAGTGCCCTAATAACAGACCTGTCATGTAGTTGCGCATGGGGTCGGGAAAGTTCCTTTTTATCCAGACAACTGCTTTTCTCCTCAAACTTGATAGATTTTCTCCGATATCCCAACTACTTATTTTCTTTAATTCCACAATTTCGGATATAGTCAAGGTCTGATAAATTCCCTGCGTTTTTAGATAATTTCGATAATCAAAACCCGCAAAATTACTGGCTCCTTGAGGACTAGCTAATTTCCCTTCTAAAGTAATTTCATAAATATCCGTTAGTTGTTGAAAGTCTTCTTTTTCTGCTTCCGATTGAAGTTTATAATAGACCTGAAACATTCTTTCTTCAGCTTTTCCACGAAAAGAAAGACTGTCGCCATTCACCTTGATAGTGTCAGGTAAGATTCGGACCGTATGAACCGAGTCAACGAGATGTTTACTAGCTTCTTCTTGCTGCCATTTTTGAAAAATAAACCAACTCCCAAATATGCTGCAAATCAAGAGGACCTTGGTTACCGTCTTCCATGGAAATTGGAAAAAGAGGCAAACTAGTAAAAAGACAAAGCCCAAAAGTGCTAAGAAATTTGCTGAAAAGATTGCATAATAGAGCCATAGCAAAAGAAAACTAAGATAGATTTTTGGAATTGGAAAGCGACTAATCCACTGTAACATACTCTTTTAACTTTTCTATCGTTTTTGCACCAATACCAGAAACCTTTTTGAGCTCATCAACTGACTTAAACTTACCGTTGGAATCACGATGGTCAATAATATCTTGAGCACGTTTAGCACCTAAGCCTTTGACTTGTTTCAGTTCCTCTAAACTGGCTTTATTGAGATTGACTTTCTTATTTTCCTTGCTGTTAGAAGCATTTGATTGTGTTGCTTGACTGGTAGCTTCTTCCTTAGTTGGAACATAGACAAGTGCTTCGTCACTAATTTTCTGAGCAAGATTGATAGATTTATTGTCTGCATTATCTGTCAGTCCACCAGCTTTTTGAACAGCATCATTGATACGACTTCCAACTGGCAAATCATAAATCCCTGGTGTTTTGACAGCCCCTTTGACATCGACAGTAATCAGATCTTGCTCCACCACTTCTTCCTTCTGATTTCCATCTTCCTTTTCATCCGTCGAATCCTTTGGAACAGCTATAACTTCAGACTGCAAATTACTTTCCTTAGCAGGTGTTTGAGCGACTGGTTTTAGGAGGAAAAATCCACCCAAGACCAAACCCAAACTAACACAGATAACGATAATTTTATATTCTTTGATTTTCTCAATAAGTTCTTCCATATTTTCTCCTCTCTTAGCTTATTCGTAAGAGAAAGAAAAAACAGCTGAAAAATCTTTTCAACTGCTTACTTATTTGCAAAATAATCCTCCTTGGTTAAAATGTAATGTACACGTGTTACAATTCGTCCTGGTTCTTTATAGTCCATTCTAGCATATGGTTCTTCGTGGGAGAAGTGCATACCTGATTTCTCCATGACTTTTCCTGACGCAGGATTATCCTTATCGTGAAGGGCCGTCAACTTATTCATCCCAATCTTTTCAAAAGCCAGTTCAATTACAGCTCTGTTGGCTTCTGTCGTCAAACCTTGATTCCAATATTTTTGATGGATAATATAACCAATGGCTGCCTTCTTAAGAACAGTGTCCATCTTGTGCAGGTCAATAGTTCCGATAAACTCTCCAGTACTTTTTAGTTCAATTCCCCATCGCCCCAAGGGATTGGCTAGATAAAACTGGGCAATATTATTCTTGGTTTCCTCTAAACTTTGATTGGTTGGAAAAGTATAGCGTGTATTTTCTATATCTGAGGCATACTCAAACATAGCTTCTGCATCATCGAGCGTTACTGGTCTAAGCACTAAGCGTTCTGTTTCGATAATTGGATGCTTAGCTAGTTTGATAAATAGTGATTCCATGATTGCACCTCCCAAAATAGGTTGCTAAAAGAATAACATAAAAGAAATAGGTTTACAAGTTTTTCATGTGAATAATGAAAAAACACTTCTTTCAAAAATATTTTCTAATTATAAAAATGTTACTCTCATAGTTTCACTCATAAACTTCCAATTATTGTTACCTATTTTCCAAATAAATCTTTAGTAATTAAGGACAATCCCCCAAAACCTACAAAGCCTGTGTTCCTATCGTCAAAATAACCTTCATGAAATAAAACTATTCCACCACTACCAACCACATTCTCAATATACTCACTATTTTCAGCTATTATCTTTGAAAAACCTGACTGTAAAAAAGTTGTAACTTTAAGTCCCTCTGGCAACAATAATAAATGAGCCGTTTGTTTTGCTAGCAAGATTGAAACAATATCTGTAACAGACTCTCTACCTAATATTTGAATTCCGCCAAAAAATTTCACTTTATCATTCTTCGTAATCATAATCTCATCAGAATAAATTGCATTTCTAACTTCTAGGTGTTGCTTTTTTAGCAATTTCCAAAGTTTATAATATTAGGATATTCTAGTATTATCATTAAAGCAATCATCTCCTAATACTAAATATAGATTAAATTTATTTTTAGTTGAATAATCATATAATTGTGAAATCAAATACTGTAAATACTCCTCTCTTCTTCTATAGTCACCAATAATCTCCCATCGTCCCGCATAGATATTAAATGCGAATGTAAAGTGAAGAAGAGAAGAATCTATATTGGCATCTTCATAAATAATCACGCAGCTTGTCCCTCTCTAAATTAAGTTTATTTTCTAAAAGCTTAACAAAAAATACAAGGGAAATCAATAATTTCCCTTGCCTTTTAAAGCGGTTTCATATACAATAAAGTCATCACAAAAACTCTGAAGAATGATGTGATACATAAATTGAAACAGCGTGATAGAAAGTGAGTTATCCTATGCTAATTGGAATTCCAAAGGAAATTAAAAATAATGAAAATCGTGTTGCTTTGACACCTGCTGGTGTACAAAGTCTCGTTGGTCGTGGCCACCGTGTCCTTATCGAAACAAATGCTGGACTAGGATCTGGTTTTACTGATGCTGACTATGAAAAGCAAGGAGCAGAAATTGTCGCAACTGCTGCTGAAGCCTGGGCTGCAGAATTAGTTGTTAAAGTCAAGGAACCGCTTGCTAGTGAGTACCAGTTCTTGCGTGAAGATTTACTTCTCTTCACCTACTTACACATGGCAGCTGCTCCAGAATTGGCTGATGCTATGCTTGCAGCTAAAACAACTGGTGTTGCTTATGAGACTGTCCGTGATACTCAAGGACAACTTCCACTTCTCGTTCCAATGAGTGAGGTTGCTGGTCGTATGGCTGTCCAAATTGGAGCCCACTTCTTGACGAAACAAGCTGGCGGTTCAGGAGTTCTACTCGGTGGTGTTCCTGGTGTTCCTAAAGGAAAAGTAACCATCATCGGTGGTGGTGTCGTTGGTACACACGCAGCTCGCATTGCGCTAGGTTTGGGAGCTCAAGTAACCATTCTTGATATCAGCGCTAAACGCCTCTCTGTCCTAGAAGATGTCTTTGGTCACCAAATCCAAACCCTGATGTCTAACCCATTTAATATCGAAGCAAGTGTACGTGAAGCAGACGTTGTGATCGGTGCTGTCTTGATTCCTGGTGCCAAAGCTCCGAAATTGGTGACAGATGAAATGGTACAACAAATGCGTCCTGGTTCTGTCATCGTTGACGTTGCTGTTGACCAAGGTGGTGTTATAGCGACAGCTGACCGAGTGACAACTCACGATGAACCAGTCTATGAAAAACACGGTGTTCTTCATTATGCGGTTGCTAATATTCCTGGAGCAGTTGCTCGCACATCTACGATTGCCCTTACAAATGTGACTCTTCCATATATCGAAGCCTTGGCAGGAAAAGGATTTAAGAAAGCTATTTCTGATGATGCTGGTTTACGTGAAGGAGTTACAACTTATCAAGGTATCCTCACTAGCCAACCAGTTGCAGAAGGCTTGGATCGTGACTTCACTTCAATCAGTGAACTTGTCTAAAATGATTTATAAATTTAAACTACAAAAATAGAATGCTACGTAAAAACTAGCTTCTAAATCTTAAAAACGAGCATTTCCGTTCTTGGAGATGCTCGTTTTCTCATGTCATGGTTTATAATTTAAATTTTGGTAGACTCTATTTTCTAATCAATGTGATCACTATTTGTCAATATTAATCCTTTCAATCAATTCATTAGTTATCTAAACTAAGTCCAATAAATCCAAAAAAGGTATCAATAGTAAAGTAAACTAAATAATTGAGTTATAAATGGCTATTTTCACAAAACTGTTTCATTATCACACTAGCTAATCTCAGTACATAAACCATTTTTTTATCTATAGGTTTTGTCTTAATCTTGATCTTTTTTCTTCAATCCAAGAAGCGCTCCTACTATAAACAATATTCCCGCAATGAATGGTGTAAGAACTTCGCTAACTGTTCCAGTTTTTGGCAACCTATCAGAATTGTTAGTAGTTGATTTACTATCGATATCGGTATATTTATTAGCTATGCTGTCTTGTTCATTAAGATAAACATCCTTCTTAATTTCAAAGTTTTTATCATTTTTATCAGGAACAATACTGTTGACATCATTAGTTGAATCAGATTGTGTTTTTTCTTTCTTTTTGGATACATCAAAAGTAGGTTTATTTTCCTCCTCCTTTTTCTCCTCTATTTTCTTGAATACAGGTTTTATAAGGATATCTTTTGACACATTAATAACATAGCCAACGTCTTTTTTCCCTTCGACACCAGAAATTTCCCAGCCATCAAATTGATATCCTTTTTCTAATTCACCCTTATAGGCAGGTAAAATGAAATCTTCTTCCGACACTATCGTTGAACTCATTTCTTTTCCATTTTGAATGGTCACAGTCACCGTATGAGCTTTTAATTCGCTCACCTCTCCCGTATCTTTGTTTAAAATGAATTCTTTTACGGTCGTATTTCTTGCAAAATCTTTTACAACAATCTTAATGTTTAGTGTCTTATCTGTTAGTTGTTTAATATCATCAAATGATTTATATTCTTTTCCATTTACATAAATATGTTTGTCTTGAATCTCACCATCGAATCCATTATTTCTTTTATCATTGATGTTAAAGACTACAGATTTTCCGTCAGCATATTCAATACTAGTATTTCCCTTAGGATCAATGTTTACTTCGGGTTTGACATTATCATATAAAAATTGATAGTGTACTCCAACCGCTTTCGCATTCAAATCGCTATAGCCAGTTTTAAGATAAACATTTCCATCCATATCTGTTACCTTATCTGGGAATCCGTTTGCTTTATAGTCTTTCATTCCCCAGTCCATGATGTCACCGTCTTTAACATTAAGCTTAACGTTAAAATCTCTAGTGTTATCAATGTGTAAATCTCCGTAGATTAAATAATTATCTACAACAGATTCATTAACTCTCAACTCCCAGTTAAAACCACCCTTATCAGAAATCTTACCTCTTAAATAAAATTCTGGATTTCGTACATAAATTTTATTAGATTTAGATGGATTAAAGTAGTTCTTGTCCATTGAAAGATTTACTGGTTTTGCATCAATAAATAACGTAGAGCCTTCTTCTTTTATAGCTTCTACATTGGACTTATCCTCTCCAGTGTACTCTTTATCATCTTTACCAAATAATACAAGTTTAGAAGGATCTGTTACAAGATTTCCATCTTTATCGATTGCCTCCCCTTTATCGTTCATTTTAAATCTAAACACTTGATACCTTACAATGTTAAAGCCGTCCAAAGCCGACATTAATACTGATTGAGTACTTCTTCCATCTTCAACATTTCTACTATCAGCATAAATTATTTTTTCTGAAAGGACTCTTAGATTAGGATTGGCCTTTTGTATTTTTGCTATATCTTCCTTGCTATAAACTCCATTTCCTTCTAACATATCCGTTTTTCCAGGATTGTAGGTAGTCACTTTTAGTGCATAGCCTTTTCTCAGAATGATATTATCCTTTAATAGATATTGTTGTTTTTCTGAATCAGAATAGATTTTACCAGATTCCATTTCAGTTAAATTATTTGGTTTGTTCTTTGAAAGATCACCTTCTCCTAATTCTATTACATTCCCATAACTTGATGCATACGGATATTCTGTCTTAGTTTCCTTATTTTTTTCAGGCATTCTAATCTTCGTTTCAGCTTTTATCTGATCATCATCTTTAACAAAGAATCTCATATCTCCTGAAAAAGCTAATCCATCCACAATATCATTAATATTAGCGTATAAATCAAATGTCATCGTTTTTGAGTGGGAATCATACTTGGTCGTTTTGATTTCTATCGATTTATATTTATTACCATAATATACCTTGGCATTTTTAGAAACATTACTTATCTTTCCAAGAATTTCAAAGTGTCCATCTTTAGACGGGCTTAGAACACCATAAATTTTTGATTTGATTTCGTCAAGTTTTTCAGTTTCATATTCTAAGGCACTACCATCGTCATAAGCAATGATATTTCCCTTATCATCGTATTTATAATCGTATTCTTCTGTCCTCTTACCAGTTTCACTTGTAAAGTCATCAACTTCTCTAAATTTCTTTTTAATGAGTTTCTTTAAGTCTTTACTTTCAAACTCTCTAATTGTTGAAATCGTTTTATGAATAGTCAAGCTAGATTTTTCTTCGATAGATTCTTCATTTTCTTGATGATGTTCTACTTCAGTTGTATCTTTTTTAAGACTATCCTCTTTTCTATTTTCTAAATTTTTAAATTTAGATTCGGCAATCTCGCCAAGTTTTTGGTATTTAGATGAATCTTGATCAGGATCTACTAGATAATAGGAAATCATCCCCTTTTCATCAGCATGATCAGCAAATTTAATTCTATGAATCTTTGTGAAATTGCTAGAGCCATCTAGTGCAATGACTTCAATGATTTTTCCTCTTAAATCTCCTGCACCATTAATTTCATAAATGGTATTTCCGTCTTTGTCAAGTTTCCTATTTCTTCCTTGACCCTCACCTGCATAAGTTACTTCAAGATTTTTCTCAACTTCTCCATCTTCATTAACCAGAGCGGCGCCGGCATACCAAACTTCGTTTGCAATCTCGTCAAATTTTTCAGGATGTTCTTTCTGATCTCTCGCAAATAGGGTTTCATTCTTGTATTGATCTTTTACCTTGTGATAAGTATCCTTTGTAATCAACTTAATTTTTTCAGGGTTTGAAAAATCAATTGAAACAATCTTAGGAGCTGTGTTATCAATTTTTACAGGAATATAGGAAACCTGCCATGGGTAATCTTTAGTTAATCTATATTTAAATTTATAGAAATATTGACCTTCCGCAATCGGTTCAAATTGACCTCTTATCCTAGTAGCTGGATCTTTGGTATCCTTGCTTTCTGGTGCATTTTCTTCTTTCCCTCTAGGATTATAGATGAGTCCATCCCATTTCAAGTCGCCCCAAACTTTTAGCTTAGAAGATTTGATTCCCTTTGCATCATTTCTTTTAGAGTTTAAAATTCCTTTAACAAAGTGTTCTCTCGAAATGACTTTTAAGTCTCTTTGATTTTCTCCCTCTTTATTTGTATTTACTATTGAAATCATTCCTTCTTCTGCACTTCTTAATACAAGTGGAGAAGGTGTTAATCCTCTCTCAAGTTGAGCATCTTGAGGATTTCCATTTGAATCTAAAGGATAAATTTTAGCAATATTAGAACCACTTGATGATGGTGCGTTGATCCCTTCGTTATTGAAAGCAAATAATTCTGGATTTTGATCTAGTGATGTTGTATTTTTATCTTTTCTATTTTGTATAACTCCTGCTGGATTAAATTTATCTATACCATGTTCTCCACCAATTCCCTTATTTAAGGTTCCTGGAATTTTTGGTTTACCATCATCATCATAACCTTCCATTGTTTTTGATTTTGAACCTTCTTCCCAGGCCCATTTATCAAGGATTGGTTCCTTATTCCAATCCCCAGCAAATCCCATTAGAGGCATTGATAAAGAAGGTTGGAAATTTGTTTTCTTCCCATTGGAGTTTAGAGCTTCCATTTCTTCCACTGACTCAAAATGAATAAATGATTCTACGAATTTATTTTTGTTTTTTGCTTCCCCAACGTTTATAACCGCATTTAAATCAAAGCTAGAATTTGCTCCTATGGTAAAAGTATCATGCTCAAATGTGATATTTGCTCCTTTGACTTTTTCTGGGTGGATTTCTGGAACAATTTGCTTCCCATCTGGAGATTTTTCGTCTTTATATGTTTCATCCAGTTTTAGTCTATCAGTTAGAGCATCTGTAGTTATCGCTGATGCTGAAACTTTAAAGGTTAAAGGTCTGTTTGATGTATTGTGAAGCTTAATTGTAAAGTATTTTTTATCTCCTTTTATTTCTTTAAGAGAAATAGAACCATAAGAGTTTACCAAACCTTTAGAATCCGTGTTTTTAAAAGTAGCTACAACTTCATTTCTCAAAGCATTGGCCACATTAATTAGCCCTGCTCCCTGTTGTCTAGGTGATGCAAAGTATTGGCTTTTTTCTTTCCAAGAAGTCGCATCCATCATAGGCCGTGCAGTATTTTGTAGGGCTATTTTTGTAAGACTTGTAAGGTCTATTTTGTCATCTCCCTTAAGATTTTTCAAGGCAGGTCTTTCAAGCATTTCCTTTAACTTTGGTCTAATCAAAACAGTAGAAGCTGCCACGATTGGAGTTGCCATACTAGTCCCTGACATATAACCATAAGTTGATTTCCCATTAATGACATTGAGAGTGGATTTAATGTTTTTACCTGGTGCTGAGACATCAGGTTTTAAAAGTAAATCTGTTCTCGGTCCCCAAGATGTGGATCCTGCTGGAACTATGACATCTTCTTTATACAATTCTTTATCTGTGTCAGGTGCAAACTTAAAGTCAATCTCTTTTTCGTCACCTACATTCGGTTTATTAGAATTATAGCTGGCCATATCAATTGGATAGTATTGCTCCAATTTATCTTTGAAATCTTCCTTACTATTTCTTTTAACCTCAGTTTTTTTATCAGGATTAATCATGTTCCATAGCTTTACACCATCATCTCCTGAAATTGAAAATACTTGACTTTTAGTCCCTTCATCCGCTTCATATCCCATGGCTGGAAGCTCTGTCCAATTATCTCTGTTATAGTAATTGACAGTATTTACAACCATAATGGCGCGTGCGCCCTTATCCGTTGCTCTTTTAAAAGCATCTTTTAAATCCTTGGTATAAATTCGATCCATTACTGCAATTTTGCCCTTAAGATCCAATCCTATCAAATCTTTGTCTTGACCTTTGCCTATATATATAAAGTTTAATTTACTAGGAGCTTTTGAACCGTCTTCATTTGTTGTGATTTTATTCTTATCGAAAAAGGCCCCTATATTTCTGTATTTAAAATTTTCTCCACCTATGTTGACTTTATCAAACTCAACTGTCTGATTTTTAGCAGAAGCAACTGCTATCGCATCTTCATGTGCTGCAGTTCGTGTTACATTTCCAGTGTCGGTCATTTTCAGATTATTATTTGCCACTAAATCCCATGAAGAACTTGAAGCAGAAGTCGCATAGTTACCCGTAGCTACAACCATTGGAATGCCTGCTTTTCTTAACGCTCTAATAGCTTCCCAATATTTCTCACCTACAAGACCTGTTCCTGTAAAGCCAGATGATACCGAAACAACATCGACATTGTGTTTGATCGAATCTTCAATAGCATGAAACATTGTTTCATCTCCTGCGAAGCCAGATCCTGCGTCAGAGTACATTTTATAAGAGAAGATCTGTGCATTAGGAGCAATTCCATCTATTCCGTTAAAGTTTTTAATATCTTTTTCAGTATCATTTCCCGCAAGAATCCCTGCAATATGCATCCCATGTGGATCAAAATAATCGCTTCCATCATCAGCTTTTTCTACAGTAATTTTGCCACCATTATAATAATTGAAAGCATGAGGAATTTTATCACTCAACCAGAAATTTTTATCAGTACCTTTTAAGTCTTCTTTTTTGAATCTCATTGAGCCTTTAGCATCATCATCGATTCTCATAGCCTTATGCCTATAATCTGTCCCGGTATCGATATTTGAAATGACCATACCTCTACCATCAAAATTTTTACCAAATGGAGCATTGATAGACTTTAGGTAATCAATTGCCTCTTCAACTCCAATTTCCTTTCTGGCATGATTCATCATTGGCTGGACTTTTTGTGATCGTTCAACCGATGAGATACCTTCTATTAGTTTAATTTTGTCCAGATTATCTGGAGTTGTTTCTATTGCAACGCCATTAAAAACCGTATCATAAGTATATAAAACTTTTGTATCCTTAAGATTGGATAATTCCTTGATTGCTTTTTCTCCAGATTCTTTATCTTTAAATTCAGCAATATAGACAAGTTTATCCTCTTTTTTGGGACTTTCTGGGTCTTTACTTGCAGACGAGTCCGCTTTATCTTCTTTGGATTGATTGGAATCTTCTTTTTTGCTTGTTGCTTTTTCGTTGTTAGCTTTATTATCTATCACAGATTCTTTACTAACAATTTCTTTTTCCTCAATAACTGTTGTTTTCTTATCTTCAGTATCCTTTGAAGTTTCTATAGCATTATGAATATCTTCATGTTTCTCTTTATTCTCTGTTTCCTTATCTACTACTACTTTTTCTTTATCAGAAATTTTCAAAGTATCTTCAGAGCTAGATGTGTCTGCTAAGACTACCTCATTAGGGACATATGCTGCTAAAATAACTGCAGCTGTGGTTAGTGACAATACTGTACTTTTTTTCATTTTAATTCCTTACATATTTATTTAACTTCCAATAGATAGAAAACTTTAACCTTGCTAGCCTTTGTTATAAAAAGTTTTACTAATACTCTTCGAAAATCTCTTCAAACTGCGTCAACGCCGCCTTGCCGTATATATGTCACTGACTTCGTCAGCTCTATCTACAACCTCAAAGCAGTGCTTTGAGC
>NZ_KV804965.1:30386-63984 GCF_001811505.1 Streptococcus sp. HMSC034E03
AGTTTGCTCTTTGATTTTCATTGAGTATAAGTATTATCTAGGAAATAGAGTAGTACATTTATATATAATTGTTAGCTCTCTGAAAAATAGTATATCAATTAAAAATTTTTAAGTCAAGAAAAAATTAACACAGGTTAATTTTTTTATTAACGTATGTTAATTTCATAGAATCCAAAACTTTCGTAGTTAACTGAGATACATTATAGGCACATTCACACTATCAAAAATAGTAGCAATCAAGTTGAATCACTAAAATCATTTAAGTTTGGAAGTAAATCATTCCTACGATATTCCATCAACTCACGAAGCGAGAATGATTAGCCTATTTGTTGACAATATCCCTAGTCAAATATTACTGAAATAGACCTCTCACACTGGTCGCCCTGCCTTTCGTCCAACCATGCTCATGAAGATGACCATATTCGCTTATGGTCGTCAAGTGTTCTTGGGACGTAAAATCGTTCAATTGAACGAAGAAATCATTCCCATGAAATGGTTCAGCCAAGATACCTATGTTAGCTATAAAACGATTAATAATTTCCGCTCCAGTAAACATGCCAACAACCTAATCGAAATTGACTAAAAAGTACTAAACGAGCACAGATAACCCAATGAACTGGGAATATCTTGAGGACACGGACCAGTTTATAAAGCCCGATGGCCTAGTTTATTCCTTTAAGAACTACTCTAGTCGAACTGATAAGTATGGCTTTCAACGTGATTTCAAGATTTATGAGGCGGATAAAGTTCAAGACACTCCTGAGTTATAGTGAATTGAACCTAGAATAGTACACTAAGGATTCTAAAACGTCTCTAGAAATTAATTTTACTTTCCTAATCTTTTTGTTCATATCTTATTTCAATCCACTATAGAACAGTTGGCTAAAACATATCGTGGGAATCAGAAACAAATCCATTATAATCCAACTTGGAATTACTTTAAGGAACTCCTTACGCAAACATTACATAGTGAAGAAGGCTCTCAAATTTATGCCAAACGGAAAATTGATGTTGAACCCGTTTTTGGTAGTTTTCGACGTGCGCAGAGTGCATGGCAGAGGCAAACAAGCCGTCTCAACAGAGATAGCATTCATCTTCATGAGCATGAATCACACCAAATTGGCAAAGAATCTAGCATCTAAAACGTCCACCTATTCAAAAACCACACAGTGTTTCTTTCAGCTTGATTGTATTCAAGACTGAAATCACTGTGTGGTTTTATTTAGAAGCTAGTTTTTGCCTAGGTCCTTTTTCCTTATTCTGTTTCTTCTTGATTTTCTTCAGCTTTGACAGGTAGAGGTTCATAGGCTCTGATAATTTGAGCTACAACTGGGTGGCGAACCACATCCTTGGCTGAGAAATGTACAAAGTCAATCTGGTGAATGTTCTTGAGTTTTTCCTGGGCATCAATCAAACCTGACTTAACGTTCCGCGGCAAGTCAATCTGACTAATATCCCCATTGACAATCATCTTAGAATTAAATCCAAGACGTGTCAAGAACATCTTCATCTGCATGATGGTCGTATTTTGCGCCTCATCGAGAATGACAAAGGCATCATCCAAGGTACGCCCACGCATATAGGCTAGAGGAGCAATTTCAATAATTTCACGTTCCATGAGACGGGTTGTTTGATCCTTCCCAAGAATCTGGTACAAGGCGTCATAAACTGGTCGTAAATAAGGATCTACCTTTTCCTTAAGATCTCCTGGAAGAAATCCTAAGCTCTCCCCTGCTTCTACCGCAGGACGTGTCAAAATGATACGCTTGACTTGTCCACGCTTGAGAGCTGTTACGGCTAAGGTCACTGCTAGGAAGGTTTTACCTGTCCCTGCCGGCCCAATACCAAAGGTCACATCGTGTTGTTTGACACTATCCACATAAAGCTTTTGACCCAAGGTTTTAACACGGATGGGCTTACCAGTATTATCCTTGATAATTTCTTCTTCATAGAGAGCGACAAACTTATCGATTTCATTATTCTTAACCATGGTAATAGCTGTCACTACATCCGGAGTTCCAACGGTCATTCCACGATTGACCAAAACCATCAGGACTTGAATAACTTGTCGGGCTTCCTCACAAGCTGACTCCTCCCCCAAGACTTGTACAATCTCTGTACGGGCATGGATGATGACATCCAACTCATCCTCCATCAATCGAAGGTGGCGCTCATTGGACCCAAAAAGGTGAAATAGGTCATCTGGATGACTCAGTTGAATATCTATTGAATGTTCCTTCAAACAAAGAACCTCTCTAACTCTTTTAATTTTATAAAATGTTTCGTTTGCTTTTAGTAGTTAAAAAGTCGATTAGAAGCTAGTAAAAGTTAAACTGAATGTCTATATTATAGCAAAGAGGCTGAGAAATTACTATCCCCAACCCCATCTAGTAGCCTTAATGTTCTAGATATTCTTGCCAAATTCGATCAAACTCTCCCATATTAAAGGAAAAGCTAGCATGTTCCTCTAAAAAACGACTGACTTGATCGAAATCATCTGTATGTTTTGGGAAGGCAGACTCCTCAAAAGCCAAATCCGCTAAAATTGCTTTGGAACTACTGCTTTTAGGATTGCGTTCGGTCATGAGCCAAGTATAAAATGATTTTCTCATAAGCCTCCCTAGATTAGTTCCGTACCAAACTGGTCTTGTTTAATTTTGCCAGCTTTCATTAAACCACCAAGTGCTTTTTTAAATTGACCTTTAGAAATACCAAAGGTAGCCTTGATATCATCTGGCGCTGACTTGTCATTCAGGATCATGAAGCCACCATTGCTTTCCAAGTAAGTTAAAATCATCTGGGCATCATTTTCCAACATCTCAAAAGAACGTGGTTTTAGTGAAAGATTAAGTGTGCGATCCACCTCACGGAAGCCAATAACACGTACATCTAACACTTGCCCCAAACGTGGCTCTGCATAACGCTCACTTGGATGGATGAAGCCAAGCATGTTATTTTCTGGCAGGTAAACAAAAGTTCCTGACAACTTGAGACGATAAACAATGGCTGGCCAGTTTTGATTCTGCATATTATTGTAGGCAGGACGAGCCAATCGTTGGAAATCTTCCTGATAAGCCAGTAGGCCCCAGATACGGTCCTTCTTATCCACTTCTAGACGAATGTATAGGCGATCGCCTTTCTTTGGCCAAAGTTCTTTAAGTTCAGGCAGAATATCAAGTGACACAACGATTTCCTTGTCAGGAAGACCTGTATCCACAAAGACACCCAAATCCTTACGGACTTCTGTTACGGTTCCCCAACCAAATTGGTCCTGAGTGGCAGTTACTTCTAGGGTTGTCAAGCGGAGCTTTTGCTTCATGTCTGTGTAGGCAAATCCTTTAACTGTATCTCCTACACTATGCTGACCTTCTTCCTTGGCAAGAGCATATGTTTGACCATCCTTTTGAACAAAGTAAAAACGGTCATTTTCATCGATGATGAGTCCAACGATAAAACTTGCAAGATTTGTATTCATATTTCCTTCTTTCGAATAAAACTCAGCCAGCAATGCCAACTGAGTTTTTCTGTTTATTTCTTAGACTTCCAAGATTTCTTTTTCTTTATTGGCAGTCATGTCGTCGATGTGTTTAACAGCATCATCTGTTGCTTTTTGAATATCTTTTTCAAGAGTCTTCAATTCGTCTTCAGTGATTTCTTTAGCTTTTTCTTGTTTCTTAGCTTCATCCATAGCATCACGACGGATATTACGGATAGCAACTTTAGCATTCTCACCAACTTTTTTCACTTCTTTAGCAAGATCACGACGAGTTTCTTCTGTGAGAGCTGGGATTACCAAACGAATAACAGAACCATCGTTAGCTGGTGTAATACCTAGGTCTGAAGCATTCAAAGCACGTTCGATATCTTTCAAAGATGATTTGTCAAATGGTGTTACCAACAAAACACGCGCTTCTGGGATTGTGATAGAAGCAATTTGATTAAGTGGTGTTTCAACACCATAGTACTCAACGTGGATGCGGTCAAGCAAGCTAGCATTAGCACGACCAGCACGAATACTTCCAAACTCACGAGCAAGTGAGTGGTGAGATTGGGTCATTCTCTCTTTTGCTTTTTCTACGATTGCGTTTGCCATAATGATTTCTTATTCCTTTTCTTCGATATTATTTGAAACTGTAGTTCCGATATTTTCACCAAATACAACACGTTTAATATTCCCTGGTTGGTTCATGTTGAAAACTACCAAGTCAATATCATTGTCCATTGAGAGGGTTGAAGCTGTTGAGTCCATGATACGAAGACCTTTGTTAATGACATCACGGTGAGTCAACTCTTCAAATTTAACGGCTGTCTTATCCTTTTTAGGATCAGCGTTATAGACACCGTCAACACCATTTTTAGCCATCAAGATAGCGTCCGCTTCAATCTCTGCTGCACGAAGGGCTGCTGTTGTATCTGTTGAGAAGTAGGGTGAACCAATTCCCGCACCAAAGATAACAATGCGTCCTTTTTCAAGATGACGAAGTGCACGTCCACGAACGTAAGGTTCTGCTACTTGTTGCATGGCAATGGCTGTTTGCACACGAGTATCCACACCCACTTGTTGCAATGAATCTGCCATCACAAGAGCATTCATAACTGTTCCAAGCATTCCTGTGTAGTCTGCCTGAACACGATCCATTCCAGCTTCTGCCGCAGGTTCTCCACGCCAGAGATTTCCTCCACCAATAACGAGGGCAATCTCAATACCTAAGTTATGTACTTCCTGAATTTCTTCAGCCATTGCTTGAACAGTTTTGATATCAATTCCGACACCACGTTCGCCAGCAAGGGCCTCACCTGATAACTTAATCAAAATACGTTTATATTTGGGTTCCACCTGACTTCGCTCCTTTATTTTATTCAAACTATTTTATCACAATTTCTAAGATTTTTATAGTATCATGAGTATTTCTTTTAAAAAAATTAGATAGTTAAAAATTCCTCTAAGTCAGAAAGAGCACGCTCTGCAATTTTTTCATAACGAGCCTTCTTATCACGAATGCGTTCACCTTCCAACTCCTTGATAATACCGAAGTTAACATTCATTGGCTGGAAGTGTTTGCTGTCCGCATGGGTGATGTAATGAGCTAGACTGCCAATTGCAGTCGTTTCTGGGAAAATGGCAGGACTTTCTCCCTTGAAAAGACGAGCTGCGTTAATACCAGCTACTAGACCTGATGCCGCTGACTCAACATAGCCTTCCACACCAGTCATCTGACCAGCAAAGAAGAGGTTTGGTTGTTTCTTAGAACGATAAGTCTGCTCAAGAAGATTTGGTGAATCCATATAAGAATTACGGTGCATAACTCCATAACGGACAAACTCAGCGTTTTCAAGACCTGGAATCATTTGGAAGACACGCTTTTGTTCTCCCCATTTAAGGTGAGTTTGGAAACCAACAATATTGTAAAGACTACCTGCAGCATTGTCCTGACGAAGCTGAACTACAGCGTATGGTGTCTTAAATTCTCCGTCACGAGGACCTGTGTAATCGTCTGGATACTCCAAACCAACTGGTTTCATAGGACCATAGAGCATAGTTTTGATACCCCGTTTAGCCATGACTTCGATTGGCATGCATCCTTCAAAATATTTTTCTTTTTCAAAAGAATTTAACGGAGCTTCTTCCGCATTGACCAAGGCTTCATGGAAATCCATAAACTCTTGTTTGGTCATAGGAGCATTGAGATAGGCTGCTTCTCCCTTATCATAACGAGATTTGAGATAAACCTTGTTCATATCAATGGTATTAACATCTACAATAGGCGCTGCAGCATCGTAAAAATAAAAACCGTCACCGCCATTAAGAGCGTGAATTTTCTCAGCAAGAGCATCACTAGTCAAAGGGCCAGTCGCAACAACTGTAATAGCATCTGTTGGCAATTCTGTAATTTCGTCACGAACGACCTCAATCAAGGGATGGTTGGCAATCTTTTCAGTAACCATTTGAGAGAAACCATCGCGGTCCACCGCAAGGGCACCACCAGCAGGAACACGAGTTGCTTCAGCAGATTCCAAGATAAGAGAACCCAAGCGACGCATTTCTTCTTTGAGGAGACCGACAGCATTTGTAAGAGCATCCCCACGTAAAGAGTTTGAGCAGACTAATTCTGCAAAATTGTCAGTTTTATGCTGAGGTGTTGACTTGACACCACGCATTTCATAAAGTTTAACTGGAATACCACGCTCTGCGATTTGGTAGGCTGCTTCAGAACCTGCCAAGCCCGCACCGATAACATTGATATAAGATTGAGACACGACACTAATACCTCTTTGGGTGAAACTTAAGTTCATTACAGAACAAGTCATTAGACTGTTTGACACCCACAAATCTTTCTATTTTTTTCTTCTTCTAGTATAACAAAAAAAGGGAAGAAGGCAAACTTCCCTGTTTAGTTGTTTTCCTGATGTTCTTCCCATTCGTGGTAGGCGGCGTAGAGCTGGCTTTTATTCCACTGATAAATTTTTGCGACTTCTTTAATGGCTTGATTTTTCTTGATTCCTTGTTGGATACGCTCTTGAATTTCAGAAAATAAATCCTCTTCATCCTTATCTTCTACTTCTTGACTAGCACCCTCCACAATGAGAAGGCATTCGCCTTTAAGAGGTGTTTCAGAAATACTTTCTAATAATTCAGTAATAGTTCCACGCTGATATTCTTCAAAGATTTTGGTCAATTCTCTGACCAAAACCACCGAGCGATTACCGTAGACTTCTAGCATATTTTCT
This sequence comes from Streptococcus sp. HMSC034E03, assembly GCF_001811505.1. Taxonomy (GTDB): domain Bacteria; phylum Bacillota; class Bacilli; order Lactobacillales; family Streptococcaceae; genus Streptococcus. The sequence goes on from NZ_KV804965.1 coordinate 37,116, forward strand.
AGCGTATCCGCCACACGGTGAGGTGATTCATAGAAAATCTGAGTTTCTGGATAAGCTTTTTTCGCTTCGAAAAACTGCTTTTGTTGGCCTGACTTTCGTGGTAGAAAACCATAAAAGATGTGGGGTTGTGGTGCCAAGCCGCTTGCAATCAAGGCAGAAATTCCTGCACTAGCTCCTGGAACTGTGACAACTGCGATATCTTCTTCAATGGCAGCCTTGACCAAATCATGACCAGGATCAGAAATACTAGGCATCCCTGCATCAGATACTTGGGCAAGATTTTGACCTTGCTTCAACAAACCAATCAAATCAGGAATTTTTTCCTTGGCATTGTGTTCGTGAAAACTGATTTGCTTGGTTGAGATCTCAAAATGCTTGAGCAAAAGTCCAGTATTACGAGTATCTTCTGCTGCGATCCAGTCGACCTCTTTCAAGGTCTGAATGGCGCGAAAAGTCATATCATCTAGATTACCAATTGGCGTTGCGACTAGATAAAGCTTGCCGTAGGGAGTTTGTCCCTTAAAACTCTTTTGAATCTGCATACTTACTCCCTAAATAACAACTCATCACAGAACATACATTCTGCATCTTGCTCCCGACGTTGGCCATAAAAGTCACGGCAAACATGAAAACCATCCTCATAAATGCGACGGACATTTTCCCTTACATGTTTAGTCTTAGCTGGAGCTGTCTCTTCCACTTCTCCTAATCGTTCTCTCAGTTTATCATTTTCTAAACGAAGAGCTGTATTTTCCTCTACCAGACTCTTGAGATTTTTTTTGATGGCTTCGACGTCTGCCAAGGTTACCAACAATTGCTGTGAAAAGTCATCTAAAGCATCAAATAATTCTTTTTTATTCATTACAGCCCTTTCTATAATCTATCCTTACTTTAAATTTTTTTGTAAAACCAGGTATTCCAAAGCGTTTTGAAAGCTAACATTGGCCCGCCACATTTTACGAGTTTGGACGAGATTTTGCAAAATATTTCGAGCTGAAACATTGAGAATCTCTTGACCAGCTAGTACCTCTAAAATCCTGAGCACTTGATCTTGCTTTTCTTTATCATCAGCCAAACTCGTTAATTTTACAACTTGCAAATAGGATTCTTTTTTATGGGCTAAAAGCCAAGAAAAGAGGCGTTCACTTTCATCTACTAGTGTCCAAAATCCTGCTTGATGGACAAGCTTATCAGCCTCCGCCTGCGATTGACTAAACTGAGCCAATAGCTTAGCTTTATTTTTTACTAAACCAGCCTCTTCGAGCTGTGACATTAAAGTAGAGACTTGTTTCTTAAATTGGAAAATCTGTGTCCGACTTCGAATCGTTGGTAACATCTGTTCCTCATCATCAGTCAAAAAGAAAATGTAGATTTCGCTTTGTGGTTCTTCAATAACCTTTAAAAGAGAATTTGCAGCATTCACATGCATTTTTTCCGCTTGCTCGATAATAAAGACCTGCCGTTGGTTTTCAATACCAGACTGGGAAAATTGACCAACTAATTCTCGAATACGTTCCGTCTTAATGACTTGATTTAGAGGTTTAATTATGGTCACATCAGGAAACTCTTCCTGCTCAATCAATTTACAATTCCGACATTTTTCACAAGGAAAAATACCAGTTTTCTCACTACAAAAGAGACTTTTAGACAAGAAAAGGGCCATCTCTAAACTTCCAAAATTACCAGAAAAGAGATAGGCGTGATTGAGCTGCCCTTGCTCTAAGATATGAACAAATCGTTCAAATTGTAAAGGTTGACAAGCTCTTAATTTCTCTTGTTTCATCTCCGTAGTCCCATCCTGTCAAAAAGTAGCTGCTGCGTGTTCGCAATCACTTGATCAAGTGGTAGACTAGCATCAATTTTTACAATGCGGTCTGCTTCCTTTTCCAAAAGAGATAGATAACCCTGACGAACTTTTCGATGTAGATCCAGACCTTCCATGTCCAAACGATTGACCTCCCGATCACTGTTGGCAGCAATACGTGCCAGTCCCTCTTCGACCTCAATATCAAAATAAAGAGTCAAATCAGGTTTCAGTCCATCAGTCGCAAACTCATTAAGCCAATCAATAGCTTCTTTATCTAAACCACGCCCAAAGCCCTGATAGGCAACTGAACTGTCAATAAAGCGGTCCATAATAACCAGTTTTCCAGCTGCAAGTGCTGGCAAAACCTTTTCTACCAAGTGTTGTCGACGACTAGCAATATAGAGAAGCAACTCCGTTTTAGGATCCATCTGGGTATGACTTGGATCTAGAATCACTTCACGAATCTTCTCTCCAATTAAGACCCCACCTGGTTCACGGGTGCTTAAAACTTCTATTTCCCTATCCTCTAATATAGGGATTAGGGCTTCAAGAACGCTTGTCTTTCCCGCTCCCTCTGGTCCCTCAAGAGAGACTAAAAATCCTTTTGACATGTCTGACTCATTTCTATTTTTCTCTCTTCTATTCTATCAAAAAAATGGGGATTTGTGAAAAGCTTTTTTCATTTCGCTCTTTGTAATAAAAAAGAGGTTGAGTTTTAACACTCACCTCTTATTTGCCTAATTCTTGAGTTCTTTTGTAGGCTTGATTGACAGCGTCCATAACGGTTCCTCTAAAAGCATGTTCTTCCAGACTTGCTACACCAGCAATGGTCGAACCACCTGGGCTACAAACTTGGTCTTTCAAGACTCCAGGATGTTGCTGACTTTCTAGTACCATTTGACCGGCACCAACTACTGTTTGAGCCGCCATTTTCAGAGCCATTTCTCTTGGCAATCCTGTCTGAACTCCTGCATCCGCCAATGCTTCGATAAAAAGATAGACAAAGGCAGGCCCACAACCTGCAAGCCCTGTCGCAGCATCTATTAAACTATCACTTATTTCAACTAACTGGCCAGCCTTGGCTAAAAATTGACAAAAAAGTTCATTGTCTTCTGGATGACAATTTGCAGACAAGGCATAGCTAATCACTCCTTGACCGATAGAAACTGGAGTGTTGGGCATGATGCGAATAATTCGGTGTTGACTTGGGATAAGACTTGCTAGTTTTTCTAAAGTCAATCCAGCTGCCATGGAAATCAAAAGAAGACTCTTTCTATTTTCAAGAATGGTCTGATATTGAGTAAGCAGTTCAGAGAATTGAGCTGGCTTTACTCCTAGAAAAATCACATCTGCTTCTGCAAAGATTTCGTCATTGCTAGAAGCCAGACCACCATAATTGGCAATAAAAGCATCCACCTTGGCTTGACTACGATTGGCAAGGAAAATCTGATGACTAGTTTTTGCCTGCAAGACAGCCTTAGCCAAGCTGGAACCCATATTCCCCAAGCCGATAAATCCAATCTTCATCTCTTACTCCCTTATCTGTCCATTCCCAGTAACCACATATTTGTAGCTAGTCAATTCCTTCAAGCCCATTGGACCACGCGCGTGCAGTTTCTGAGTCGAAATTCCCATTTCACATCCAAGACCAAATTGACCTCCATCAGTGAAACGCGTTGAAGCATTAACATAAACCGCTGCTGAGTCTACTTGATTTGTAAAGTAAGCCGCAGCTTCAGCATTTTCTGTCACAATGGCGTCCGAATGATGGGTACTGTGGGCTTCGATATGGGCAACCGCTTCTTCTAAACTGCTCACGACCTTAACCGCTAGGATATAGTCTAAAAACTCGGTGTCAAAGTCTTGTGGCTCTGCTGCTATACCTGAAATAAATTGACTAGCTTTTTCATCTAAACGGAATTGAAGCGGTTCAAGACCAGCTTCCTTTCGATCGGCAACCAGAACTTGCTCCAAGCGAGAAAGGAAGCTTGCCGCCTTGTCTTGATGAACAAGCAGCACTTCCATGGCATTGCAGACTGAAGGACGACTAGTTTTAGCGTTGTTTATGATCGATAGAGCCTTATCGTCGTCTGCGTCCTTATCGACATAAACATGAACAATCCCTGTCCCTGTCTCGATAACGGGTACAATAGCATTCTCAACCACTGCATTGATTAAGCCAGCCCCTCCACGAGGAATGAGAAGGTCTAGATAGCCCTTGGCCTTCATCATAGCATAGCTACTTTCACGGCTAGTATCTTCCACCAGTTGGATCACATCAGGATGAATGGTCGTTGTCTCCAAGCCCTTCTTCAAGGCTTTAACAATAGCATGGGCAGTTTGATAGGCATCCTTCCCACTACGAAGAACAACCGCATTTCCACTCTTGAGAGCCAAAGCAGCCGCATCAGATGTCACATTGGGACGGCTTTCATAGATAATGCCAATAACCCCCATAGCCACCCGTTTCTTGGTAATAACCAAGCCATTTTCAAGCTGACTCGTTTCTAAAACTTCACCGATTGGATCTGGTAAAGCAACCACTTCACGAATCCCTCTTGCCATTGCTTCAATACGTCCTGCATCCAAATAAAGACGATCCAACATAACATCTGAGATTTTTCCCTTGGCCGCTTCCATATCGAGGGCATTGGCCGCTAAAATCTCCTCAGTAGCAGCCACTAAGTGATCAGCCATGGCTAGCAAGGCTTGATTTTTCACATCTTCACTAGCTGTGTTGATTGATTTTTTAACAGCCTGTACCTGTTCAAATTGTTCTTGTGTACTTACCATAGTTTACCTCTAAAATTCTGTAAAGAGTAGTTGGATTTCAGGAGTAATGGAAATCCAGTCATCACGGTGAATCAGGACTCCCTTGGCTTTTTGAGAACGAAGGACATCTTTGAGCCCCGATGCACCTAGTTGTACTCTACCTTTTCCAAGTGATTTTCCAGTTTCCTTATCAAAAACAGTAACAATATCGCCATAAGAAAAGTTGCTCTCAACATCTACAACCCCTGATAAAAGGAGACTCTTTCCATGTTGAGAGAGGGCTTCTGCCGCCCCTTTATCAACCCAAATTGCTCCCTGACTTTTGGCATAAAAGGCCAGCCACTGCTTCTGGGTACGAAGTCCCTTTTCCTGTGCAACAAAGTAAGAACCATCCAAAGTCTTCTCTGCCGCCTCTATCATAGCATCAGCTTTCAAGGATGAACAAATATAAACCGGTACTCCTGACTCTGTCGCAATGGTCGCTGCCTTTATCTTAGTCAGCATTCCACCAGTTCCATTAGATGATCCTGATCCACCAGCCATATCAATAATTTCACGATTGATGGTCTCAATTCTCTCCAGACGTTTAGCTCTTGGATCCGAGTTAGGATTACCAGTATAAAGACCGTCTACATCTGTTAAGAGGACCAAAAGATCTGCCTGCACCATTGCAGCTACCTGAGCACTGAGCGTATCATTATCCCCGACCTTGAGCTCATCAATAACGACACTGTCATTTTCATTGATAATCGGAATCGCGCCACGATTGAGAAGAACAGATAAAGCTTGATGGGCATTTTTATAACGTCGCTTATCGACAAAATCATCCTGAGTTAGCAAGATTTGCGCTGAAACAATCTGTCTTAAGAGCAAATTGGTTGTATATTCTTCCAGAAGCAATCCTTGACCAACCGCCGCTGAAGCTTGCTTATCCGCAATCTTTGTTGGTCGTTTTTTAAATCCTAAGGCTCCGAAACCTGCTGCAACAGCCCCAGAAGACACCAAAATAAGCTCATGACCTGCTTCATGCAGCATTGCAAGCTGTTGTGTGATAGCTTTTACTTTACTGCGAGATAAACTTCCATCTTTATGTGTCAGGGATGAAGTTCCCACTTTAAATACGATACGCTTATACTTCATATTTTTCTCCAAATTTAATATTTAACCATTTTACCATGATTTTATGAAATTGTAAAAAAGTAACTCTCTCACTTTTGATCGCAAAAAAAGAACCTTGCATAGCAAGATTCTTTTAGTGTCTGACTTAAATAATTGTTCTTCTGGGAACTAAATCGAATTAAGCTTCGATTTCTGTAACCATACCTGAACCAACAGTACGTCCACCCTCACGGATAGAGAATGTAGTACCTTGTTCTACGGCGATTGGGTGGATCAACTCAACGTCGATTGTCACGTTATCACCTGGCATTACCATTTCAGTACCTGCTGGAAGTTCGATTGAACCTGTAACGTCAGTAGTACGGAAGTAGAATTGTGGACGGTAGTTGTTGAAGAATGGAGTGTGACGTCCACCTTCTTCTTTAGTAAGGATGTAAACTTCACCTTTGAATTTAGTGTGTGGGTTGATTGAACCTGGTTTAGCGATAACTTGTCCACGTTCGATTTCGTCACGTTGAACACCACGAAGAAGGACACCTACGTTGTCTCCTGCAAGACCTTCGTCAAGTTGTTTACGGAACATTTCAACACCAGTAACAACTGCTTTTTTAGTTTCTTCTTTGATACCAACGATTTCGATTTCGTCGTTGACACGAACAGTACCACGGTCGATACGTCCTGAAGCAACTGTACCACGTCCAGTGATTGAGAATACGTCTTCGACTGGAAGAAGCAATGGTTTGTCAGTGTCACGTTCTGGTTCTGGAATGTACTCATCAACAGTGTTCATCAATTCCATGATGATGTCTTCGTATTTAGAGTCACCTTCAAGAGCTTTAAGAGCTGAACCTTGGATAACTGGAAGATCGTCACCTGGGAAGTCGTATTCTGAAAGAAGGTCACGGATTTCCATTTCAACCAATTCAAGCAATTCTTCGTCGTCAACCAAGTCGATCTTGTTCATGAAGACGATAAGGTGTTTAACACCAACCTGACGTGAAAGAAGGATGTGCTCACGAGTTTGTGGCATTGGTCCGTCAGTTGAAGCTACTACAAGGATAGCTCCGTCCATTTGAGCGGCACCAGTGATCATGTTTTTAACGTAGTCCGCGTGTCCTGGAGCGTCGATGTGAGCGTAGTGACGTTTTTCAGTTTCGTACTCAACGTGCGCAGTGTTGATTGTGATACCGCGTTCGCGTTCTTCTGGAGCAGCATCGATAGACGCATAGTCTTTAGGTTGGTTAACTGCTGAAGGCAAGCGACGTGCCAAAACAGTTGTGATAGCTGCAGTTAGGGTAGTTTTACCGTGGTCAACGTGTCCGATAGTACCAATGTTAACGTGTGGTTTACTACGATCGTATTTTTCTTTTGCCATTTGAGTAAAAGCCTCCAATAAAATATATTTTATAGATAGACAGTAGGCAATACAGTCTAACTTTCCTTACTATTTTATCAAATTTCAGCTAAATTGCAAGTGTTTTACAAAGTTTTTGTGAATTATTCTTATTCTTGCTCTACTTCCTCTACCAATTGATTTAAAATATCTATAAATAGGCTTATTTTCACAAAAAGCGATAGACCATAAATCAATAACCCAAGTCTGAATTTCCTATATTCAGCCCCGAAAGACTTCAATCATTCAGTTGTTTGTAAAAAAATATGTATTGAAAAATTAAAGTTTCATCATAAGAGATTTGAGAGTTTAAAACCAATAAAAAGTTTGATCAACTACAGCGCCAAAGATACAATGATCAAAAAAAGGTCGGGATTTTTTATCCCGACATCTTTATTCTGATAGATGTTTCTTAACTTCTTGTGCTTCCTTATGATTTTCATACAGTCGCGCTAAGAATTTAGCAATCTCTTTTAAAATGGAATAGGTTGGAACAGCAACAATCATCCCAATCACACCATAAATATTACTTGATAATAAAAGCAAGACTAAAATAGTAATCGGGTGAACCTTCATAACCCCACCCACAATACGTGGATATAAAATATTTCCATCAACTTGCTGAATAATCAACATATAAATGACAGCAATAATCATTTTATGAGGATCGGTGAAGAGATTTGAGATGATCATTGGAATCAAGCCAATGCTTGGTCCTACATACGGAATCAAATTAGCCAATCCAGAAAAAATGGCGAAGACCAAGGCATATCTTAGACCAATCACACTATAACCGATAAAAGCTAAACATCCAATAATAACTGCATCTATAGACACTCCACTAATGTAACGAGAAATAGTTGTATTTAGGTTTGTCAATAAACCAGATATGTTCAATTTATCTCGTTTTAATATAGTTCTTTCTAGCATGGGTAAAAATTTATGCCCATCAAGTAATAAGTAAATCAAGAAAACTGGTGTCATGATGATAATCAATACAGTGCTTACGAGTGCAGATAGAACACTTCCAACACTATTTGTCACACTGTTCAAGATATTTTGCAAAATATCAACATAAGAGAGGTTCAGTTGCTGAATAGTTTGTTGGATATCTAGATTTTGCTGGGCTGGATGTTTTGATAACTCAATGACTAAATCTTGAAGACGACCGTAAATGTTTTGACTCGAGTAAATTAAGCTACTTAACTGATTAATCAAAATCGGCAGCAGATAAACAAAACTAAGTACGAGTGCACAAACTAAGGCACAAAGGGTTAACAAAATCCCAATGATTCGATTGATTTTACATTCCTTCTCTAAAAAGATAACAATTGGGTTGGTTAGATAATACAAAAATCCTCCCAGTAAAAAAGGAATCATGATTGTATTTGCAACACTGACAAAGGGTGTAATAATAGCACCCATTTCTTTCCATAGATAGAAAATTAAGGTTATTAGTAGAATTTCAGTTGTCCAGAAGAATAGTTTGTTTCTCCGAAACATAGGCCACCTCCTCTTTTCCCTATTTTACCATATTTCAAAAAAGATTGATAGCCTTCATCATAAAAACAAGAATATTTTTTGTCTTTATGATAGAATAAAGTTACTATGAAGAAATTATTTTTAACATTAATCACGCTTATTTCATTTGGTTCTGCTACTACTGTTTTTGCTCAGGATTTTGATGTCGCAGCAAAACATGCCATCGCTGTTGAGGCTAACAGTGGTAAGATTTTGTATGAAAAAGATGCGACCCAACCGGTTGAAATTGCCTCTATCAGTAAACTACTTACCGTTTACCTAGTATATGAAGCTCTAGAGCAAGGCAAAATCACTCTTTCTACTCCTGTAGAAATCTCAGATTATCCTTACCAGCTCACTACTAATTCTGAAGCGAGTAACGTTCCTATGGAAGCTCGTAACTACACAGTTGAGGAATTGCTAGAAGCTACTCTGGTATCCAGTGCTAACAGTGCAGCCATTGCCCTAGCTGAAAAAATTGCTGGCTCTGAAAAAGACTTCGTTGATATGATGAAGGCCAAACTACTGGAATGGGGGATTCAAGATGCTACCCTCGTCAATACAACTGGTCTTAACAATGAAACTCTTGGGAATAATATCTATCCTGGTTCTAAGAAAGATGATGAAAATAAATTGAGCGCTTATGATGTTGCTGTCGTTGCTCGCAACCTCATCCTCAAGTATCCTCAGGTCTTAGAAATCACCAAGAAACCTTCTTCGACTTTCGCTGGTATGACCATTAATTCTACTAACTATATGTTGGAGGGAATGCCTGCCTATCGTGGGGGTGTTGATGGACTTAAAACTGGTACGACTGATAAGGCTGGAGCATCCTTTGTAGGTACTACAGTCGAAAAAGGAATGCGTATCATTACTGTTGTTTTAAATGCTGACAACCAAGATACCAATCCATATGCACGCTTTACAGCTACTTCTTCTCTCTTAGATTATATTTCCTCTACCTTTGCTCTCCAGACCATCGTCAAGCAGGGTGAAAGTTATGAGGATAGTAAAAGTCCTGTTTTAGATGGAAAAGATGACACAGTCACAGCGGTCGCAAAAGAAGATATCAAAATTGTTCAACGTTTGGGCAGTCGAGCTCAATCAACTATTACCTATACTGCTGATACTACTGAACATACTGCACCACTTGAAGCAGGAACAGTTGTTGGCCATCTCACTTATGAAGATAAAGATCTAGTCGGGCAAGGTTACATCACTACTGACAAACCTAACTTTGAAATGGTTGCAGAAAAAAATGTTGACAAAGCCTTTTTCTTAAAAGTTTGGTGGAATCGATTTGTTCGATTTGTAAACGAAAAGTTATAAAAAAATCGCGAAATTCGCGATTTTTTCTTTATTCATTTTCAGCTAGAGTTGAATGTTTATAGCCATAAGTAAAGTAGATAAGAATTCCAATTAACAAGGCAATTCCAAATGCCATCCATGTTTCAAGGGTATACTGAAGCATAAATGAAAGGCAGATTAGAATAGACAAGATTGGTAAAAAAGGAACCAGGGGAGTTTTGAACTCGCCCTCTTTTGGCATACCCTTATCTTTTCTCAATTTGATGATCCCATAGGCTAGGAGAATAAGATAGGCTAAGGTGCAGATATTGAGAAAGGCTGCAATACTTGCAAGTGGGAAGATCCCAGCTGCAATTGCTGAAACAACACCAGTTAAGATAGTTGCATTCTTTGGAACGCGACTAGTCTTGGTCACTTCTTTAAAACTTTGAGGCAAGAGTCCATCACGGGCTAAACTATAGATCATTCGTGACAAGGCGTAGGTCATTGAAATACATACCGTAATCAAGGTAAAAATCGCAACAAGTGAAACATAGTTAGCTGCCCAACCAATACCGATATTTCTCAAAGCGAAGGCTACTGCATCATCTACATTGAGGTTGCTATAATGAACAATCCCTGTCAATACTAGAGTGACTAGTGCATAAAGTATAGTTACAATAGTTAAGGATAAAACAATTCCACGCGGTACATTCTTCTGGGGGCTTTGAATTTCATCAACTGCCATTGAAATGGATTCAAACCCTAAAAACCCAAAGAACATGAGTGAAGCTCCTGCCATAATCCCAGTGCTTCCACCATAAATCTGACCAAAGCCAAATGGTGCAAAGTCTGCCCAATTTTCAGGTTTAATGTACCAGATTCCAACTAAGATGAATAGTGCAAGAGCAGAGAATTTTAAAACTACTAAAATGGAATTAAATCGAAGCGCAGCCTTCGAATTCAATAAGACCAGTCCCGTAACGAGGACGAGAACTAGAATTGGCAGGAGGTCAAGATAGGTCCCTTGCTCTGGATTAAAGGTCCCATTTAATGCTTGCGGCATTGAGATTCCATAGTTACTAAGCAAACCTTTAAAATAGGCCGCCCAACCTGAAGCGACGCCAGAAACAGCTGTCATAAATTCCATGATAGTCAGCCAACCTGCAATCCAGGCTGGAAATTCACCCAAAATTGCATATAAATAACTATATGCTCCACCCGTTGCAGGAACACGAGAAGCAAATTCTGCAAAAAAGAGTGCAGATAAGGACACGCAGATAGCAGAAATTACAATCGATACCACAAGGGCAGGTCCTGCTAATGTTGCTGCAGCAGTCCCTGTAATGGTAAAAATACCTGTTCCCACCATAGCACCAATTCCCAAGAGAATTAAGTCCCATAGTTTTAAATGGCGATGCATTTCTGTCTTACCTAGACTAACGTCTTTGGTTCTAAAAATATTCATCATTCATCTCCCACTTTATGTGATTGTATTATTTTACCATACAAAAGACTTTTTGTGAATATTTATTAGCATCTTTCATCAAAAAAACTGAGAGTGGGACAGAAATCGGTAATTCGTTAGAATTCGATTTCGTCGTCCCACCTCCGCACAGTTGAGTAGGGCTGTAAAAGCTGATGAAATCAGCGTAGTAGAGCCCACTCAGCCACTGCGTCTTGATCGACAATCCAAAGACAATTGAGAGGCTAGGACTTTTGTCCCAGCCTCAGTTTCTGTTCATAAAGTTTATCCGACTGATCCTTCCATCTCATAGCTAATCAAGCGGTTAAGCTCAACTGCGTATTCCATTGGAAGTTCTTTGGTGAAGGGTTCTACAAATCCCATAACGATCATCTCAGTAGCTTCAGATTCTGACAAACCACGACTCATGAGGTAGTATAGTTGTTCTTCTGAAATCTTAGAAACCTTAGCTTCGTGCTCCAATGCAACTTGCGAGTTGTGAATTTCATTAAACGGAATAGTATCTGATGCTGACAAGTCATCCATGATAATGGTATCACACTCGATGTGAGAAACAGATTTCTTAGAGTTCTTGTTGAAAGTCACTTGTCCACGGTAGTCAACCTTTCCTCCACCTTTAGCGATGGATTTAGAGACGATTGACGAACTTGTATGTGGTGCATTGTGGATCATCTTGGCACCCGTATCTTGGTGTTGCCCTTCATTGGCAAAGGCAATCGAAAGCATAGTTCCACGCGCCCCTTCTCCATCAAGGTAAACAGATGGGTACTTCATGGTTGTTTTGGCACCCAAGTTTCCGTCGATCCACTCAACTGTCGCATCTTTCAAGGCTTTGGCACGTTTTGTTACCAAGTTATAAACGTTATCAGACCAGTTTTGGATGGTTGTATAACGCATGTAAGCTCCGTCCAAAGCAAAGATTTCTACAATGGCAGCATGCAAACTGTTACTTGAATAAGTTGGCGCTGTACATCCTTCAACATAGTGAACACTTGCTCCTTCATCAACGATAATCAAGGTACGTTCAAACTGACCAGTATTTTCGTTGTTGATACGGAAGTAAGTTTGAAGTGGAATATCTACCTTGACACCTTTTGGTACGTAAATAAAGGTTCCACCTGACCATACTGCTGAGTTGAGGGCAGCCAGCTTGTTATCAGTCGGCGGTACTAACTTCGCAAAGTATTGTTTAAACAAGTCTGGGTACTCTTTGAGGGCAGAATCTGTATCTGTAAAGATAATTCCTAACTTCTCAAATTCTTCTTTCATGTTATGGTAAACCACTTCTGACTCATACTGGGCAGAAGCTCCAGCAAGATAGGCACGCTCAGCTTCAGGAATCCCAATACGTTCAAAGGTTTCTTTGATTTTTTCAGGAACCTCATCCCATGAACGAGCTGGTTTATCAGATGGTTTTTGGTAGTAGATCAAGTCATCAAAGTCAATCTCTGACAAGTCTGCTCCCCAAGTTTGCATGGGCATTTTTTTGAAGGTTTCATAAGACTTCAAACGGAATTCTAACATCCACTCAGGTTCTCCCTTAGCAGCTGATAATTCGCGAATGACTTCTTCGTTCAATCCTTTTCCTGTCGATAGGACAGGCTCTACATCATCATGGAAACCAAATTTATATTCACCAAGATCAATTGGTTTTGGTTCTACTCTTTCTTCAGCCATAATATCCTTTCTTTCATTCTTCATTACTTATGATTAATAAAACAAAGAAACTTGTCTTACTAATTTTCTTGATTTTCAATTGTTTTCTTCAAGGCGTTCCAAGCTAGGGTTGCACACTTGATCCGTTGAGGGAATTTGGCAACACCTGATAAGAAGGCTGCGTCTCCAAGACTATCTTGTCTGTCATCTTTTTGCCCTTGAACCATTTCAGAAAAAATAGTCGCAAGTTCTAAGATTTCTTGCTTGGTCTTACCCAAAACGGCATCTGTCATCATGCTCGCAGAGGCAGTCGAGATGGTACAACCTGAGTTTAGAAAAGCGATATCTTCTAATCGATTCTCTGCATCAAACTTGACAGAGAGATTGATAACATCTCCACAGGTCGGATTGTTGAGGCTGATTTGCTCAGCGTCTTCTAACTTCCCTTGGTGATGTGGATTTTTCGAATGGTCCGCTACCACTGCCATATAAAGGCTATCTAGTTTAGAAAGTGCCATTGAAAAACTCCTTTGTCTTTTGTAAGGCATCGACTAGCTTGTCGCAATCTGCCTTGGTATTGTAGATATAAAAACTTGCACGAGCTGTCGCTGGAACATCCAAATACTGGAGCAAGGGTTGAGCGCAATGGTGACCTGCTCGAACAGCCACTCCTTCATAATCCAAAGCAGTCGCAAGGTCGTGCGGATGAAGATCACCTAGGTTAAAGGCAATGACACCTGAACGTTGAGCCAAGTCCTGCGAACCATAAATGGTCAGTCCTTCAATCGCCTGCAGTTTTGGATAGACGTATGCAATCAGTTCCTGTTCATGGGCTTCAATGGCATCCATACCAATCTTTTCTAGATAATCCACTGCTGCTGCCAGTCCGATAGCACCAGCCATATTTGGAGTTCCTGCCTCGAATTTCCAAGGCAATTCCTTCCAGCTAGCAGATTGCTCATAGACGAAATCAATCATTTCGCCGCCAAATTCTACTGGTGACATTTGTTCCAGATACTTTTCTTTACCGTAAAGAACACCGATACCAGTTGGACCCGCCATCTTGTGACCTGAAAAGGCAAAGAAGTCCACATCCAAGTCCTGAACATCGATCTTCATATGAGGCGTAGATTGAGCACCATCCACCACCATGATGGCACCAACTTGGTGGGCCAATTGAGTGATTTCTTTTATTGGATTGACCACACCAAGAACATTGGAGGCGTGAGCTAACGAAACAAACTTGACCTTGTCAGACAATTTAGCTCGCAAATCGTCCATATCCAAGGCACCGTCCTTAAGATAGACATAGACAAGCTCTGCCCCAGTCTTGCGGCAGGCTTCCTGCCAATGAATGATATTAGAATGGTGTTCCATGACGGAAATCAAGACCTGGTCTCCCTCAGTCAAGACTTCCTCAGCATAACGCGCTACCCAGTTAAGACTGGTTGTCGTTCCTCTAGTAAAGAGAACTTCCTTTGTAGACCCTGCATTGATAAACTTACGAATGGTTTCACGCGCAGCTTCATAAGATGCTGTCGCTCTCTCAGCCAAGGTATGAACGCCACGATGAACATTGGCATTGTCGTTCTCATAGTAGCGGTTAATCGTCTCCAGAACTGCTAGTGGTTTTTGTGTCGTCGCAGCATTATCCAAATAAACCAATGGTTCATCATTAACAATCTGGTCTAAAATTGGAAAATCTTTGCGAATCACTTCTACATCTAACATAGGCTACCCCTTAGCGTTTTGACAATTTTTCTTCGATAGTTGCAATCATTTCATCACGAACTTCCTTGACTGGAATCTCAACGATAACAGAGCCAAGGAAACCACGGACAACCAAACGTTCTGCAGTTGCCTTATCTAAACCACGGCTCATGAGGTAGTACATATCTTCTGGATCCACCTGACCGATAGAAGCTGCATGACCTGCAGTAACATCATTTTCATCAATCAAAAGAATTGGGTTGGCATCTGAACGTGCTTGGTCTGAAAGCATGAGAACACGACTTTCTTGTTGGGCATCTGCTCCCTTAGCACCTTTGATGATGTGGCCAATACCATTGAAAGTCAAAGTTGCTTTTTCAAGAATAACCCCATGTTGCAGGATATTTCCGATTGAGTTGCAACCATAGTTAGTTACTCGGGTATCAATCCCTTGTACCTGACGGCCACTTGAAAGAGCTACTACTTTAAGATCTGCATGGCTACCATTACCAATCAAGTCACTATCAAAATCAGCAACGACATTTCCTTCGTTCATGACACCGATTGCCCAGTCAATACTTGCATCGTTGCCTAATTTACCACGACGGCTAATGTAGGCAGTGACGTTTTCACCTAGACGGTCAATAGCCGCAAACTTCACTTGAGCTCCAGAACGCGCAATCACTTCAACAGTAATGTTTGCAGTTGCTTTAGCACTTCCTTCACCGCGTGACTCTAAACGTTCTAGATAACTAATCTTAGAGTTTTTACCAGCGATAATCATAATATGCTTGTTAAACGGCACATCGCTATCGCTGTCTTGGTAAAAAATTCCTTCGATAGGTTCTTTAATCTCAACATTATCAGGAATGTAGAGAACAGCACCACTATTGAAATAAGCTGTATGGTAGGCTGCCAACTTGTCATCGTCATACTTGACAGATGACATGAAGAATTCTTCTACGAGTTCTGGAATTTCTTCTAAAGCCGAATGGAAGTCTGTAAAGACAACACCTTGTTCAGCCAATTCAACTGGAATTTGTTCAAAAACAGTTTGGGTTCCTACTTGTACCAACTTCAAGTGATTATCTAGAGCAGTGAAATCTGGAACATTTGCTGATGGCTCACTTTCTGTAATCGTTCCATCACCCAGATTCCAACGGTGAAATTTTACACGCTCAATGACTGGTAATTCCAAACTCTCAATCTTATCAAAAGCTTTTTGACGGAGGTCTGACAACCAGCTTGGTTCAGCGTGCATTTCTGAAAAAAGTTTAATAGTTTCTTTAGTCATTTACTTCTCCTAAAAGATACGAGGGAATTACAATTCTTCCTTGTAGTCGTAGCCAAGTTCTTCAGCTAGTTTTGCGTATCCTTCACGTTCCAAACGCGCAGCCAATTCTGGACCACCAGAAAGAACAACACGACCTTCCATCATAACGTGTACCACATCTGGTGTGATATAGTTCAAAAGACGTTGGTAGTGAGTGATAATCATAGCACCAAAACCTTCACCACGCATGGCATTAACACCTTTAGATACAACTTTAAGGGCGTCAATATCAAGACCAGAGTCAATCTCATCCAAAAGGGCAAAAGTTGGTTCCAACATCAAAAGTTGAAGAATCTCATTACGTTTTTTCTCACCACCAGAGAAACCTTCGTTGAGGTAACGCTCAGCCATTTCTTCTTTCATGTTGAGCAATTCCATTTTTTCGTCTAGCTTAGTAATGAACTCGCGAACTGAAATCTTCTCATCATCTTCTTTACCAGCATTCATGGCTGCACGAAGAAACTCAGCATTGGTAATCCCAGGAATTTCTGATGGATATTGCATGGCAAGGAAAAGTCCCATACGAGCACGCTCATCCACTTCCAATTCAAGGATGTTTACACCGTCAAACAAGACTTCACCTTTAGTGACTTCATAGTTAGGGTTCCCCATAATAGCTGCTGAAAGAGTAGACTTACCGGTACCATTTGGTCCCATGATAGCTGCGATTTCGCCTGTTTTCAGGGTCAGGTTAACCCCTTTTAAAATTTCTTTTCCTTCAATCTCAACGTGAAGATCTTTGATCTCTAATACTGACATGATAGTTCCTTTCTTTTTCAAGGCCTTTACAGTACTTACTAGAAACATACTTAATTTCCCTAGAAAATACGGTAAAAGGTCAATAAATATACTTTTATAGTATAACAAAAAAAAGCCTAAAAGGCTTTGATTTTGTCTAGAAGCTGAGGGTTACTTCTTTCCTCGAAAATGGTCATCAATAGCGTTGACAATTTTACCCATAATATAGCTGACTCTAAAATTTCTTAGAATTAAAATAGCCCAAAGCAAGGCCATAATATACCGTTGCTCCATGATGGATTCATTAAGGAAATAGGTCTCAGCAGCAGTAAATAAGGCCATGATTATAAATTGTTGTCTGTTCATCGTATTATGTCACAATATCCTTTTAATCTTCTTCTATGGTCACTTTATCCGCTAGAAATTCAAATCCTTGAGGAAGGACAGATTCTTCCACTTCTTCCTTAACTGGTTGACCTTGTGACGATTTAGCCTTAGCTGAGAAATCAGCTCTAACTTCTTTCCATTCTTCCATGGAAATAGCAAGAATCTCTGGTGAAAATCCCGCTGCTTGACTAAGGATATTGCCAAACATGGTGTTGAGATTATCACGTTTCATGGTCTGCCCAGCATTGAAGTTTGATTCAAAAGCAAGAATCGCATGATGCTCATTTGCCGCAACAGGTTGAGAACCGACTAAAAGCGCCTTATCTGGACCTGACAAGCTTTCAATAACTTCTCCCCAAGCATTTTGGAGACGGATTAGATTTTGACGGGCTAAATCAGGATTTTCAACAGCTTCTTGAAGAATAGACTGAACCTTATTGCGATCTACGCGATAAATTGACTTGCTGTTAACTGGGCGACTTGGCGTTGGTGTGGTCTGTTTGGGACTTGTGTTAACATTTGCCAGAGCCTGTTTCAATCGCGCAACTTCTTCTCTAAGAGAAGATAATTCCTCAGCCACATCACCTGAAAGTCCTGGTTGGGAATCAAGTTCTGTCAAACGAATGGTCATCATTTCAGCATAAATCTTAGGCTGTAAGCTAGCCTTGATATCAGCTAAACTACTTGTTGCAATTCCAATCATCTCGAACAAAACAGCCTGTGAAAGACCTAGGTTATCCTTAAAGAGATCACTATAGTGAGTATTCTCCCCACCAGTTTGGACAATCAAAATATCTCGCAAGTATTGCAACAAATCCGTTACAAATCGTGTCATGCTTTTTCCGTTATCAAAAATCAAATTAAGATTTTCCAAAGCACGAGTCACATCCTTTTGTGCCAAGGCAGCCACATAATTATCCAAAGCACTTAGACTAATAGTTCCAGTAATTTCCTCAGAAACTGCTGTTGTTAATCTAGCATCTTGAGTCAAACTCAATGCTTGGTCTAAAATGGACAAAGCATCCCGCATACCACCTTCGGCTCGACGAGCAATAATCTCGACAGCTTCAGACTCATAATCAATCCCTTCCTTCTCTAAAATATGGAAAATGTGATCTCGAATATCCTGAGTCCTAATAGATTTGAACTCGAAGCGTTGAACACGAGACAAAATGGTTGCAGGAATCTTATGAAGCTCTGTTGTTGCTAGGATAAAAACAACATTAGGAGTTGGTTCTTCAAGAGTTTTCAAAAGGGCATTGAAGGCTCCAGTTGAAAGCATATGAACCTCATCAATGATATAGACCTTATACTGAGCTATACTTGGAGCATAGGTTGATTTATCGCGGATATCACGAATTTCATCCACTCCATTGTTAGAGGCCGCGTCCATTTCGATAACGTCTTCCAAGCTACCATTTGTAACTGCCTGACAGATGTAACAGTTATTACAAGGTTCTCCCCCTACTTGATTGGGACAGTTCATGGCCTTAGCAAAAATCTTAGCCACACTAGTCTTACCAGTTCCACGAGGACCTGAAAATAGATAGGCGTGGCTAATCTTTTCCTGCTCTACGGCTTGTTTCAGAGTTTTTGCAACAATTTCCTGGCCTACTAACTGTGAAAATGTTTGACTTCTATATTTTCGATAAAGGGCCTGATACATTACGCTTTCTCCTCAAATATTGAAAAATTCCATTCGGTTTTCTCTAACAAAATAGAAACAAACTCTTCTAGATATTTCAGATCCAAATCATCATAATCATCAACAAGAGATGAATCCAAGTCTAAAACGCCCAGAAGACGTCCCTCTTTAACCATCGGCACAACAATTTCACTACGAGCACTACTATCGCAAGAAATATAGTTTGGATAGATCTTTACATCACCAACAATAACTGTTTGAAGACTAGCCGCCGATTCTCCACAGACACCTTTTCCAAGAGCGATTCTGACACAAGAAACTCCGCCTTGAAAAGGACCCAAGATGAGTTCATTCCCATCGAATAGGTAGAAACCTGCAAAAACAGTATTGGGAAAGCTTGTTTTTAGCAGAGCACTGGCATTTGATAAATTGGCCAAAACATTGGGCTCTCCATCTAAAAGATAAGAGAGCTGTTCATTTATTGTTTGATAAAGTGATTCTTTTTCTGAATATAACATAAAACCATTATATCAAAAAATGCTAGTAGAAAAAAGAAAAATCCCTTGTTTTAAAAACAAAGGATTTTATTCAAATTTGAATGGATTAAAGTTCGATGTCTCCGAACAAGTCAGCCATTGAGAATCCTGTTTGAGTTTCAGGAAGTTCAAAATCACGTTTTTCTTGACGTTTTGGACGACGTGGACGTGGAGCACGTTTTTCTTCTTTTTGTCCTTCTTCTTGAGCTGGACGTTCTTCAAGAGCTTTGATAGAAAGTGAAACGCGTTCTGCATCAGCGTTAACTTCAAGAACTTTAACAGTAACTTCTTGACCAACTTTAAGAGCTTCTTTTGGATTTTCA
Source organism: Streptococcus sp. HMSC034E03 (assembly GCF_001811505.1). Taxonomy (GTDB): domain Bacteria; phylum Bacillota; class Bacilli; order Lactobacillales; family Streptococcaceae; genus Streptococcus. The sequence goes on from NZ_KV804965.1 coordinate 56,829, forward strand.
ATACGTTTGTGTGAAATTTGTGATACGTGAACAAGTCCATCGATACCTGGCAATACTTCAACAAATGCACCGAAGTCAGTCAAACGTTTAACTGTACCTTCTACAACATCACCTTTAGCCAATTTTTGCTCAACGCCATCCCATGGTCCAGGTGTTGTAGCTTTAAGTGAAAGTGATACACGTCCTTCTTCTTCGTTAAGATCAAGGATTTTCACTTCAACTTCTTCACCAACAGTTACAACTGATTTTGGTGAAACGTTACGTTCGTGTGACAATTCAGTCAAGTGAACCAATCCGTCAACACCACCAAGGTCGATGAAAGCACCGAAGCTTGTGATACGTGCAACTTTACCAGTTACAACATCACCAACAGCCAATTTACCGAATACTTCAGCACGAGCTGCTGCAGTTGCTGCTTCTACAACTTCACGACGTGAAAGGATGAAGCGGTTTTCTTTAGGATCAACTTCTTTGATTTTAGCATCAAACTCTTGACCTACAAAACGCTCAGTGTTACGTACAAAACGAGTGTCCAACATTGAAGCTGGGATAAATCCACGTACGCCTTCAAATTCAACTGAAAGTCCACCTTTAACAGCGCGAGTTCCTTTAACTGTAACAACTTCTTCTTCGCGCCCTACAAGTTTGTCCCATGCTTTGCGAGCTTCAAGGCGTTTTTTAGATACAAGGTATGTTACTGTATCAGTATCTTTACCAACCACTTGACGAAGTACAAGAACATCCAATACTTCACCTACTTTTACAAAGTCATTGATATCTGCATCGCGATCGTTTGTCAATTCGCGAAGAGTCAAGACACCTTCAACACCAGTTCCTGAGATTGCAACGTTAGCTTGATTAGCATCAACTGTCAATACTTCAGCACTAACAACATCACCAGGTTCAACTTGGCTAACGCTATTTAGCAAATCTTCAAATTCGTTCATCTAAAAAATCCTCCAACAATCAAGCTTTTCTTAAACTTGACATACTTATAATTTTTTCCTAAGCACCCGCAAAGACATGTTATATCGTTCACGTCCTTCAATTATAAAAATAAAATACCCTAAGATATTTTTCTTTTTATCTTGAATTTATTACCTAAGAACTGGGGTAGCTGGATTCGAACCAACGCATGAGGGAGTCAAAGTCCCTTGCCTTACCGCTTGGCTATACCCCAAAAGTGAAATGGAGAGAGAGGGATTCGAACCCCCGAACCCGAAGGAGCGGATTTACAGTCCGCCGCGTTTAGCCTCTTCGCTATCTCTCCAATGTTCAACAAAAACTATTATATCATGAAAATTTACAAAAAACAAGCTTTATTTTGCTAAATTATAGTTTTCAATCAAAATTTCCACAGCTTTTTCAAGTTTTTTATAAAAACTATCGACATTTCCATTCTTTATGATTGCGAATTGTCCATCTAATTCGGCAATTTCTCCGATAACTTTTTTACCGATAGTCAATGTATAACCTTCAAAACTGTCTTTTCCTACATTGACTTTGGCATCTGCTACTTGAATTTCAATTTTTTTATCTTTTTTACTCATACGATACCTCTTTTCACTCTTCCTATTGTACAAGAAATTTAAAAAACTGGCAAGAAAAAACTCTTTATCAAGCTAATCTTGGTAAAGAGTTCCTAGAATCGTCTAGAGAAATTTTTTCCTTGAATTTTAGTCAATTAATGGGTCGCTCCACCAACTATTTTCAAGTCCTTATCTTTATATTCTACGATAGCACCAATCGCAGCTTCGATACCTCTGACGATATCAGTTAAATTCATAGATGCTGTATTAGGTTTATTGATCACCTGTTCTGTCATATAGGGAATATGCATAAAGCCTGCTCTCATATTTGGAAACTTTTTATCCGCTAAATAGAGAGCCTGATACATCAGATGATTGCAAACAAAGGTTCCCGCTGTATTGGAAACTGTAGCTGGTAGCCCTTCCTCTTTTATGGCTTGTACCATTGCTTTAATAGGTAGTGTGCTAAAATAGGCTGCTTGACCGTCCAGGCGTATAGGAGTGTCAATCGGCTGATTCCCTTGGTTATCTGGAATTCTTGCATCATCTTGATTGATGGCAACTCGTTCAGGAGTTAAACTCGCTCTACCTCCTGCTTGTCCGATGCAGAGTACCACATCTGGTTGATAACGGACAATTTCTGCTTCTAAAACCTCTGCTGATTGATAAAAGACTGTTGGAATCTCTACCCAGCGTATCTCCGCTCCATGAATTACAGACGGTAATGATTTAACTGCTTCCAGAGCTGGATTGACCTTTTCACCACCGAAAGGATCAAAACCTGTAACTAATATTTTCATTTTATTTCCTTTGCTAAAATGCCAAAAAGTACATCAAAAATATATGTAGGATAATCATGATAACAGCTACTCCTACTTGCGCTTTGATAACCCCATTTGGATCTTTCATATCCAGGAGAGCTGCCGGTAAAGCATTAAAGTTAGCCGCCATTGGAGTTAATAAGGTTCCACAGCAACCTGCCGTCATTGCTAGAGCTGCAGCCATGATTGGATCAGCTCCCAAAGCAAATACAAAGGGGACACCAATTCCAGCAGTAATAACAGTAAAGGCAGCAAATGCATTTCCCATTATCATGGAAAATAGAACCATCCCAAGGACATAAGCTACCACACCCATAAAACGACTGCCAGAAGGCACTAGACCGCTTATCCAGTGAGAAATCAGGTCTCCAACTCCTGCTACGGTAAATATTGCCCCTAAAGCACCTAAAAGTTGAGGCACAATCCCACTGGTTGAAACTTGTTGCACCATGCGATTGTTTTCTGCTAACAAACTTCTAGGAGAACTCTTAGTAATCAATAAAAGAGAGATGGTTGCGAAAAATGCAGCAAGACTGATAGCAATCTTACTAAACTCAGGGATCATTTTTGCTAATACCAAAGCAATCAAAGCCATTAACATGACTGGAATAAAAATTCTATTCTTTAGTCGTTTAGCTTCAATATTTGCCTTGACTTCATCCAGAGACGGTAAGGTGCCGATACGAACCTGTTTAAAGAGAGTTAGCAGGGCTAATAGCACTACGATAACTCCAATACAGACAGAAGGTAGATAGGAACCACCGATAAAACTGATGCCCAATAAAGCCCAAAACCCAGCCGTTCCAAAGCGAACTGGGTTTGTTTTATCTTTATAGCTACAATAAGCTGTATGAAGGAATTGACAACCAATCACAATATAGGTCAACTCTAATAACTGTCTTGCTAGATTGGTCATTCTTCTTTCCCTTTACTAACCTTATTTACTAGCAGTTTTCTATCAAACAGGTAATTGTAAATCCCAACTATAAATAGGGCAATTCCTGCAACTATAAGCGAAGCTGAAGCAATTCCTGCATAATTACTTTCGTAACCTAATTGGTCCAGTGTGCCCCCTATCAAGAGGACACCACCTGCACCAACGAAAGTGTTTTGAGCAAAGAAATTTGCGAAATTATCATTTGCTGCTGCACGCGCTTTTAGCGCTTCGCTCTCCTGCTCCGTTAATTTTCTACCTAATTGAGACTCTGCTGCTGCTTGTCCCATGGGTTGAACCAAAGGCCTTACAAACTGCGGATGTCCTCCAAGACGAATGGCAAAGAAACCATCGAGTTCCCGAAAAAAGAAATACACTGTATAAAAACTTCCAACTGTTAGTCCCTTTATCTTTTGAATCAAGTCAATCGAACGTTGCTTGAGGCCAAAAGTTTCAGATAAACCTACCAGCGGCAAGGTTACCATAAAAATCGTCAGAACTCGTTGATTACTAAATTCTTTTCCCAAAATTTCCAAGAACTCAACAAGAGAAACTCCAGAAACTAGAGCGGTAACTAAACTAGCTAAGACTACCGTTGCAATGGTATCTAATTTATAGATAAAACCAATCACAATGATAACTATCCCTATTAGTTTAATCCATTCCATATAGGCCCCTTTATTCCAAAAGTACTAGTCTGTTTTATTTGACATGACTTTCTAATTCTTTTTGGTATTTATTGTTTGATTCCAATTTTTCTTTTTGCCATTTTTCAAGAGCTGCTTGGTATTCTTTAGCAGATACAATCTCTTTTTGCAATTTCATTCCCTTGAAGATGTATGGATCACCCTTAATACCAACTTGTGAGTATGGTTTAGAGAAAGGAACAATATTGCTGACAACTGGTGAACCACCTGATGAAGCTGTTGGCATCAAGAGAGAACTATCAGTGAGCCATGCTTGCGCTTTAGCATATTTTTCATATCTCTTATCCAAGTCATTTGTCTCAGAAACTGCATCATCCAAGAGTTTCTTATATTCGTCCAAACCTAGTTGAGCTACTACTTCCTTGTCTTTTCCTTTCGTAATACCAAGGTGTTTCATAGCAGAACCGGTCTTAGGATCCATGATATTGAGATAACTTGCTGGATCTTGGTAGCTTGGAGCCCATCCAGTACTGTTCAAGTCATAGTCTTTTTGAGCAGGAACACGTGCTTGAGATGTAATGCTTTCCTTCTCGTTATCAGTCATCTGAAGGACATCGATCACGACATTTTCAGAACCAAGAGTTGACTCGATTGATTGTTTGAAGGAATTGCTTTGTTGAACGGCAATGGTATCTGTTTGTTCAACTGGGACATCCAAGTGAATTGGGAAGGTTACACCTTTTGCTTCCAATTCTTTCTTAGCTTTTTCAAATGAAGCTTTGGCTTTGTCAGGATTGTAGATGGTATCTTTTCCGTCAACGAGCTCAACACCTTTCCATTGGTCTCCATAGTTGACCAATTCTTTTTGAGCGATATCACCAAAGTTTTTACCACCAGATTGTACAAAGTTATCTGGTACTAAGCTATTACGAATAATCTTATCCGCACCATCTTCACCATTGAGCTGGGCAGCATAAGAATGACGGTTGAAGGCAAAGTTGATTGCTTGACGGAAGTCCTTGTTCAACATTGCTTCTTTTGTAGAAGTTTTCTGTTCTTCACTTGTTTTCGCTGTCTTATTGAAAGATTGACGGTTTACGTTAAAGGTAAAGTAGTAACTAGTTGAATCCTGTGGGCTGTAAGTAATTTTATCTCCGTATTGTTCCAAAGTTGAGGCAAAGTTTGAGCTACTTGGGAAGAGGCGAGCTGTTGTGTAAACACCTGAAGAGAAGCTACGGATCAAGGATTCTTGGTCTGAACCATCATAGTAAGTTAATTTAACTTTCTCGATTTTAACCTTCTCTTTATCCCAATAATTTGGGTTCTTTTCATATTCGATTAAAGATTTTGAAGTCAATGTCTTCAAGATATATGGACCGTTATAAAGAATACCAGCTGGGCTGACCGTTCCGTAATTCTTACCTGATGCTTTGAGGAATTCTTCATTTACTGGTAACATAGTTGCTGAAGTTACTTTTGAATTCCAGAAAGTTTCAGGTGCATTTAGAGTGTACTCAACAGTATAGTCATCTACTGCCTTAACACCGACTGTAGAGAAATCATTAGTCTCACCAGTCATATATTCATTCAAGCCCTTGATTGAGTTTTGAATAAGAGTGACACCGTCTGATTTGCCATCTGCTACGTGTTTCAACCCTGTAACAAAGTCATGCGCAGTAACTTCAGCGTATTCTTCACCTTCTGAAGTATACCATTTAACCCCTTTACGAAGTTTATAAGTATAAGTCAAACCGTCTTGTGAGACACTCCAATCCTCAGCAAGGGAAGGAATCAAATTCCCATATTCATCGTTTTCCAACAAACCATCAACGACGTTACCGATGATATCAGTTGTTGAAGTACGAGTTGCGATACTGTAGTCCAAAGATGATGGGTCTACTCCATAGACATAAGAGAAAGTTGTAGGCGCATCTGCTTCCTTGTCAGCTTTCCCACAAGCTACAAGAAGAACTGCTGTACTCAGGACCACTCCTGCTGTTAACATCCACTTTTTCGTTTTCATAAAGAACTCCTTTAATATTTTTTAATCTACTTTTACAATCCAACCTTCTGGTGCTTCAATATCACCAAATTGGATACCTGTCAATTCATCGTATAGTTTACGAGTTACTGGACCAACCTCTGTTTCACTGTAGAACACATGGAAGTCATCACCGTGTTGGATTCCCCCAATAGGTGAGATAACTGCCGCAGTACCGCAGGCACCTGCTTCTACAAATCGATCCAGACTATCAATTGGTACATCCCCCTCAACAGGTTTCAAGCCCAAACGATGCTCTGCCAAGTAAAGCAATGAGTACTTGGTAATGGATGGCAAGATTGATGGGCTCAATGGCGTTACAAACTCATTATCAGCTGTAATCCCAAAGAAGTTTGCTGAACCGACTTCTTCAATCTTAGTGTGTGTTGATGGGTCAAGATAAATAACATCTGAGAAATGACGGGATTTAGCCATTTTTCCTGGCAAAAGACTAGCTGCATAGTTCCCACCGACCTTGGCAGCCCCTGTTCCATTTGGTGCAGCACGGTCATACTCATCTTGAATCAAGAAGTTTGTTGGAACCAATCCACCCTTAAAGTAATTTCCAACTGGCATCGCAAAGATGGTAAAAATATACTCCTCAGCTGGTTTTACCCCAATGATATCTCCAACACCAATCAAGAGTGGACGGAGGTAAAGGGTTCCACCTGTCCCATAAGGCGGTACGTATTCTTCATTGGCACGAACAACTGCTTTACACGCCTCTACAAACATTTCTGTTGGAACTTGAGGCATCAAAAGACGATCACAGGTACGTTGCAGACGTTTAGCATTTTCATCTGGACGGAAGAGTTGTACGCTGCCATCCTTTGTACGATAGGCTTTCAATCCTTCAAATGCTTGTTGTCCATAGTGAAGGCTTGGAGATGATTCTGAAATATGCAAGGTTGCATCTTCTGTTAGTTCCCCTTGTGTCCATTGTCCATCTTTAAAATAAGCGATATAACGATAAGGTAGTTTCATATAGGAAAAACCGAGATTTTCCCAATCAATCGTAACTGTCATGACAATCTCCTTTATTCTAATCAGGCTTTGTGTTCTATTCTACACTATTCTCCTAAAAATTCAAGTATTATTTGTAATTTTCTGAAAATTTTACTTATAAAAAATCAGTCACTAGGACCGATTTTTAATGGCTCTATAATATTTGTAGTGGGTAAATC
>NZ_KV804966.1 GCF_001811505.1 Streptococcus sp. HMSC034E03
TAGACGAACCAGAAACAGTCGCAATCCCTCAGTACGTGGCGGATTATATAGAGTTTAAAAAGGCAAACAATTTTCATGTTTATGGGGCGATGAGAGTGATTGAAGATCATTACGATAAGAGAGTCCCTGAGTGGTTTTACGAAGACAATATCGAAAAATTCTGTCTTGCTTGGATTCTAGGCTATGAGGTCGAGAAAGAGAGGAAATATATTGTAACTCTGAAATCAAGTGGACAAAAGTTGTACTATCACACTGAAGATGAGGATTATATTTTCTCTAGTTATGATGAAGTATTCTATTCAGGATATCATACTAAAACCGATCTAGAAGAAAATGACATGAGTTGGGTATTTGATTGCCCTGGTATGGAAATTCAAGAGGTGGAGTGATGAATGATGAAGTCTTTGAAGAATTGAAAAAACTTATGAGTTATTTTCCTGACTCATTTATAAACAGACAATTAGAACTTATTCTCATCCCAAAAACAAACACATACTTTTCTTTAAGAGATTGTTTGACAAAGAATGATGTCATTTCAAAGGTACTAATGTGGTGTACTAGAGATATAGATAAAGGCGAGCCTTATCAACAACGAAAACGAAATATCGACTTTTATGTGGATAATCGCGATCGTTTGAGAAAATATTTAGGTGCAGATATCGATGTGCATGTGGTTTATAATCGCTTAGGAAATGGAACCAACAAAGAACTCACACACAGATTTATCGAAAGTGGTTTTGATATGAATTTACTTTATAAGGAGGTCATAGATTGAAACGATTCATAGCTATCTGGATTCTTCTGTCTGCTGGATTGAACATCTGGCAGATGGATAAAATCCGGAATTTAGAAGAGAAGAAGCCAGTGGTTATCTACAAGGCTGATAATCAAGGAGCAGAGATATTCGGAAAAGTCCTTGAAAAAGGACGACACGGAAAGCTATACACGCTTACGATTCGTGACTACGGGGTGTTCGTGGTTACGAAAGAAGTGTATGAGAAAGTGAAAATTGGGGATGAGGTGAGATTATGAACACATTAGAAAATGTAAAACAATGGTTTATAGACCGTGACCTTGAAAACGGTGGCCGGCTGAACAAGCAGTCATTAAAACTTAGCGAAGAGTTCGGTGAGTTATGCGCAGGCTATCTCAAAAAGAATGAGCAACTGACCAAGGACAGCATCGGAGATTGCGCAGTCGTGATTGTCGGTCTGGCCTTGCTGATTAAGGTAGACGTGCAGGAGATTTTTAAATCATCAGAAAATGATAGAGATGTAATGACATGTTTTGGTTTTTTAAATAAAAATATAAGCGAATTTCAATTATATCAAGATTACTTTGCTAAGGAAGTTCGTAAATCAAGCTTGATCCGTACAATAATCTGGTTAAAATCAATCAGCAATGCTCTCGGTTATGATTTTGAAGAGTGTTTTGAACTAGCTTACCAAGAAATCAAAGACCGCAAAGGCCGTTGGATTGACGGAACTTTCGTAAAAGAGGAGGATTTGGCATGAGACCAAAATACAGAAATAAGGAGCTTTTGGAGGATAAAAAATGGAACTAGAAATAATTGACAACGTAAACAAGCCGAGCCACTACCAAGGTCGGTACGGTATGGAGTCCATAGATGCTTTAAGGAACTTCATGACACCAGAACAATTGAAAGGCTTCTTTTTAGGTAATAGCTTAAAATACCTACTAAGACACCAAAAGAAAAACGGTCTTGAAGACCTGAAAA
>NZ_KV804967.1 GCF_001811505.1 Streptococcus sp. HMSC034E03
TATCAGATGATGAGACAACATATTTTTGAAAAGAGAAAAAGACAAACGCCAATAATGACGTTTGTCTTCGTTCTGAGAGCGGTAACGCTCTTTTTGTATGGAATTCACAGGTAAGGGATTTAGAAAAATCCTTATATTAATTTTATTTACTGAATTCATAAACTTAAACACCACTTCAAACGAGGTCTTAGTCTATCTGGTAAACTGAATGCAGTGCTTTGAGAAAGCTGTGACTAGCTTTCTAGTTTGCTCTTTCGTTTTCATTGAGTCAGAAGTTACTTTTAGTTTTTTCTAAGAAAATGTTAAGTTTGCTTTTAGGGAGGTATCCTATACTAGGGTCATCAAAAAGAAATGAGGACTCTCACATGACAATGACGATTAAAGTAAATTATCAAAAAACCTTTCAAGAAGTAGTAGAGGCAGACAAGCTTGCTACAAAATAGTAGTTATTAAGGGCGATAGAGCCCTTTTTAAATACTTGCTTTAGGTGAAATATGATAGACTTTTAGTATAAAGAATCAGTAGAATCACGCTATACCAATTTTTATTCTTGACAAGTAAAAGAAACAAGTATATACTGTTTTTGCTGATTCTATAAAAGAGAAATCAGACTATACCAATTTTAAGGGGAAAGCACAGCTAGCCTGTGTCGTATATACTATGTGTGGAATTGTTGGTGTTGTTGGAAACACAAATGCAACTGATATTTTGATTCAAGGGCTTGAAAAGCTCGAATACCGTGGTTATGATTCTGCGGGAATTTTTGTCCTAGGTGGTGCTGAAAACCATTTGGTGAAGGCTGTTGGTCGTATCTCAGAATTGTCTGCCAAGACAACTGGTGTTGAGGGAACAACTGGTATTGGACATACTCGTTGGGCTACTCACGGGAAACCAACGGAAGACAATGCTCACCCACACCGCTCTGAGACAGGACGTTTTGTCTTGGTCCACAACGGGGTGATTGAAAACTACCTTGAAATCAAGGAAGACTACCTTGCAGGTCACCACTTCAAGGGACAAACAGATACTGAAATCGCCGTTCACTTGATTGGAAAATTTGTTGAAGAAGACGGCATGTCAGTACTTGAAGCCTTTAAAAAAGCCCTTCATATCATCCGTGGTTCTTATGCCTTTGCCTTGATCGACTCTGAAAATCCAGATGTCATCTATGTGGCGAAGAACAAATCACCTCTCTTGATTGGTCTTGGAGATGGCTACAACATGGTCTGCTCAGATGCTATGGCTATGATTCGTGAAACTAACCAATACATGGAAATCCATGACCAAGAGTTGGTTATCGTGAAAGCTGATAGCGTTGAAGTGCAAGACTATGATGGCAACAGTCGTGAGCGTGCTAGCTACACTGCAGAGCTCGACTTGTCAGATATCGGTAAGGGAACTTATCCTTACTACATGCTTAAAGAAATCGATGAGCAACCAACGGTGATGCGTAAGTTGATCCAAGCTTACACAGATGAGGCTGGTCAAGTAGTGGTAGACCCAGCTATCATCAAGGCTGTTCAAGATGCAGACCGCATCTATATTCTTGCAGCTGGAACATCTTACCATGCAGGATTTGCTTCTAAGAAGATGCTAGAAGAATTGACAGATACGCCAGTTGAACTTGGTATCTCATCTGAGTGGGGGTATGGTATGCCACTTCTCAGCAAGAAACCACTCTTCATCTTTATCAGCCAATCTGGTGAAACAGCTGATAGCCGTCAAGTTTTGGTTAAGGCCAATGAAATGGGAATTCCAAGCTTGACAGTGACAAACGTGCCAGGATCAACTCTGTCACGTGAAGCTAACCATACCATGCTTCTTCATGCAGGTCCTGAAATTGCCGTTGCTTCAACCAAGGCATATACTGCGCAAATCGCAGCTCTCGCCTTCCTTGCAAAAGCAGTCGGTGAAGCAAATGGCAATGAAAAAGCCAAAGCCTTTGACCTGGTTCACGAGTTGTCTATCGTGGCTCAGTCTATCGAATCAACCCTTTCAGAGAAAGAAATGATTGATGCTAAGGTTCGTGAGCTTCTTGAAACAACACGTAATGCCTTTTATATTGGGCGTGGTCAAGACTACTACGTAGCAATGGAAGCCAGTCTTAAGCTTAAAGAGATTTCGTACATCCAGTGTGAAGGCTTTGCGGCAGGAGAACTCAAGCATGGAACCATTGCCTTGATTGAAGAGGGGACACCTGTTTTGGCCCTCTTGTCAGACCCGGTTCTTGCTAACCACACTCGTGGAAATATCCAAGAAGTGGCAGCACGTGGCGCTAAGGTCCTTACCATTGCAGAAGAAAATGTTGCCAAAGATACAGACGATATCGTTCTTACGACCGTCCACCCTTACCTCTCACCAATCTCAATGGTGGTACCAACGCAGCTGATCGCTTACTTTGCAACACTCCACCGTGGACTCGATGTGGATAAACCACGTAACCTTGCTAAGTCTGTAACGGTAGAATAAACTAATACTCATCAAAGATTTCTTTAAAACACGTCAGCTTCCATCCGCAACCTCAAAACACTGTTTTGAGCAACCTGTGGCTAGCTTCCTAGTTTGATCTTTGATTTTCATTGAGTATAAGAGTTTAAATCATAACAAAAAGTGAACAAAATAGTTTTCTGAAAATCAGAATCCTGCTTTGTTCATTTTTTATGTATATTTAAGGTAAAACAAGGAGTAAACTAGGAGGCTTAGGTAGATAATTAAAATTCAACAATTAAATTAAAAGCCTTTAAAAAACAATTCGACTTGATCACCATAAAAAAACTCTAAGAGCTGGACGATAAGGATCCAACTCTTAGAGGAGTGAGTGTCGTATTTTACTTGCGATACAAACGATCGTATTGGTAGTAAGGATCAAAGGTTACATTGATTCCTAGTTTGCGAAGAACATTTTTGTCTTCGTCTGTTAAGATAATCGTAGAATGAGCTTCGCTACCCTTGAGATTTCCGAGTTCTTTCATGGCACGATCTGCATCAGGGTTTTCCATGGCTGTAATAGCAAGGGCTATAAGGATTTCATTTGAGTGGAGTCGAGGGTTGCGGCTACCCAAGTGATTGATTTTCAAACCTTGGATTGGTTTCACCACTTCTGGCTCTATCAACTTAGTCTCTTTGTCAATGTTGGCTGACATCTTGATGGCATTGATCAAGGCAGCAGCAGTTGGGCCAAAGAGTTCAGAGTTTTTACCAGTAACGATTTCACCAGACGGTAACTCAAGAGCGAGAGCTGGTCCACCTGTTTCTTCTGCTTTTTGACGTGCGGCAACAGCAACCTTTCTATCAGCTGGTGTGATACCTAGGTCATTCATGAGTAACTCAATTTTCTTAACGGCAGTTTCACCGACTTTTTCAGCCTTGAAATCAAGAACAGTTTGATAGTAGCGACGGATAATTTCCTGTTTAGATGCTTCAATGGCAGCGTCGTTATCAGTGATTGCAAAACCAACCATATTTACACCCATGTCAGTTGGAGATGCATAAGGAGACTTACCCAAGATACGTTCCAGCATACGCTTAAGAACAGGGAAAATTTCAATGTCGCGGTTGTAGTTGACTGTGGTTTCTCCATAAGTTTGGAGATGGAATGGGTCAATCATGTTGACATCATCTAGGTCTGCTGTAGCAGCTTCATAAGCCAAGTTGACTGGGTGATGAAGTGGGAGATTCCAAACTGGGAAGGTTTCAAATTTGGCATAACCAGACTTGATACCATTGATTTGGTCGTGGTACATGTTAGACATACAAGTTGCCAATTTCCCTGAACCAGGTCCAGGAGCTGTCACGACGATCAAGTTGCGACTGGTTTTGATATAGTCGTTTTTCCCCATGCCTTCAGGTGAGATGATGTGATCCATATCTGTCGGATAGCCCTTGATAGGGTAGTGAAGATAAGAGTCAATACCATTTTTCTCTAATTGATTACGGAAGGCATCAGCTGCCGGTTGGCCTGCATATTGAGTAATGACAACTGAACCAACAAAGATACCGAGTTCATTGAATTTATCGATCAAACGAAGCACTTCTTGGTCATAAGAAATGCCCAAGTCTCCACGAGCTTTTGAGTGCTCGATATTGCTAGCGTTAATAGCGATAACAACCTCAACTTGCTCCTTCAATTCTTGTAAGAGTTTGATTTTGTTATCTGGTTCATATCCAGGAAGGACACGAGCAGCGTGGAAATCTTCTAACATTTTACCACCAAACTCCAAGTAGAGTTTGCCGTCAAACTGGTTAATACGCTCCAAAATATGGTCGCGTTGCAGATTCAAATATTGTTCAGAACTAAAAGCTTGTTTTTTCATTTTTTTACCTCTGACCTCTATTATATAAAAAAAATAGAAGATAAGAAACCGCGGAGGTTCGAAATAAGGAAAAAGATTCAAGCAAACGCTTGCATAAATGATTGAAAAAGACTATGATGGTCTATAGATGAAATAGAAAAAGAGGTAAGAATATGCAAGAAAAATGGTGGCACAGTGCCGTTGTTTATCAGGTCTATCCAAAAAGTTTTAGGGATAGCAATGGAGATGGGATTGGTGATTTACCTGGGATTACCAGTAAGCTAGACTATCTAGCTAAGTTAGGGATCACAGCGATCTGGCTTTCTCCAGTTTATGATAGCCCTATGGATGACAATGGCTATGATATTGCCAATTATCAAGATATAGCGGCTATCTTTGGAACTATGGATGATATGGATGAGCTCATTGCTGAGGCCCAAAAACGAGATATCCGAATCATTATGGATTTGGTGGTCAATCATACATCAGATGAGCATGCTTGGTTTATCGAAGCTTGTGAAAATCCTGATAGTCCTGAGCGAGACTACTATATCTGGCGTGATGAACCTAACGAATTGGAGTCAATTTTCAGTGGTTCTGCCTGGCAATATGACGAAAAGGCTGGTCAATATTACCTGCACTTTTTCAGTAAGAAACAACCAGACCTTAACTGGGAAAATGAAGAACTACGCCAAAAAATCTATGAAATGATGAATTTCTGGATTGATAAAGGGATCGGTGGATTTCGTATGGATGTTATTGACATGATTGGGAAAATTCCTGATCAGAAGATTGTCAACAATGGTCCTATGCTCCATCCCTATCTCAAGGAAATGAATCAGGCTACTTTCGGCGACAAAGAGCTCTTGACAGTAGGGGAGACATGGGGAGCGACACCAGAAATCGCAAAACTCTATTCAGATCCAAAAGGACAAGAACTGTCTATGGTCTTCCAGTTTGAACATATCTGTCTTCAGTATCAGGAAGGACAACCTAAGTGGCACTACCAAAAAGAGCTAAATGTAGGGAAATTAAAAGAGATTTTCAACAAGTGGCAGACAGAGTTAGGAGTTGAAGACGGCTGGAATTCCCTTTTCTGGAATAACCACGATCTTCCTCGTATCGTCTCTATCTGGGGAAATGACCAAGAATACCGTGAGAAATCTGCTAAAGCGTATGCAATCTTGCTTCATCTCATGAGAGGAACACCTTATATTTATCAAGGCGAAGAAATCGGCATGACCAATTTCCCATTTGAAACACTGGAGCAAATAGAAGATATTGAATCCCTCAACTATGCACGTGAGGCTCTTGGGGAAGGCGTTCCGATGGAAGAAATTATGGACAGTATCCGTGTCATTGGACGTGACAATGCTCGTACCCCAATGCAGTGGGATGAGACAAAAAATGCTGGTTTCTCAGATGGAAAACCTTGGTTGGCTGTTAATCCAAACTACGAAGCAATCAACGTTCAGGAAGCACTGGAAAACCCAGATTCTATTTTCTATACTTATCAAAAATTGGTAAACATTCGTAAGGAAAATAGCTGGTTGGTGAGAGCTGATTTTGAACTCCTTGAAACGGCTGAAAAAGTCTTTGCTTACATCCGTAAAGATGGCGACCGTCGATTCCTAGTTGTGGCTAACTTGTCCAACCAAAAGCAAGAGTTCGCAGTTGAAGAATCAATCACATCTGTCTTGATTGCAAATACAGATGTCAAAGCTACAATAGAACAACTAACATTAGCTCCCTGGGATGCCTTCTGTGTCGAATTAGCCAAATAAACCTAAAAGAGGCTGGGACAAAAGTGCCAGCCTCTCAATTGTCTTTGGATTACCGAGCAAGACGCAGTGGTTGAGTGGGCTCTACTACGCTGATTTCATCAGCTTTTACAGCCCTACTCAACTGTGCGGAGGTGGGACGACGAAATCGAATTCTAACGAATTACCGATTTCTGTCCCACTCTCTTTTCTAAAATAAGTGTAGAAAATTCTTTAAAAAATATTTGTTTGAATTTTCTAAAAAATACCCTGTAAACCCTTGCTTTTATATAAAAATAGGGTATAATGGTGAAAAATAGTATTTTAAAGGAGAATACCGATGAAATCGAAAAAGTGGCTCGCAGTAGCAGGGATAACGATGAGCGCAGCTCTTCTTTTGGCGGCTTGTGGCAAGACTGAGAAAAAAGCAGATGCTCCAACAACATTTTCGTATGTATATGCCATTGATCCAACAACATTGGACTATAGCGTTACTAGTAAAAGTTCAACATCAGACGTCATCGCCAACCTGGTCGACGGACTCTTGGAAAATGACAAATATGGAAACTTAATTCCATCGCTTGCTGAAGACTGGTCTGTTTCACAGGACGGTTTGACCTACACCTACAAGCTACGTAAAGGTGTCAAATGGTATACTTCAGAAGGAGAAGAGTATGCTGAAGTCAAGGCCCAAGACTTTGTGACAGGTTTGAAGCATGCTGCAGATGGTAAATCAGATGGCCTAACTCTTATCCAAGACTCTATCAAAGGTTTGGCAGAGTACGTTAGTGGTGAAACAAATGACTTCTCAACAGTCGGTGTTAAAGCAGTTGACGATTATACAGTCGAGTATACCTTGAACAAACCAGAAAGCTTCTGGAATTCTAAGGTGACAACAGCGACTATGCTCCCTGTTAATGAAGAATTCTTAAATTCTCAAGGGAAAGATTACGGTGCAGCAGCGCCTTCAGGTATTCTCTACAATGGTCCGTATATTTTGAAGAACTTCACTTCAAAATCAGTGATCGAGTACGAAAAGAACCCGAATTACTGGGATAAGGACAATGTGAAGATTGACCACGTCAAGCTTACTTTCTACGACGGCTCTGACCAAGAATCATTGATTCGTAGCTTTGCGTCAGGCTCATATACGACAGCACGCCTTTTCCCAACTAGTTCAAGCTTTGCCTCAACTCAGAAGGAATACGGCGATAAAATTGTTTATAGCCCACAAGAAGCGACTAGCTATTACTTTACTTTCAACGTAAATCGTCAGTCTTACAATAAAACAGCTAAGACAGATGATGCCCAAAAAACATCAACTAAAGAAGCGCTTCTCAACAAAAACTTCCGTCAAGCCATCAACTTCGCTCTTGACCGTCATGCTTACTCTGCACAGATGAATGGCGAAGAAGGTGCAGACAAGATTATCCGTACTAGTCTTGTGCCTTATGACTATGTTCAGGTTGGTGAAAAGACCTTCGGTGAATTGGCTCAAGAACAATTAGTAACATACGGAGATCAGTGGAAAGATGTAGCTTTGACAGATGGTAAAGATACTCTTTACAATCCAACAAAAGCAAAAGCTGCCTTTGAAAAAGCAAAATCAGAATTGCAAGCCAAAGGTGTAACCTTCCCTATTCATTTAGATATTCCAGTTGAACAGACAGATGTCATTGCGGTACAGCAGACCAACTCCCTCAAACAGTCTGTCGAAGCGGCGCTTGGAAGTGAAAATGTTGTCATCGATGTACTTCAAATGACTGACAATGAGAAAATAAGTATCACATCTCAAGCCAAAGTCCCTTCTCAAAAAGACTATGACTTGAACGGAACTGGTTGGGGGCCAGACTATCAAGACCCAGCAACCTACCTCAATATCTTAGATGCTAAGAAGGGGTCTGCTCTTAAACACTTAGGTATCACAAAAGGTAAAGATCCAGAAGTCATGGCTCAAGTTGGACTTGATGAGTACAAGAAACTCTTGGATGATGCAGCATCAGAAACAAGCGATCTTAACAAACGCTATGAAAAATATGCCAAAGCACAAGCATGGGTTTCAGATAGCTCACTCCTTATCCCTGTAGCATCTTCAGGTGGTTCTCCGACAGTTAGCCGTACAGTGCCATTTACAAAAGCATACTCTCAAGTTGGTATCAAGGGTGATCCATTTGTATTTAAAGGCTTAGAGTTGCAAAACGATATTGTAACAGCTAAAGAATACGAAGAAGCTCTCAAGAAATGGCAAAAAGAGAAGATTGAAACAAATGCCAAATACCAAAAAGAACTAGCAAATCACGTTAAATAGTCTTTTGTAATGAATAAAGAAATCCTGTTTTTAAGCGGGATTTCTTTATTTTTTGATTTCCAATGAGGGGTCAAATCAGTATATAACTTTACTTTTTGGACAAAATTTGTTAAAATATAGTCATGTTATAAAATCTAACATATAAGGAGAAATGAATCATGAGCATGAAAAAACGCTTATTAGGAGCAGGTATGACACTTGCTGCTGCGGTCCTATTGGCAGCATGTGGCCAGTCAGCATCAGATGGTAAAACATACTCGTCGACCTTTGGTGCGGATCCGACAACCTTCAACTATCTCTTGGACTACGCTGGTGATAACACTGCCATTGTAACCAACTTGGTTGATGGTTTGCTTGAAAATGATAACTACGGAAACCTTATTCCTGCCCTTGCAGAAGATTGGAGTGTTTCTAAGGATGGTTTAACTTATACCTACAAACTTCGCCAAGATGCCAAGTGGTTTACAGCTGACGGTGAAGAATACGCTCCCCTTAAAGCACAAGACTTTGTAACTGGTATCAAGTACGCTGCTGATAACAAGGGTCAAGCCCTAGACTTGATTCAGAACTCTATCAAGGGATTGGACGATTATGTGACAGGTGCAAATACTGACTTTTCAAATGTTGGTGTCAAAGCCTTAGATGACTATACTGTGCAATATACCTTGACTCGTCCAGAGTCATTCTGGAATTCTAAGACAACTAACAGTATCTTGTTCCCTGTAAACGAAGAGTTCCTTGCTTCTAAAGGTAAAGACTTCGGAACCCTGAAACCAGATAGCATTCTTTATAGCGGACCATATTTGTTAAAAGATTTTACATCTAAGTCTTCTATCGAATATGTGAAAAACTCACATTACTATGACCAAGAAAAAGTAACGATTGAAAAGGTGAAATTGGCCTACTTTGATGGTTCAGACCAAGACTTGACAATCCGTAACTTTGAAAGTGGTGCTTACTCATCTGCAGGTGTTTATCCAAATAGCTCAAACTTCGCTAAGACCAAGGAAAAGTACAAGGACAATATCGTTTATAGCTTACAAGATGCAACATCTTGGTACTATAACTTTAACGTCAACCGTGGTGCTTATAACCATACTGCAAAAACAAGCGATGAGCAAAAACAAGCAACTCAAGCTGCAGTTTCGAATAAAAACTTCCGTCAGGCAATTAACTTCGCCATTGATCGTACAGCCTACTCAGCTCAATCAAACGGTGAAGAAGCAGCTAAAAACACTCTTCGTAACTCGCTTGTACCACCAACTTTCGTACAAGTTGGAGACAAGACTTTTGGTGAAACAGTTGCTTCAAAATTGGTCAACTATGGTACACAATGGTCAAATATGAATCTTGAAGATGCTCAAGATGGTTATTTCAATAAAGAAAAAGCACAAGCCCAGTTTGCAGAAGCTAAAAAAGAATTAGAAGCCCAAGGTGTGACCTTCCCAATTCATTTGGACTTGCCTGTAGATCAAGTAAACAAGACCTTGCTTTCAGGAACAAACTCTATCAAACAATCAATCGAATCAACACTTGGTTCTGAAAATGTAGTGGTTGATGTTATCCAATTGTCGACAGATGATTATACAAATGCAACAGCTCAAGCACCAACACCGGCAGATCATGACTATGATTTGAACTTGGATGGATGGTCAGCTGACTACCAAGATCCATCAACTTACCTCAATCCTTTCAACTCTGAAGATGGATTCTATCTCAAAATTTTGGGACTTGATCCAAGCAAGGACACTGGTAAGATTACTAGTCTAGGTTTGGACCAATTTACTCAAAGATTAAAGACAGCAGATGCAGAAAATACAGACGTAGCTAAACGCTATGAAAACTACGCCGATGCACAAGCTTGGTTGATTGATAGTTCCCTTCTAATCCCAGTTGTGTCAAACGGTGGTGGAGCTTCGGTGACACGCGTGATACCATTTACACGTGCTTACTCACTGGTTGGGATCAAAGGAACTGGAAGCAACTACAAGTACATGAGATTGCAGACAGATATCGTTACAAGCTCTCAATTTGCTGAAGCTAAGGCTAAATGGGAACAAGAACGTAAAAATTCTGTCGAAAAGAGTCAAAAAGACTTTGAAAGTCACGTGAAATAAGTTTAAGAAGATAGGTTGAGTAAAAACTCAATTTGAAAATGAAATTGAGTAAAGCTTTCAATTATAAAATGCATAGTATAAAGTTTTTGAACACTTAATACTATGTGTTTTTTTTATTTTGAAGACTTTTACCCTGCCTCTTGCTTTTTATTAACGATAAATCTTTACTGCGATAGCGGGTTGTTTTTGTTTTCGAGACTCTAAAAGGATATTTTTGTAAAAACTTGAGTTTCTCTAGTTGCAACCTTCAACTTTCTTGGTAATTATTGAAAGTTTTAGAGTGTGAGAGTATGGGATTGAGAACTTGTCAACCGATTTCTATCTCCTGGTATTTTTGTTGGCAGTCTTCTTTCAAAAAAAGATATGAGGCATTTAATGATTGAAATATAGTATTTTTGGTTTTGAGGTGAAATAAAACGGTTGCAATTCAGGTGTTGATAGCATCCGGTGTTAGTTTGTGATATAATAGAAATAAAATAATTAATAGAGGTGTAAGGTGGGGAGACGTTTAAAAGAAAATAAAACGAGCAAGTTTCAGCAAAGTTTCAATATTATTTTGTTGTTTCTATATATAGTGCTTACTTGTTTTTTGCTGTTTTTAATATTCAGATATCATATCTTAGCCGTCAGTTATATCAATCTTCTTCTAGCAGCTATTATGGTGTTCATTGCGCTAGTAGCTTTATTTTTAATATCAAATAGAAAAGCTAAGAAGTTTACTTTAATCATGCTCTTGCTATCTATTGTAGCTAGCTCACTAGCCTTGGTTGGAGTTCATCAGTTCGTTAGTTTGGCCAATCATTTAAATGCAACATCTAACTATTCTAGTTACTCCATCAGTGTTGCAGTTTTGGCGGATAGTGAGATTGGTAATGTGTCCCAACTATCCAGTGTGACAGCTCCGACAAAAACAGATGCGGAGAATATCAAAAAACTGCTCGATGATATTAAGACAAGTCAGAATAAAGACCTAAAGGTTGAGGATAGTTCTTCTTACCTTGCGGCTTATAAGAGTCTCTTAGCTGGAGAGACCAAGGCAATTGTTTTGAATAGTGTCTTTGAAAATCTGATTGAACAAGAGTATCCGGATCACGCCCAAAAAATCAAGAAAATTTATACCAAGGAACTAACCAAAACTGTTGAGGCACCTAAGTCTTCTCAAAATAAGGCTTTTAATATCTATATTAGTGGTATTGACACATACGGACCGATTAGCTCCGTTTCTCGTTCGGATGTCAACATCATCATGACGGTTAATCAAGAAACCAAGAAAATTCTCTTGACAACGACCCCTCGTGATGCTTATGTGCCCATAGCTGATGGAGGCAATAACCAAAATGATAAATTGACCCATGCAGGTATTTATGGTGTGGATGCTTCGATTCATACTTTGGAAAATCTTTATGGAATTGATCTAAATTACTATGCACGACTCAACTTCACTTCCTTCTTGAAATTAATTGATC
The DNA here is from genome assembly GCF_001811505.1 of Streptococcus sp. HMSC034E03. Classification (GTDB taxonomy): domain Bacteria; phylum Bacillota; class Bacilli; order Lactobacillales; family Streptococcaceae; genus Streptococcus. Next base: position 11,944 of record NZ_KV804967.1, read on the forward strand.
TCTTAGGTGGTGTCGATGTTAATAATGACCAAGAATTCACCTCACTTCATGGTAATTACCATTTTCCTGTTGGAAATGTTCATCTAGACTCTGAGCAGGCCCTAGGCTTTGTACGCGAGCGGTATTCATTAGCAAATGGCGATGGAGACCGTGGGCGCAATCAACAGAAAGTCATTTCTGCAATTGTCCAGAAACTAACTTCGGCAGAAGCATTGAAAAATTTTGATGATATTATGCAAAGTTTACAGGATTCTGTCCAAACTAATATGCCTCCAGAAACAATGGTTAGTCTAGTGAACGCCCAACTAGTAAGTGGAGGGAAATATACTGTCATCACTCGAGATCTAAAGGGAACTGGTCGTATGGATCTTCCTTCCTATGCCATGCCTGACAGCAGCCTTTATATGCTAGAGGTAGATCCAAATAGCTTAGAGACACTCAAAACAGAAATTAAAGATATCATGGAAGGAAAATAAGATGATTGATATCCATTCACACATAGTTTTTGATGTAGATGATGGTCCTAAGGATAAGGCAGAAAGCATAGCGCTTCTGAAGGAAGCCTATGCTCAAGGAGTCCGTATCATCGTTTCGACTTCCCATCGTCGAAAGGGGATGTTTGAAACACCAGAAGAGGACATATTAAGAAATTTTAAAGTTGTCAAGGAGTTGGCTAAAGAGGTTGCTCCTGATTTAACCATCTTGTATGGAGCAGAGATTTATTACAGCAGTGATGCTTTAAACAAATTAGAGAATCAGCAGATTCCACAACTAAATGGCACCCGTTATGCCTTGATAGAATTCAGCATGAATACCTCTTATCGTGAAATCCATAGCGCATTGACCAATGTTTTGATGTTGGGAATAACCCCTGTTATTGCCCATATAGAACGTTATGATGCTTTGGAAAATAATGAAAAAAGAGTGCAAGACCTCATCAACATGGGATGTTATACACAGATCAACAGTTCGAGTATCCTTAAACCAAAATTGTTTGGTGATACTTATAAATTTATGAAAAAACGGGCTCGCTATTTCTTAGAGAGGGATTTGGTTCATATAGTTGCTAGTGATATGCACAATCTAGATGGTCGCCCTCCTTATATGAAGGAAGCCTACGAAATAGTGAGTAAAAAGTATGGCCAAGATAAGGCTCGGGAACTCTTTATATTAAATCCCGAAAAAGTCATTAAAGATCAAATTATTTAGGAGTTATAATGAAAGAACAAGATATTATTGAAATTAACGTTATTCAATTGTTAAAAGGACTGTGGAAAAGAAAGTTATTGATTATATTAGTTGCAATTTTGACAGGAGCTGCAGCTTTTGCTTATAGTACTTTTCTTGTTACGCCTCAGTTTTCTAGTACCACGCGTATCTATGTGGTTAATCGTAAGCAAGATGATAAACCAGGATTGACAAATCAAGATTTACAAGCAGGAGCTTACCTGGTTAAGGACTACCGTGAGATCATCCTTTCTCAAGATGTCTTGGAAAAAACAGTTAAAGATCTTGAACTAACTATCAACTCGAAAGCATTATCACAGAAGATTCAGGTAACTGTTCCTGCGGATACGCGTATTGTATCCATTTCAGTTATCGACGATAAACCAGATGAAGCAAGTCGAATTGCGAATGCTCTTCGAGAAGTTGCGGCACAAAAGATTATTGCGGTCACCCGTGTTGCGGATGTGACCACGCTAGAAGATGCTCGCCCTGCCACTTCACCTTCCTCACCAAATATTCGTCGTAATACTATAATGGGAGTTGGAGCAGGTGCAGGATTAATGATTGTAGTGGTCTTGTTGCTTGAACTATTCGATGACCGTGTCAAACGTCCAGAAGATATCGAGGATGTTATGAAAATCTCACTCCTTGGAGTCATTCCAGATCTTGATAAATTAAAGTAAGGGAGAACCTATGGCGAAGCTAGAATTAACAAAACAAAAACTTGATTCTGCCAAAAAAGCAGAAGAATATTACAATGCTTTACGTACCAATATACAGTTGAGTGGAGATAACTTAAAGGTTATAACGATTTCCTCTGTTGAACCAAGTGAAGGAAAATCGACAACTTCTACAAATATTGCCTTGGCTTTTGCGCGTGCAGGCTACAAGACACTACTGATTGATGCTGATATCCGAAATTCAGTTATGTCTGGAGTATTCAAGTCAAGAGAACGAATCACAGGTTTAACTGATTATCTTGCTGGAACACAAGACTTATCTCATGGTCTTTGTGAAACAAACATTGATAACTTATTTATGATCCAATCAGGGTCACCTTCTCCAAATCCAACAGCTCTTCTTCAAAGTGCTAATTTTGAATTGATGATTGAAACACTACGGAAATATTTTGATTATATTATTGTTGATACAGCACCAATCGGAGTTGTAATTGATGCAGCAATTATTGTGCAAAAATGCGATGCATCAATTTTGGTTACAGAAGCTGGTGGAACAAAAAGAAGAGATGTTCAAAAAGCTAAGGTTCAGTTAGAACAAACAGGGATCCCATTTTTGGGTGTTGTTTTAAATAAATTTGATGTTAAACGAGAAAAATATGGATCTTACGGTTCTTATGGGAAAAGGTAAAAATAGGATAGGGAGTTCGATATGGAAGGAAGGGGTTTCTACAATGTAACTCTGGCATTCTTGCAGAGTATACTTGTTAGTTTATTAGCTTATGTACTGATTGCAATTTCAGAAACTGACATTGTTTTAAATACAGTATTTGTTCTGTTTTTTCTTCACTTTGTCGCCTTCTATATCAGTGGTTACGGTAAGGATTTTTTAAAACGTGGTCAGTATGTGGAGTTAGTAGAAACAATTAAATATATTATCTTTTATGCTCTGCTGATTAGTTTTTCAAGTTTTTTCTTGAAGGAAAAGTTTGTAATTTCAAGGCGAGGGATGGTATACTTGCTTTCCTTGTATAGTGTTTTGAATTATCTACTCAGTTTCTTTGTGAAGAAATATTGGAGAATCTTCAAACATAATTTGAAGGGGAGTCGTAATATTTTGTTGATTACGGCGATGTCACGTACCGAGAAAGTATTGGATCGATTATTAACAGCTAATGATGTTCAGGGGAAATTGGTTGCAGTAAGCGTTTTAGACATGCCAGAGTTCACCCATGAAAAGGTGGTTGTGGTACCAAAGGAGCAATTACTGACCTATGCGACACACGAAGTGGTGGATGAAGTCTTTGTCAATCTTCCAAGTGAGGACTATGATATTGGAGCTGTTATTTCTCAGTTTGAAACAATGGGAATTGATGTCACAGTTAACTTAAATGCTTTCGATAAAAGTTTAGGTCGAGATAAACAAATTCATGAAATGGCTGGTTTGAATGTAGTGACATTTTCTACAAATTTTTACAAGCCAAGTCACATAATTGCCAAACGCATCCTCGACATTTGTGGTGCTATTGTTGGGTTGATCCTTTGTGGAATTGCTAGTCTATTTTTAGTTCCCTTGATTCGTAAAGATGGAGGGCCAGCAATCTTTTCTCAAACTCGTATCGGGAAAAATGGCCGTCATTTTACTTTTTATAAATTCCGCTCGATGCGAGTCGATGCTGAAGCTATTAAAGAACAGTTGATGGATCAAAATACCATGCAAGGTGGGATGTTTAAGATCAATAACGATCCTCGAGTGACTAAGATTGGACACTTTATCCGAAAAACGAGTTTGGATGAGTTGCCACAATTTTGGAATGTTTTGATTGGAGATATGAGTCTAGTCGGCACACGCCCACCAACTGTAGATGAGTACGAAAAGTACACGCCAGAGCAAAAACGTCGTCTCAGTTTCAAACCTGGTATTACTGGTTTGTGGCAAATTAGTGGTCGAAGTGAAATTACAAACTTTGATGAAGTCGTGAAACTGGATGTGGCTTATATTGATGATTGGACCATCTGGAAAGATTTTGAAATATTGTTAAAAACTGTAAAAGTTGTGTTGATGAGAGATGGAGCGAAGTAAGTTTGTTTGCGCTCTCTTTCTATAAATTAGGAGTAACATGAAAAAAACTGTCTATATCGTAGGGTCAAAAGGGATTCCTGCTAAGTATGGGGGCTTTGAAACCTTTGTTGAAAAATTAACAGCCTTTCAACAAGATAAGGATATCCAATATTATGTGGCTTGTATGCGTGAAAACTCTGCAAAGTCAGGAATTACTGAGGGTGTTTTTGAACATAACGGTGCTATCTGTTATAACGTCGATGTACCTAATATTGGTCCAGTGCGAGCTATAGCGTATGATATCGCTGCAATTAACAGAGCGATTGAGATTGCAAAAGAAAATAAGGATGAAGCTCCTATCTTCTATATTTTAGCTTGTCGCATTGGACCTTTTATCCATGGAATCAAGAAAAAAATTCAAGCAATAGGTGGGACTCTTCTGGTTAATCCGGATGGTCATGAGTGGTTGCGTGCTAAGTGGAGTGCTCCAGTTCGTCGTTATTGGAAAATTTCTGAAGGTCTTATGGTCAAACATGCAGATCTTTTAGTGTGTGATAGTAAGAATATTGAAAAGTATATTCAAGAAGATTATAAACAGTACCAACCTAAGACAACCTATATCGCTTATGGGACAGATACAACACGCTCCACATTAAATAGCAGTGATGAAAAAGTGCGTACTTGGTTCAAGGAGAAAAATGTTTCTGAAAACGAGTATTACCTAGTTGTAGGGCGTTTTGTTCCAGAGAATAACTATGAGTCTATGATACGTGGATTTTTAGCATCTAATTCTAAGAAGGACTTTGTCTTAATCACAAATGTAGAACAGAATAAATTTTATAATCAGCTATTAGCAAGTACTGGCTTTGATAAAGATCCACGAGTGAAGTTTGTAGGCACAGTCTACGACCAAGAACTTCTTAAATATATTCGTGAAAACGCCTTTGCTTACTTCCATGGGCATGAGGTTGGTGGAACCAATCCTTCTTTACTAGAGGCTTTGGAGTCAACAAAGTTGAACCTTCTACTCGATGTTGGCTTTAACCGAGAAGTTGGGGAGCAAAGTGCGATCTATTGGAAAAAAGACGAACTATCACAAGTGATTGAGGAAGTTGAACAATTTGATGAAAAAATGATTGATGAGTTAGATAGACAATCAAATCAGAGAATTGCGGATGCTTTCACTTGGGAAAAGATTGTTACAGACTATGAGAATTTATTTAAAAAATGAAAATATTACATTATACTTTAGGATTTCAACCCCAGCGAACAGGTGGCTTGGTTAAATATGCTGAGGATTTAATGCTAGAGCAAATTGCTCAAGGTCATCAAGTGACTGCCCTATATCCTGGAAATATTCGATTACTTTCAAAAAAAGTAGGAATAAAGAAGGTATCATCAAGACAGTTTGAGTGTTATGAACTGCTTAATAGCTTACCTCTAGCTTTATTTGGAGGGATATCCAATCCAACTGCTTTCCTGACACCTTGTGATAAAAATGTTTATCGTACTTTTTTAGAAGAAGTAGAACCCGACATTATACATATTCATTCGTTTATGGGATTGCATAAAGAATTCCTCGAAATTACTAAAAATTTGAATATTAGGATGGTTTTTACGAGCCATGATTATTATGGATTGGCCCCGCTACCAAATTTTTATTTTAATGGGGTGGATTATAGTGACAAAAATACAAACTTAGCGTGGAATATTATGTCTTCCAGTGCTTTAAGTGTGAAAAAACTAAGACTTTTTCAGATTTCATTTTATCCTACTATTCGTAAACTTTTGAAACTATTAGGGAAAAATCCAAAATCTAAAAAGAATTTAGTTATTCGAGATGTTATTGAGGAGCAAGATTTTAGTGAGCTTCGACACTATTATAATGAGATGTTCCATTTGATAGATGGTTATTTGTTTAATAGTAGTTTAGCAAAGAATGTATATGAGCAAAATGAAATTAAACCAACCAAAAGTACAGTATTATCTATAACGAATAGTTCAATTAAACATCATCAAAGATTGACAACTACAAATGATAAAATTCGAGTCGCTTATATTGGTCCGGATGAAGAATATAAAGGATATTTTGATTTTATTGAGTTTGCTAAAATTTTAGACCTAGAGTTATACGAAGTTGCAACTTATGGTCACTTTCCAAATGAAGAATGTCCTTCATTCATTGAACAAAAAGGATATTTTACCAAGGAAACGATTGATAGTGTCTATGAAAATATTGATATTCTTATTGTTCCAAGTAAGTGGAAGGAGACATTTGGATTGATAACAGTAGAAGCATTATCCTATGGGGTAAATGTTTTTGTGAGTGAAAATGTTGGATCAAAAGACTTACTTCCAGAAACACATGTTTTTAAAAATCAGAATGACTTAGTAGTTAAAGTTATAGAAAATGATATAGAAAATACAAAATTAAAAACTATAGATGAACACTCGAAAGAAGTGATTCAGTATTATGAAAGAGTGATAAATGATAGTTGAGAGTTTAATAAAAAAAACTACTGGGAAAGCAGTAGATATTCATCCTGATGTACCCTTATCGTATATACTACAAAGAGGTATAAACTATGGTTTCGGACTCTTTCGTGGGGTTGTACGTGGAATCGGATTTGGTCAAAAGGGGAAGCGTTTATTCATTGGACAAGGAGTTTCTATCTTAGCAAAGCGTAAATTATTTGTTGGGAAAAATGTTCGAATTGGTAAAAAGGTGTCTATAGATGCACTGTCGAAAGAAGGAATCCATTTTGCAGATAATGTGAAGATTGGAGATTATTCTCAAATTATTGGAACAGGATCTATAAAAAATATGGGGATTGGCTTGAAAGTTGGTGAGAACTCATCTTTTTCAGAATATAGTTTATTTGGTTCTGCTGGAGGTATCACAATTGGTGATAATGTTATCGCAGGTCAGAATGTTCGTTTTCATGCTGAAAATCATAATTATAGTGATTTAGATAAACTCATTCTTGAACAAGGTGTATCTCGAAAGGGAATTTCAGTAGGACATAATTGTTGGATTGGTGCTGGAGCTGTTTTTTTGGATGGGTCCAGCATTGGTTCAGGTTGTGTTGTTGGAGCGAATGCTGTTGTTACTAAGCAGTTTCCAGATAATGTTATCATAGGTGGAGTACCAGCTAGAATACTGGCCTATAGATAGTGTTTAACTATTTCTGAAAGGAAGAGAATTTATGCCTACATTTAGTGTAGTTGTTCCAGTTTATAATGTAGAGAATTATTTATCTCAATGTTTAAATACTCTTGTAAATCAGTCTTTTAAAGATTTTGAACTTATCTTGGTAAACGATGGTTCTACTGACACATCTGGAAGTCTTTGTGAAGAATGGGGAAAAAAAGATCATCGGATAAAAGTAATACATAAAACCAATGAAGGTCTTGGTTTTGCACGTAACACAGGTATTGAAAATTGTACAGGAGATTATATTGTCTTTGTTGATTCGGATGATTATGTCTCATATGAGATGCTTGAAATTTATGATACATACTTACAACGTTTTAATGCAGACGTGATTTATAGTGAAAATTTTTATCGAGTGGATAATAAAGGAAATATTATAGGACCACTTGATCAGAGCCTAGATTCCATTTTTTATAAAAATGATTCAATTTTCACAGAACTTTTACCAGATGTAATATCTTCACCACCAGAATTTATTGGAGATGGAAAGATAGGTGTTTCAGTGTGGAAAGGGGTATATAAACGTTCTTTGTTTAAGGATAAAGGGCTATTATTTCATTCGGAAAGAGAATTCATTTCAGAAGATGCTATTTTTCAAATTGATTGTTTAAAATTAGCAACATCTGCCCTTGTTATCCCAGATATTTTATACTACTATCGTGAAAACTTTGGTTCTTTAAGTATGAAATATAAAGAAGATCGGTTTGAGTTGGATAAAATCTTGTATAACGAGCAATTAAAAAGAGTTGAGGGATTACCTAATCAAGAGATATTGGAAGAAAGAATCGAAAGAATTTTAATTGCTAATATTCGTTTATGTATTTTTCAGGAATCCTTATATAAAAGTTCTAGAATTCATAAACGCTTGCAAAGAATTAGACAGATTTGTAAGGATCCAATATCAAAAAAAGTTTTACATCACTATCCAATCCATCGTTTACCCTTTCCTAAACGTTTGATCTGCGTATTAGCTAAGTATAATATGTCGTTGTTACTTTTAGTTTTAACCTTATTAAAATATCGGAATCGGAGTGTATAGATTTTATGGCGATGAATATAGAAAAATTAAAACTATCTTTGAAAAATAGAACGTTTTTTCCTGTTGTTATTCACGCCTTACGTAACCGTTGGCCCTTGTGGTGGATTCGGAGTAAGGCTATTCGAGAAGTGCAACTTGAAGATAGGGCCTACAGAATACTAAAAAAGAAATACGGTTCTTTAATTTCAAACTCTTTTGATAAATCATGCTTATCAGAAGAAGTTCCCAAGCAAATCTGGATTTGTTGGTTTCAAGGTATGGAGAATGCTCCAGAGTTGGTGAAATCATGTTATAAGTCTGTTAAAAGAGAATTTTCGGAGTATAAAATTACAGTATTAACGGCTAAGAATATTCAACAGTATGTAACAATTCCTGAAGAAATTTTGTATAAGTGGAATAAAGGGATTATAAATAATGCAAATTTTTCAGATGTTTTGCGTGTTGAGATTTTATCTAAATATGGAGGTGTTTGGTTAGATGCCACAGTTTATTGCACTGGTAGTACAATTAAGGAATTAATTGAAAAAAATCCATTTTTTATGTATAAGAGTCTATCTTCAATCGAAGAAAATATTTCATCATCAAGCTGGATGATTGCTTCAACAGCAAATCACCCTTTAATACTATCTGTAAAGAAGTTGCTAGTAGAATATTGGTGTAGAGAGAATATTGCAATACATTATTTTGTTTTTCATTTGCTGTTCACGATTGTAGCTGAACATTATTCGGATGTTTGGCAGTCTGTACCTACTTATACTAACGCAGCACCACATATAATGGTTGATGAATTAAATAATGATTTTTCAAAGGAACGTTACCAGCAATTGTGCCAAATTTCAGATTTTCATAAATTAAATTATAAAAAAAATTACAATGATAAATCGGAGAGTTTGTACAGTTACTTACTGAATCAGTAGAGGGGAGAATCTTGCCTAGTTTAAAGAAAAACATTGTTTACAATGTCTTATATCAAATCTTAGCTGTAATAGTACCGTTTATTACCTCGCCTTACTTAGCTCGTGTGTTAGGTGCAGAGCAAATCGGAGTTTATTCTTTTACGTATTCCGTTGCTTTTTACTTTATGATTCTGTCCATGTTGGGGATTTCTAATTATGGGAATCGGACAATAGCACAGGTACGAACAAGTAGAGAACATTTGAATCAGGAATTTTCGAATATTTACGCGGTTCAGTTAGCGTGTTCACTCGTAATGACCGTCTCATATTTGATTTATGCAACAGTATTTGTGAATAGTTTTCAGATTGTAGCCTATATCCAAGTATTACATGTTTTATCGTATGCAACAGATGTTAGTTGGTTTTTTTATGGTCTTGAAGAGTTTCGTATTACAGTTGCTAGGAATTCGTTTGTTAAATTATTAACTTTAATATTTATCTTTATATTTGTAAAAAGTCCTAATGATATCTATTTATATACCTTTATAATGGCAGGGAGTACCCTGCTTGGTCAATTGATTACATGGCCATTTTTGCTAAAACAAGTAAACTTTGTGCGTCCTAGCCTTGGAAAAATAAAGAAACACATAAAACCTATTGTTCTTTTATTTTTCCCAGTCTTGGCGATTAGTATTTTTTCATTTCTAGATAAAATAATGCTTGGAATGTATAGTAGTTTGAAGGAAACAGCTTTTTATGAGAATTCAGATAAGATTATTAGTATTCCAAAAGCTCTGATTCAAGCATTCGGAGCGGTAATGTTGCCTCGAACAGTACATTTACTGAGTATAGGTGAGGAACAAAAAAGTTTAGAATATGTTGATAAAACGATGTGGGTTGTATTAGTGATTACAATGGGCTGTGCATTCGGTTTAGCAGGAGTCTCTGCAACCTTTGCTCCTGTTTATTGGGGTGAAGAATTTAGGGCAAGTAGTCAAATTATTGCAGGAATGACACCGGCTTTGGTATTTTCGGCTTTTGGAAATGTCATCCGAACCCAGTTTTTAATTCCACGAAGTTTTGACAAAGAATATACGGTATCCTTGCTTTATGGAGCAATTGTTAATATTTTGATTAATATTCTTTTGATTCCGAAGATCGGAGCAATGGGAGCTGTTATTGGAACAATCGTTGCGGAGTTAGTTTTATGTTGCTATCAAACGTGGATTGCTAGGAGTTATTTACATATCAGAGAATATCTGATAAATTCTGGGATATTATTTCTTATTGGTTCAGTAATGTATATGGTTTTAATTCTTATTTCAAGTATTTTACCTACATCGCTGCTTACACTTATTATTGAAATTATAGTCGGAGCTTTCATTTATATTGGTTTACTGATTCTGTATATCTTTTCTTCAAAAAATAGCTTAATTATTGGTTTACGAACAAATTTTTTAGAACGTACTCATTTATTTAAAAGGAAGTAATAGTGAAATTTAAATTTAATCCAATCGCGATATTGTATATATTGTTAGTATACTTAGAGTTGGCTACAGATCGGCAACATCTGTATCCTGTAACATACATGACAAAATATTATATTGGTATCTTAACCACCGTGCTTTTCGTTTTGTTATTAGTAGGTCGTGGGAAGGTTATTTTTGTTAATAAAAAATTATTATATCTTGCTAAGATATTAGCCATACCAACAATTGTTCTTTTTCTGTACTCAGTCTTGCTAGACGTAATGAACCCAGTCGAATTTACTGGATATTTTAGTAGGTTGTCAAGCATGACTATTTTTGGCTTATTAGCTATCTTTCAAGCTATAGTTGTTTTTCAATTTTTTGGACCAAAAGTAGTGGATTACACTTTTACAGCAATCTCACTTAGTTACTTAACTAGTATCATTGTTGCCTATAGGCAAGGAGGACTTAGTCAATTTATTTTGATGTTAACAGATGATAGTTTCAATGGTTCAGTGCTAGAAATGCATGAAGTAGCACCAATTACAGCTCTCTTTATTCTGTACTATCTGTATAAATATTTTATAAAAGAAAATAGTTTTTCTTCAGTAGTTCGTAATATCTTAATAGCTCTCATTATTCTCTTTTTAAGCCTTAAACGAATTGTATTTTTGAGTGTATTAATTATCATACCAGTATTTTTAGTAATTTATTGGTATTATCAAAAAGTAAGTAAATTAGGGAAAGAACGAAAAATTTTAAGTTTATTAAATGCCTTTTCCTTAATATTTATAACAGGAACATTCCTTTATGTTTATAGCATTAAGTCTGGTTTTATATATACATTTATCCAAGAACATAATATCAATTCGATGGCCAGAACAGATTTATGGAAGGGAATTGAAACAACCTATAGCTTTGCGCCTATATTTATGGGTAGAGGGATAGGTTTTGCATCAAAATGGATGGATAATAATTGGATGACTTTAAATATCAATGGTCTTACAGGGTCAATGGGGATTCATAATGATATTTTGAAGTACTACATTGAGATAGGATTTGTAGGATTATTTATTTATTTTTACACCCTTCTTTATAGAAATGCTAAACGTATATTTGTAAAAATTGGTCATAAGGAATCATTCATATATTTTGTATTGATAATGTTTCAGATGCTGATATGGTTTACGGATAATATTTCGATTTACCATAATTTTTTATGGATCCTAAATCTACTGCTCTTTTCTTTAACTAGTACGGAAACAGAATTAGAAACTCAGAAACTATAAAATATTTATTTCTTGAATTTACGGTCTTACGCCGTAAATTTGAACCCACTAATGAATAATAGTAATTTATAAAAATAATATGAAATTTTATATAAAAAATTTATTAAAAAAAGTCTTTACATTACCGTTGAATTTATTACCTATTCAGTCTAATAAAATAGTGTTTGATAATTTTGGTGGTAGAGGTTTGGGAGATAATCCCAAGTATATACTTGAAGAACTTGTCTCTCGAGAAAAGGATCTAGATCTTGTATGGATATCAAAAGATAGAGAAATTTCTGTCCCAAAAGGTGTTCGTGTAGTAAAATATGGAAGTTTCCGTTCTTTCTACGAATGGTTAACAGCTAGAGTTTGGGTAGATAATATTCGTTGTTCTGATCGACCTTGGAAGCGTAAAGGACAGATTTATCTTCAAACTTGGCATGGTTCGGATGGGGTAAAGTTAGTTGAAAAAAGTGTTGCAGGGAGCCTAAAAAAAACTTATCTTAGAATGGCGAAGTATGATGGAAAGATTACAGACGGTATCGTATCAAGTCGTCACTTTCAAACTTTGGGGATGCAAAATAATTTTTGGTTGACAGAGGATGTGGAGTTTCTTGAATTTGGATTACCTCGAAATGATGATTTTTTTAAAAGTGAAAAAATCAAAACTACAAACATAAAATTTAGAAGTTTATTTGATATTGATCTAGATGAACTGGTGGTTTTGTATATGCCGACATTCAGAGATGATGGATCGTTGGATGCCTATAATTTAGATTACTCGGAGCTTATACATGCTTTTAAAAACAAATTTAGAAAAAATGTAAAAATATTAATTCGTCTTCATCCAATTGTTGATTCTAGTTTTATAAATTTACAGGATACAAACTGTATAAATGTGTCAACCTATTCAAATCCTCAGGATTTGATGATGAGTGCAGATGTAATGATTACGGATTATTCGTCATCTTCGATTGATTTTATGTTATTAAATCGTCCAGTATTTCTGTATTTGCCAGATTATCAAAGGTATGTGAACGATAGACCATTGGATAATAATTTTTATAAATTGCCATTTCCAAGAGCGTATCATAACAATGAGTTGATAGAAATTATTAGAGATTTTGAAAGAAGTAAATATGATGAAAAAGTTCGTCTGTATGAATTAGAGGACGTTCGTTTTGATAGAGGAAAAGCATCATTACAGTGTGCTAATTGGATTGAAGAAAAAATAAAAAAACAATAGGGTTATCAACTGAAAAAATTAGAATTTTATAAATGATGAAAAAGGAGTTCTTTGAATGAAAAGAGTTATAACATATGGTACATTTGATTTATTGCATTATGGTCATATCAATCTGTTGAAACGTGCTAAACAACTAGGTGATTACTTGATTGTGGTTGTTTCAAGTGATGAGTTTAATTTAAAAGAAAAGAATAAAGTATGTTACTTTAACTATGAACACAGAAAAAATTTAGTAGAAGCTATTCGATATGTAGATCTAGTAATCCCTGAAACTAGTTGGGAACAGAAAAAGTCAGATGTTAAAGAGTACCATATTGATACTTTCGTAATGGGTGATGATTGGAAAGGTAAATTTGATTATCTTGAAGAAGAAGGTGTTGAAGTAGTTTATTTGCCTAGAACAAAAGAAATATCAACCACAAAGATAAAAGAAGATTTGTCAGAATGAACTATTATTAAAAAATGCTGATATAAGAAATTGTAGCTTTTGTGTCTAGTTTTTGATAGAATAAAGTAACAAAACTTTAACCATCGAAGTGAGGTGAGAATAATGGCAGTAATTTTTAAAGATGTACTTACTGAAGAGAAGACTGATGAAGAAAAACAACATATTTTATCTATTTTAAATGGTGAGTATGACTTATCTGATGATGTTAGTCGTAGATTACGACGACTGAATGAGAAAAGTAAACGTTTGAAAGTGTTTAGTAAGGAGACGTACTAATTGCCTGTTTTGGATTCTATTGATGAATTGAAATTAATAAGTACTTCATCATCTATTTTAAATGATGAGGATGTTAGATCTTTTGATTGTGGATATCAAGAATTGAATGATGTTTTTTTGGATATTTACAACAAATACGATGAAGAATCAGGCCATGTGTTAGCTATTGTAAATCAAAATTTTGAATTACTAGGTTTTATTTCTTGTAGACTAGTATCATTTTCTTTCATCGCTCAGGGTAAAGAGATGGGAATTAGTATAGACTATCTTGGTGTTCACAAGGATTGCCAGAAAAGAGGGATTGGTTCGCTTTTGGTGACCTTTGCACTTCGATTATCTTTAACTATTGACTGTTGGTTACCAATAAAAGGGGTAAGAGTTCATGCTTTAGAGGATGCTGTAGAATTCTATGAAAAACTGGGTTTCATTGATCCTAGAGAGATGGCGATTTATAATGGAAAACCAGTTACTATGTATTTTAGTATTGAAAAACTAAGAAATGGTGAAATTATGCCTCTTACACAGTTATTTGAGACATCGTTAGGAAATGACTTTTAATTGTATATAAACAAAGTAGAATTCACTTATTTCATTTTATACTAAATGTACTATGAAATAAGTGAATTTTTTATGGATAAAGAAGAAATTTTCTGTAATTTTTAGATAATAATTTGAAAAAATGTGATGATTATTTTCCTTTTAGAGCAGTACACAACTAATAGTAATTGACTCTAAAACAACAAAGAAAGGTACCCTACTATGAAAGGTATTATTCTCGCGGGTGGTTCGGGGACACGTTTATATCCGTTGACTCGAGCTGCATCAAAACAACTGATGCCGGTTTATGATAAACCGATGATTTACTACCCACTTTCAACATTGATGTTGGCTGGGATTAGGGATATTTTGATTATCTCAACTCCTCAAGATTTGCCTCGTTTCAAAGAACTTTTGCAAGATGGCTCTGAGTTCGGGATTAAACTTTCTTATGCAGAGCAACCGAGTCCAGATGGTTTGGCACAAGCCTTTATCATTGGGGAAGAGTTTATTGGCGATGATAGTGTTGCTCTGATCTTAGGTGACAATATCTATCATGGTCCTGGCCTTTCGAAGATGCTACAAAAGGCAGCTAGTAAGGAGTCAGGAGCAACTGTGTTTGGCTATCATGTGAAGGATCCAGAACGCTTTGGCGTTGTTGAGTTTGACAAGGATATGAACGCTATTTCTATCGAAGAAAAGCCAGAGCATCCTCGTTCCAATTATGCAGTTACAGGTCTCTATTTCTACGATAATGATGTGGTAGAAATTGCCAAAAATATAAAACCAAGCCCGCGTGGTGAATTGGAAATTACAGATGTCAACAAGGCTTACCTAGATCGTGGAGATTTATCGGTTGAGGTTATGGGACGTGGCTTTGCTTGGTTGGATACTGGCACTCATGAAAGTTTGCTAGAGGCGTCACAGTACATCGAGACAGTTCAACGAATGCAAAATGTTCAGGTGGCGAACTTGGAAGAAATTGCTTACCGTATGGGCTATATCAGTCGCGAAGATGTATTGGCCTTAGCCCAACCACTTAAGAAAAATGAATACGGGCAGTATCTGCTCCGTTTGATTGGAGAAGCATAGATGGCAGATAATTTTTTCGGTAAGACGCTTGCGGCACACAAGGTTGAAGCTATTCCAGGTATGCTGGAGTTTGATATCCCCGTTCATGGAGACAATCGTGGCTGGTTTAAAGAAAATTTCCAAAAGGAAAAAATGCTTCCACTTGGATTTCCAGAATCTTTCTTTGCAGAAGGGAAATTGCAAAACAATGTATCCTTCTCACGCAAAAATGTTCTCCGTGGCCTACATGCAGAGCCTTGGGATAAGTACATCTCTGTAGCAGATGGTGGGAAAGTTCTGGGCTCTTGGGTTGATTTACGTGAGGGCGAAACCTTCGGAAATACCTACCAGACAGTAATTGATGCGAGCAAGGGAATCTTTGTTCCTCGGGGTGTGGCCAATGGTTTTCAAGTCCTATCAGATACAGTTTCTTATAGTTATCTGGTCAATGATTATTGGGCTCTCGAACTCAAACCTAAGTATGCCTTTGTAAACTACGCTGATCCAAGCCTTGGTATTGAATGGGAAAATCTTGCAGAAGCAGAGGTTTCAGAAGCAGATAAAAATCATCCACTACTTAAGGATGTAAAACCTTTGAAAAAAGAAGATTTGTAAAAGGAAAGAATATGACTGAATACAAAAAAATTATCGTGACAGGTGGAGCTGGCTTTATCGGATCCAACTTTGTCCACTATGTTTACAAGAATTTTCCAGATGTTCACGTGACAGTCCTAGACAAGTTGACTTATGCTGGGAACCGCGCTAATATTGAGGAAATTTTAGGTGATCGTGTTGAGTTAGTTGTTGGTGACATTGCTGATGCAGAGTTGGTAGACAAGTTGGCAGCTCAAGCAGATGCTATTGTTCACTATGCCGCTGAGAGTCACAATGATAATTCACTCAATGATCCATCACCATTTATCCATACCAACTTCATCGGAACCTATACTCTTTTGGAAGCAGCTCGTAAATATAATATTCGTTTCCACCATGTGTCTACAGATGAAGTTTATGGAGACCTTCCTCTACGTGAGGATTTGCCAGGTCATGGTGAAGGTCCAGGTGAGAAATTTACCGCTGATACCAAATACAATCCAAGCTCTCCTTACTCATCAACTAAGGCAGCTTCAGACTTGATTGTCAAAGCCTGGGTACGATCATTTGGAGTCAAGGCAACGATTTCTAACTGTTCAAATAACTACGGTCCTTATCAACATATTGAAAAATTTATCCCACGTCAGATTACCAACATTCTAAGTGGAATTAAACCAAAATTGTACGGTGAAGGTAAGAACGTTCGTGACTGGATTCATACCAATGACCACTCTTCAGGAGTTTGGACAATCTTGACAAAAGGGCAAATCGGTGAAACCTACTTGATTGGTGCTGATGGCGAGAAGAACAACAAGGAAGTTTTGGAACTTATCCTTAAGGAAATGGGACAACCTGCCGATGCCTATGATCATGTGACTGACCGTGCAGGACATGACCTTCGTTATGCAATTGACGCAAGCAAGCTCCGTGATGAGTTGGGCTGGAAACCAGAATTCACCAACTTCGAACAAGGTCTCAAAGAAACCATTCAATGGTACAAAGATAACCAAGAGTGGTGGCAGGGAGAAAAAGAAGCTGTTGAAGCCAACTACGCTAAAACACAAGAGGTTCTTGAAAAATAAAAGGCAGAAACTTTCTGCTTTTTATTGCTATACCGAAGAATTGTGAATCAGTTGAAAGGAAGAAAAATGATTTTAATTACAGGGGCAAATGGCCAATTAGGAACGGAACTTCGTTATTTATTAGATGAGCGTAATGAAGAATACGTTGCCGTAGATGTGGCTGAGATGGACATTACCGATGCAGCAATGGTGGAGAAAGTTTTTGAAGAGGTGAAACCGACTTTAGTTTACCATTGTGCAGCCTACACAGCTGTTGATGCAGCTGAGGATGAAGGAAAAGAGTTGGACTTTGCCATCAATGTTACGGGGACAGAAAATGTCGCCAAAGCATCCGAAAAGCATGGTGCAACTCTAGTCTACATCTCTACAGATTATGTATTTGACGGTAAGAAACCAGTTGGACAAGAGTGGGAAGTGGATGACAAACCAGATCCTCAAACGGAATATGGTCGTACTAAGCGTATGGGAGAAGAATTAGTTGAGAAGTATGTGTCTAATTTCTATATTATCCGTACTGCATGGGTATTTGGAAATTATGGCAAAAACTTCGTTTTTACCATGCAAAATCTTGCAAAAACTCATAAGACTTTAACAGTTGTAAATGATCAGCACGGTCGTCCGACTTGGACTCGTACCTTGGCTGAATTCATGACCTACCTAGCTGAAAACCGTAAGGAATTTGGTTATTATCATTTGTCAAATGATGCTACAGAAGACACAACTTGGTATGATTTTGCAGTTGAAATTTTGAAAGATACAGATGTGGAAATCAAGCCAGTAGATTCCAGTCAATTTCCAGCAAAAGCTAAACGTCCCCTAAACTCAACGATGAGTCTGGCCAAAGCCAAATCTACAGGATTTGTCATCCCAACTTGGCAAGATGCCTTGAAAGAATTTTATAAACAAGAAGTGAGATAAGCAATAGAATGATTTTCTAGTCTAATAAAAGAGGCAGATAATGAACTCCAAAGGAGCTTAAGATGTACGATTATCTGTTGTAGGTGTGGGCCTTTTTTGGTGCAGTGTTTGTCCATGAAGCGACCTTAAAAGGCAAAAAGTAAAAGTCATTGAAAAAGGAATCACATCGCGGGTAATATCTATACCCGTGAAGAGGAAGGTATTCAAGTTCATCAGTATGGAGGGAAGAATAGTATGATAAAATATTTTTTAAAAGCATTAGAATTTAATATGATTAAGAAGAAAAGATTAGATTTAAAAAATTCTGACTTCACGATAATAAGCTCTAACTGTCTTGGAGGTGTAATAAGTCATAAATTAGGGCTTAAATTTATGTCTCCAACAGTGAACTTGTTTATCGAACCCAGCTCATTTGTTAAGTTTTGTAAGAATTTGACTTACTATTTTGAGCAACCACTAGCGGAAAAAGAATGGTCAGGTGATTATCCTATCGCTTTATGTAATGATATAGAGATACATGGTTTACATTATAAAAATTTTTCAGAATTAAAAGATAAATGGAATGAAAGAAAGAGAAGAGTAAATTTGGACAATTTATTTATTTTCATGATAGAGCGGGATGGATGTACATATGAAGATATATTGGAATTTGATAAATTATCCTATAAAAATAAAGTTGTGTTCGTAAGTAAGGAGATGCCAGAAATAAAGTCTGCCATACATATTCCAAAAGCTAATGAAACAATTAATGGTAAAATACAAGTGAAAAGTCTACTAGGATATAGAAATATACTGGTAGGAAAAAGAGATATTGATCTTTTTGATTATATTAAATTTTTTAATGAAGGAATAATACAATTAAATAGAAAATAGGGATATTTTTGAAATAAAATATGAAATTTTGATTAATAAAACTCTAAGCAGGCAGATCCTGCTAACTCATGACAAAATAAGATGAAATCCGTCATTGCTTGCACCCATAAGATTCTTAGAATCATTTACAAACTACTCTCCATCAAGCAGACTTATCAAACAGAAAAGGCGCTAGGACTGAGGAAACAGTTCTAACGCCCAAAATAAAAAAATTCAATTCAATTATAGTATAGAACAAGAAGTGATTTTTTGCGCTTTTTTACTGTTTTTTTCAAATAAAAGTCGGAGGAGCTAAAAACTCAATTTGAAGATAAAATTGAGTAAATCTTTCCGTTATAAAACGCATAGTATCAAGTTTTTTGAACATCTGATATTATGCGTTTTCTTATTTTAAGGGGGCGTTTGCCCAGCCGTTTTCTTTTTATTTACCCACCGATGAAATCGTCGGATAATTATAAAAATTCAAGAAAAAGCTTGGTTAAATGTTAGAAAATTCGAGCACGAATGTATTTTTTGTGTTATAATATTCTGTGAGTAGTTATGCCTTGGTGTAGCTATTAAAAATAGAAGTGTGAAACTGGTAAGATAGAGAGGACGCAGTGTAATGACTAGGAATGGTTTTTTTACAGGCTTAGATATTGGAACTAGCTCTATTAAAGTGTTGGTTGCAGAGCTTGTAAATGGTGAAGTGAATGTAATTGGCGTAAGCAATGCCAAAAGTAAAGGTGTCAAAGATGGGATTATCGTTGACATTGAAGCAGCAGCGACTGCTATTAAGTCTGCGATTTCTCAAGCCGAAGAAAAAGCAGGAATTTCAATCAAGTCTGTAAACGTTGGTTTACCAGCTAATTTGCTGCAAGTTGAGCCAACTCAAGGCATGATTCCGGTGACATCAGATACAAGAGAAATTACAGATCAAGATGTTGAAAATGTGGTTAAATCAGCTTTGACTAAAAGTATGACTCCAGACCGTGAAGTTATCACCTTTATTCCAGAGGAATTTGTCGTAGATGGATTCCAAGGAATTCGTGATCCTCGTGGAATGATGGGGGTGCGTTTGGAAATGCGCGGTCTCTTGTACACTGGCCCACGTACGATTCTCCATAATCTTCGTAAAACTGTAGAGCGTGTAGGCATTCAAGTCGATAACGTGATTATTTCACCTCTTGCAATGGTTCACTCTGTCTTGAATGAAGGTGAACGTGAGTTTGGTGCGACTGTTATCGACATGGGTGGTGGTCAAACGACTGTTGCCACTATTCGCAACCAAGAACTTCAATATACAAATGTCAACCAAGAGGGTGGCGATTATGTCACAAAAGACATTTCAAAAGTTCTTAAGACTTCTAAGAAAATTGCAGAAGGTCTAAAATTGAACTATGGTGAAGCTTATCCACCGCTAGCTAGCAAGGAAACTTTCCAAGTTGAAGTAATCGGTGAAGTTGAACCAGTTGAAGTAACTGAAGAATACTTGGCTGAGATTATTTCAGCAAGACTTAAGCACATTTTTGAGCAAATTAAGCAAGATTTGGAAAGACGTCACCTATTAGACTTGCCAGGAGGTA
This sequence comes from Streptococcus sp. HMSC034E03, assembly GCF_001811505.1. Classification (GTDB taxonomy): domain Bacteria; phylum Bacillota; class Bacilli; order Lactobacillales; family Streptococcaceae; genus Streptococcus. Next base: position 32,409 of record NZ_KV804967.1, read on the forward strand.
TTGCTTTGATTGGTGGGAATGCCCTCCTTCCAGGTGTCGTTGAATTGGCTCAAGAAGTATTTGGAGTCCGTGTTAAGTTATTCGTACCAAATCAAGTTGGGATTCGCAATCCTGCTTTTGCCCATGTCATTAGCTTGTCAGAATTCGCTGGAAGCCTTACTGAAGTGAATGTTCTAGCTCAGCGAGCAATTCGAGGAGAACGTACTTTAAGTCACCAGTCACTTGACTTTATAAATTCAGCTCAACCAGTTTCACCTGTTTCTCCACGACCAGTATTTAATACAGTGACAACTTCTGAGCCTGAAACAACTCAATCTGTTGAACCAGTAGCTCCTCTTCAATCGGAAGAAAAGAGCAAAGGTAAATTAACGGATCGTTTCCGTAGCTTGATTGGAAGCATGTTTGACGAATAAAATAGAGGAATATAAATATGACATTTTCATTTGATACAGCAGCAGCACAAGGTGCAGTAATTAAAGTAATCGGTGTCGGCGGTGGTGGTGGAAATGCCATCAACCGTATGGTTGACGAAGGCGTTTCTGGCGTTGAATTTATCGCAGCTAACACAGATGTGCAAGCTTTGAGCAGTACAAAAGCTGAGACAGTTATCCAGCTCGGTCCTAAATTGACTCGCGGACTTGGTGCAGGAGGTCAACCTGAAGTTGGCCGTAAAGCTGCGGAAGAAAGCGAAGAAGTATTGACAGAAGCAATCAGCGGTGCTGATATGGTCTTCATCACTGCTGGTATGGGTGGAGGCTCTGGTACAGGTGCTGCACCAGTTATCGCTCGTATTGCAAAAAGTCTTGGAGCTTTGACAGTAGGTGTTGTCACTCGTCCATTTGGTTTTGAAGGAAGCAAACGTGGACAATTTGCTATCGAAGGGATTAACGAACTTCGTGAGCATGTTGATACACTCTTGATTATCTCAAACAACAACTTGCTAGAAATCGTTGACAAGAAGACTCCACTTCTTGAAGCGTTGAGTGAAGCAGATAACGTTCTTCGTCAAGGTGTACAAGGGATTACAGATTTGATTACAAATCCTGGTTTGATCAACTTGGACTTTGCAGACGTTAAGACTGTTATGGCCAATAAAGGTAACGCCCTTATGGGAATTGGTATCGGTAGCGGTGAAGAACGTGTTGTAGAAGCTGCTCGTAAAGCAATCTACTCACCACTTCTTGAAACAACTATCGATGGCGCTGAGGATGTGATTGTTAACGTAACTGGTGGTTTGGACTTGACTTTGATTGAAGCTGAGGAAGCATCAGAAATTGTGAACCAAGCAGCTGGTCATGGTGTTAACATCTGGCTTGGAACATCTATTGATGAGACTATGAAAGACGAAATCCGCGTGACAGTTGTTGCGACAGGAGTACGTCAGGATAAAGTTGAGAAAGTTGTAACTCCTCAGCCGCGCCAAGCAACACACCGTGAACCTGCTCGAACTAGTCATGCGCAGACTTTTGATCGTAATTTTGATATGGCTGATACAGCAGAAATTCCAACTCCAAGTTATCGCCGTCAAGAAGCTCCAAAGACATCAGCTTTTGGTGACTGGGACTTGAGACGCGATGCCATCGTTCGTCAAGGAGAGCCAGTTGTTTCTCCAGTGGAACGTTTTGAAGTTCCAGCAGCTACGGATGAAGATGAGTTGGAAACACCACCATTCTTTAAAAATCGTTGATGAAGATGAATTTAAAAGAAAATACGAACCTTGTTTTTCAACAGATATCGAATGCAGTTCAGGAAGCCGGTCGTGAAAACGACTCGGTTTCTGTGATTGCGGTGACCAAATATGTAGATGTTGAAACAGCCTCAGCTTTGGTTTCGCAAGGAGTGCAACACATTGGTGAGAACCGTGTTGATAAATTTCTTGACAAGTATCATGCTCTAAGTGATAAGAATCTTACCTGGCATTTGATTGGAACCTTACAGAGACGTAAAGTCAAGGAAGTGATTTCTTATGTGGATTATTTTCATGCTTTAGATTCCTTAAAGCTAGCTCAGGAAATTCAAAAACGAGCAGACCACAAGATTAAGTGCTTTTTGCAAGTAAATATTTCTAAGGAAGAGAGCAAGCACGGTTTTTCGAAAGAAGAATTGTTAGCCCTCTTACCAGAACTTTCAGAATTAGACCAGATTGAGTATGTGGGACTGATGACCATGGCTCCATTTGATGCAACTAGTCAAGAATTACTAGAGATATTTAAAGAAACGCAAGAATTGCAAAAAAACATTCAAGAAAAACATCTCCCCAATATGCCGATGACAGAACTAAGTATGGGTATGAGTCGAGACTTCAAAGAAGCGATTCAATGTGGTTCAACTTTCGTTCGAATCGGCACAGCATTTTTTAAGTAGGAAATAACCATGTCACTAAAAAATAAATTTGAAAAGTTTATAGATTATTTCACTGAAGATGGAGAAGAAGTGGCACCAAACGTTGCTGAATTAAAGCCTGAAAAAACGCTAACATCAGTTTCTGCCCCCATGGAAGAACTTCCACAAGCTCAACAACTTCCTCAGCCTTCACAAGTGAATTCAAAGGAAAAAAATATTACGCGCCTTCATGCTCGTCAGCAAGAATTAGCGATGAAGAGTCATCGTAGTACAGAAAAGGTAACCATTGATGTTCGTTATCCTCGTCGCTACGAAGATGCAACGGATATCGTTGATTTACTAGCAGGCAATGAAAGTATTTTAATCGATTTCCAATACATGACTGAAGTACAAGCGCGTCGTTGTCTAGACTATTTAGATGGAGCTCGTCATGTACTTGCTGGTGAATTAAGAAAGGTTGCAAATACCATGTACCTTTTGACACCGGTAGGAGTTGTGGTTAACATCGAAGATATTCGTTTGCCAGAGGGAACTCATGGTGAAGAGTTTGATTTCGATATGAAGAGAAAACGAGTGAGATAATGATATTTCTAGTTCGCTTTATTCAAAACGCTACAGATATCTATTCTATGATACTTGTAGCGTTTGCTCTCTTATCCTGGTTTCCAAATGCCTATGAGACTAGAGCAGGTCGTTTGTTGACTAATTTAGTCAAACCGATTCTTCAACCTTTGAGACGTCTGCCGCTAAGTATTGGTGGTTTAGATTTTTCAGTTTGGGTGGCCGTCCTTTTAGTTCATTTACTTGGAAACTATCTGATCCGTTTTCTTTTAATACTAGCATGAGAAAAGATATCTATCAGCATTTTTCAGTCGAGGATATTCCTTTTATTGATAAAGGTTTGGAGTGGCTCAGGCAGGTTGAGGAGCACTACGCTCCCATCTTAACTCCCTTTATCAACCCCCATCAGGTCTTTATTTTAAAGACATTGGGCAATCATCAAGGGATTAAAGTTTTTTCTAGCAATGATTTTGTAGCTAGCGAGTATAGTCGTGTACTACTTGCACCAGATTATTTCATACCGACTTTGGCGGATTTTGAAATGGACTTGCTTGAGATTGTTTATTCTAGCAAGTTTGACCAATTGACACATTCCAAGATTTTAGGAACTGTTCTGAATCGTCTGGGAATCGATCGCAAGTTGTTTGGTGATATATTGGTAACGGAAAATAGAGCTCAAATCATTGTGGACCGAAAATTCACTTCTCTCTTTCAAGATGGGATTCAAAAGATTGCTCGATTGCCTGTCAAACTTGAAGTCAAATCCTTTGAAGAATTGATAGAAGCCGAGAGTGATTATCAGGAAAAGGAAGTTTTAGTTCCGAGTATGCGCTTGGATGCTTTCTTGTCAAATGTTCTGAAATTGTCTCGCTCGCAGACAGCTGATTTGTTAGAAAGAAAATATGTTCAGATAAATTACCATCTGGTTGAAAAATCTGATTATCAAGTTAAGATTGGTGATTTAGTAAGTGTCAGACGTTTTGGAAGGATTAGTGTTCTGAGAGAAAATGGTCAAACAAAAAGGGATAAGAAGAAATTGACAATACAATTATTATTAAGTAAGTGAGGGGAAAATATGCCAATTACATCGTTAGAGATTAAGGATAAAAGCTTTAGTACTAAGTTTAGAGGTTTTGATCCTGAAGAAGTTGATGAATTTCTCGATATTGTAGTTCGAGACTATGAAACATTGGTTCGAAGTAACCATGATAAAGAGCAACAAATTAGAAATTTAGAAGAGCGTTTGTCTTATTTTGATGAGATGAAAGATTCATTGAGTCAGTCTGTTTTAATTGCTCAAGATACTGCCGAGCGAGTTAAACAGGCAGCTACTGAACGCTCTCATAATATTATTCATCATGCTGAACAGGAATCACAACGTTTGCTTGATGAAGCTAAGTACAAGGCAAATGAAATTTTACGTCAAGCAACTGATAATGCTAAGAAGGTTGCGATTGAGACAGAAGAACTGAAGAATAAGAGTCGCGTCTTCCATCAACGCTTGAAATCTACAATTGAAAGTCAATTGGCCATCGTTGATTCATCTGATTGGGAAGAAATTTTACGTCCAACAGCAACTTATTTACAAACTAGTGATGAGGTCTTTAAAGAGGTGGTTAGAGAGGCTTTGGGGGAAAATATTTCAGCATTTCATGAGGAGGAAGCCAATGATTTGACTCGTCAGTTTTCACCTGAAGAGGTTGCTGAGCTCCAAGCACGTATAGAAGCAACTAATCGTGAATTGATGGAAGCACAGGATGAATCAACTTTATCTGACTTATCTTCGTTAGTAAATAATGAAATGAGTTCTGAGTCTAAAGAGGATTCAGAATAACAATTTCTCAACATTTGTAATTGTAAAATCTGAGAACAAGATCTTATCAAACATATTTTTAGCGAGTAGGAGATGGTGGAAGTCCTACAATCCCTGTTGATAAGATTATCCTCTCAAGTTATCAAGTCTGAAGTTAGTAGGATTTGACGTTCCCCACGTTACGGGAAAAGAGGGAGAAAGACTAGTTCTTTTTCCGAACAAAGGTGGTACCACGATTTTCGTCCTTTTTAGCGAGTCGTGGTTTTTATTTTGTCTATATAAAAAAGGAGATATCATGAAACTCAAAGAAACTTTAAATCTTGGGAAAACTGACTTCCCAATGCGTGCAGGCCTTCCAACCAAAGAGCCAGTCTGGCAAAAAGAATGGGAAGAAGCAAAATTGTACCAACGCCGTCAAGAATTAAATGAAGGAAAACCTCATTTCACTCTTCATGATGGACCTCCATACGCTAACGGAAATATCCACGTTGGTCATGCTATGAACAAGATTTCAAAAGATATCATTGTTCGTTCTAAGTCTATGTCAGGATTCTACGCACCATACATTCCAGGTTGGGATACACACGGACTACCAATCGAGCAAGTTTTGGCTAAACAAGGTGTTAAACGTAAAGAGATGGACTTGGTTGAGTACTTGAAACTTTGCCGTGAATACGCTCTTTCTCAAGTAGATAAACAGCGTGAAGACTTCAAGCGCTTGGGTGTTTCAGGTGACTGGGAAAATCCTTATGTGACTTTGACTCCTGACTATGAAGCAGCCCAAATCCGTGTCTTCGGTGAGATGGCAAACAAAGGTTATATCTACCGTGGTGCTAAGCCAGTTTACTGGTCTTGGTCATCTGAGTCAGCTCTTGCTGAAGCGGAGATTGAATACCACGACTTGGTATCAACATCACTTTACTATGCCAACAAGGTTAAAGATGGCAAAGGTGTTCTAGATACAGATACTTATATCGTTGTCTGGACAACTACTCCATTTACTATCACAGCTTCTCGTGGTTTGACAGTTGGTGCAGATATTGATTACGTTTTGGTTCAACCTACTGGTGAAGCTCGTAAGTTTGTGGTCGCTGCAGAATTATTGACTAGCTTGTCTGAGAAATTTGGCTGGACTGATGTTCAAGTTTTGGCGACTTATCGTGGTCAAGAATTGAACCATATCGTGACAGAACACCCATGGGATACTGCAGTAGATGAACTCGTTATCCTTGGTGACCACGTTACAACTGACTCTGGTACAGGTATCGTCCATACAGCTCCTGGTTTTGGTGAGGACGACTACAATGTTGGTGTGGCTAATGGTCTTGAAGTTGCTGTGACAGTTAACGAACGTGGTATCATGATGGCTAATGCTGGCGCTGAGTTTGAAGGTCAATTCTACGACAAGGTAGTGCCAACTGTCATTGAAAAACTAGGCAACCTCCTTCTTGCTCAAGAAGAAATCTCTCACTCCTACCCATTTGACTGGCGTACGAAAAAACCAATCATCTGGCGTGCAGTTCCACAATGGTTTGCTTCAGTATCAAAATTCCGTCAAGATATTTTAGATGAAATCGAAAAAGTGAAATTCCATTCAGAATGGGGTAAAGTCCGTCTTTACAACATGATCCGTGACCGTGGTGACTGGGTCATCTCTCGTCAACGTGCTTGGGGAGTTCCTCTTCCAATCTTCTACGCAGAAGACGGCACACCAATCATGACAGCTGAAACGATTGAACATGTAGCTCAACTCTTTGAGGAACATGGTTCAATTATCTGGTGGGAACGTGATGCTAAAGCCCTCTTGCCAGAAGGATTTACACATCCAGGTTCACCAAATGGTGAGTTCAAGAAAGAAACAGACATCATGGACGTTTGGTTCGACTCAGGTTCATCATGGAATGGTGTCGTGGTTAACCGTCCAGAACTCAAATACCCAGCCGACCTCTACCTTGAAGGTTCTGACCAATACCGTGGTTGGTTCAACTCTTCTCTTATCACATCTGTGGCTAACCATGGTGTGGCACCATACAAACAAATCTTGTCACAAGGTTTTGCCCTTGATGGTAAAGGTGAGAAGATGTCTAAATCTCTTGGAAATACCATTGCTCCAAGCGATGTTGAGAAACAATTTGGTGCTGAAATCTTGCGTCTCTGGGTAACAAGTGTTGACTCAAGCAACGACGTGCGTATCTCTATGGATATCTTGAGCCAAGTCTCTGAGACTTATCGTAAGATCCGTAATACCCTTCGTTTCTTGATTGCTAACACATCTGACTTTAACCCAGCTGAGGATGCAGTAGCTTACGAAGAACTTCGTTCAGTTGATAAGTACATGACCATCCGCTTTAACCAGCTTGTTAAGACAATTCGTGATGCTTATGCAGACTTTGAATTCTTGACAATCTACAAGGCCTTGGTGAACTTTATCAACGTTGACTTATCAGCCTTCTACCTTGATTTTGCCAAAGATGTTGTCTACATCGAAGGTGCAAAATCACTTGAACGCCGTCAAATGCAAACTGTCTTCTATGATATCCTTGTAAAAATCACCAAACTTTTGACTCCAATCCTTCCTCACACTGCGGAAGAAATCTGGTCATATCTTGAGTTTGAAGCTGAAGACTTTGTCCAATTGTCAGAATTGCCAGAAGCTCAAACTTTTGCTAACCAAGAGGAAATCTTGGATACATGGGCAGCCTTCATGGAGTTCCGTGGACAAGCTCAAAAAGCCTTGGAAGAAGCTCGTAATGCCAAAGTCATCGGTAAATCCCTTGAAGCTCACTTGACAGTTTATCCAAATGAAGTGGTACAAACCCTTCTTGGTGCGGTTAACAGTAATGTTGCTCAACTCTTGATCGTCTCAGAATTGACTATCGCAGAAGGACCAGTTCCAGAAGGTGCAGTAGCCTTTGAAGATGTAGCCTTTACAGTTGAACGCGCTGCAGGTGAAGTTTGTGATCGTTGCCGCCGTATTGATCCAAGTACAGCAGAACGTTGCTACCACGCAACCATCTGTGACCACTGTGCAAGTATCGTAGAAGAAAACTTTGCGGATGCAGTCGCAGAAGGATTTGAAGTAAAATAAAAGTAAAAAATGGCGAGGGTAGTCCAAAGGTTGATTTGAAAAGAAAGGCCAATAGCGCTCTCCAACATTAAACGCATACTATCAAGACTTTTGCAAGTCTGGTATTATGCGTTTTTTTATTGTAATGCCCTTTTTACCAAGTATCTTTTTTGTATAGTGGATTGAATCCATAATATAGTAGATTGAATCTAAAATCATACATTATGACTGCTAAAAATATTTCTAGAAATTAGTTTGACTTTCCTAATCGAATTGTTCATACCTTATTTCAATCAAATATAGTATAGCACACTGTTGCTTCTAAAATATGGATAGAAATTGATTTGATTTCCCTAGTCAATTTGTTCAGATTTTATTTCATTTTACTATAAAATAAAATTGCTCTTTTTTGTTAGCAGGCTGCTTAAGAAATATCTAAGCCCGTGTATAAATTTGGAATTCTAGCAGCTAATCAACGTATTCTAGGAAGCTAAGGAAAGAGTTTCTAACAAAACATATAATATATATGTTTGTGTGGTGAAAATTTTTGCTCTTTTTGATTTTAAAAGAACATCAAGTTTTTAAGAAAAAAACTAACAAAATAGAGAAAAACTATATTTAGATATTATAAAAACCTATATGTATACATTTGGAATATAATAAACCGAAAGAAATCGAAAGAATAAATTTGATTTATCTAAGTAAAAAGATTATAATAAAATTGTATTTATAATACTACATAAACACAAAAGGAGAAATAAATATGTGTTTTAATCGTAAAAATGCAGAACAAAAGAATTGGCGTATGATCAAAAAAGGAAAACATTTCTTGTTTGGTTGTTCGCTAGTCTTTGCGGTTGGAGCTACACTAGCTACTCCAACGGTTCACGCTGACAGTGTAGAAGCTAAGACAGAAGCTACAAATTCAGCAACACAAAATGAACCTACTGCAGAGGCGACGACCTATGCGGCACCAGCTGCAACTAGCCCAGTTGCGACTGAAGCAGTAGAAGCAAATTCAGCAACAACTGTCGTTTCAGCTGACAAATCTCAACTAGAAGCTGTTTTGACACAAGCTAAAGCTAAAAACTTGGATGGTCAAGAAGCTTCAGTTAAAGCTGAAGTAGCAGCTGCAATTGCAGAAGCAGAAGCATTAGTTGCGAACGGTTCAGCAAGCCAAGATCAAATCAACCAAAGTGTTGAACGTTTGACTCATGCTGTGGCAAGTGTGAAGGAAGTTACTGAAGCAGCTGAGACAACAGTTGAAACAACATCTGAAGCAACTACAGAATCTTCAGCAACTCCTAAAGTCAGAAGCAAACGTGCTGTTGCTGAAGGTACAACACGTTCAATTGATGAAACTAACCTTGCTCGTGCTATCGTAACCAAAGATAACTTTGAAAGTTTCTTCCAAGAAGGTGGAACTGCATCCTATGATAAATCAACAGGTACTATTAAGTTGACAGATGACGTTTCAGGTCAAGTTGGTAGTGCTTACCTACGTTTTAAAATTAACTCTGGACAACCTTTTACCTTCACTGGTAAGGTAGATATTGGTAATAAATACGAAGGCAAAACTGATGCAGATGGCCGACCAGGTGGTGATGGAGTTGGTTTCGTCTTCCATACAGGTAAGGTAAATACTATTGGTCAATCTGGAGCCTCTATTGGTATGGGTACTATCAAAAATGCCTTTGGTTTCAAACTAGACTCATGGCACAACACTTCTAACCCAAATGCCAACCAAAATGCATCAGCCGATCCACAATATGGTGGGAGAGCCTGGAAAACAAATGCCTTCGGTTCATTCTACTCATCAAATAATGCTGGTAGGGTAACGACAAGTAGCTCAGCAGCCAAAGCTCTAAATCCAGCTCCAAGTGGCCAATGGGTAGACTTTAAAATTGAATACGATGAAAATAAAAACTTTACAGTAACTTATGGCTCACAAACTTGGACAACGAACTTAAAAAATGCTAACACTAGCATCATGACAACTGACGCTAAGAATGCCTTGACTAAAAATAATCCAACCTTTGCCCTTTCGTTCTTAGGAAGTACAGGTTCTGGTACTAACTTGCAACGCGTTCAGATTGAAAGATTTGAGTTTACAGCGCCACAAATCGTCCACATGAAATTTGTTGATGCAAAAGGTAATGAAATTGAAGCAAGTAGTGCGATTCCAGGTGATGAAAATGAGGTTATTAACCTTAGCACCCAAGACAGCAAAATTGCAGCAGTCGAAGCTAAAGGTTATAAATTAAAGAGAATCGATGCAAGCAAAGCACCTTCATATAACGAAGGAAACAATACCGTTACCCTAACTCCAGGTGGGCAGTTGTTGACTTATGTATTTGCACCAGCTGGACCTACTGTCACTCCAACATTACAAGTTGGCGGTGTTATGACTGAGCCAGGTATCAAGTCAACAGACAATACCATCTCAGGAATTGGTAAAAAAGGCGCAACAATCAAAATTGCTGCTGCTGGTAAGACAATTGTTGATAATGTGACTGTTGCTGAGGATGGTTCTTGGTCTGCAACTCTTCCAACTGGTGTAAACAGCAATATCACTGAGCAAGATCAGTTGGTTCCAAGAGATACATTGACAGTTACCCAAACGATCAATGGTGAAGAAAGTGCTGAAACAGAGGTTAAAGTTGGACTTGGTGAATCAGTTGTTCAACCATCTGAATCTTCTTCTGATAAACAAAGTCTTGTTGCAGAAACTACAACAGTAACTTTGAAAGTACCACATGATGCGGGAATTACTTACTTTGATTATCCTAAAGCTGGTAACGCTAGAAGTGTAGTCGCTATTAAACGCGATTCAATTCCAGGGGCATGGACTTCAAAAGACGAATCAAAAGCAGTTGTTAAGTCATACTCTAGTGATGGTTTCTTTGATACTATTGTCCTTGAAATGAAAGAGCAAATCCAACCAGGTAAGGCTAAGGTAGTTTCAAACATTAAAGAAGGTAAATACACAAGTCCTGTTAATTGGAAAGAAATTAATGTAGAAGCAAAACCAGCAGATACAACACCACCAGCAGCTCCAACTGTAAACCCAGTGACAGCAGCCTCTACAGCAGTAACAGGTACAGCTGAGCCAGGCTCAACCGTAGAAGTAACCCTTCAAAATGGACAAAAAGCCTCTGCAAAAGCTGGAGAAAATGGTGAGTTTTCAATTCCAGTTCCAGCTTTGAATGCTGATGATCAAATTAGTGTTACAGCAACAGATGCAGCTAAAAACACATCAACTCCAACTAAAGTTACTGTAAAAGAGACAGTTCGTCCGACCTTACACATTCCATATGATGATCCTGCGACACAAGCCATTTATGTTTACTCTGGTGAAGAAAATAATATTGAGCTAAAGGTAACTGATAATTCAGGTAAGATTGTAAAAGCTTATCTGGCTTTACCACAAGATAACCGCAGTGGGCTTGGTGCAGAAGACACTACCTTCTTAAACGGTAGAACTAAAGGTGGTTTGTATCTTAAGACTGAAGGTATTCATGTAGAAACTACTGCTACAGAGTCAACTCCAGCTATCGTTCGCGTAACTGGTGAAGTTCCTAAAAACACTTACACAGAAAGTAGTGGACAAATCACTCGTTACCTCTTTGCTGAAGATGCGGCGGGTAATACAGGTTATGAACATGTTGGTGATGCGACTACACCAGGACAACTTGGGCGTATCCGTTTTATGTGGAAACCACAGTCATTCAAATATACTGCAGTAGCTCCATCAACACCGATTAAATCAAATACTGTTCCAGAAGCGAGTGTCCTTGAAAAAGCTGTTAAAGATGCGAACCCAACTTTCAGCGATAAGATTGAAAGTGTTTCTGTAGATGGTACTAATGTTAAGGTGACTTATAAAGATGGAAGTACAGATGTCATTCCAGCAGACTCAGTATTCAAAATTGAAGCAACAGCACCTGCAGTAACACCAGTTAAAAATCCATCAAGCCTAACTCAACCAGAAAAAGATGCAGTTAAGAAAGCAGTAGAAACAGCGAACCCAAGTGCAACTAAGGTTGAAGTAGGAACCGATGGTACAACAACACTAACCTACTCAAATGGTTCGACAGCTAAATTGACCCCAGCACAAACTGTCAGTCAGGCAGACGTTACACCTCCAGTAGCACCAACTGTAAATGCAGTTAAGGCAGGTGCTACTAGTATTACTGGTACAGCTGAAGAAGGCTCAACCGTAGAAGTAACCCTTCCAAATGGAACAAAAGCAACAGCAACAGCTGACAAAGATGGTAA